>NZ_CP125655.1:951897-1269196 GCF_030053835.1 Cellulomonas sp. ES6 | reverse complement strand
GGGCGGCGGTTCCGCGAGGTCGCGGCCGTGCTGGCGTTCGTGCCCCTGATCCTCGCGGGACCGATCATCATCGGCGTCACCGCGGGACTGAGCGCCGTCGCGACGACGCGCCCCGGGGTGGCCGTCGTCGTCGGCTGGACGCCGCTCGGGGCGCCGTGGGCGCTCGCGGCGGACGTCGCCGCCGGCGCGTGGCTCGCCGCGCTGGGCAAGCTCGCGGTGGCGTGCGCCTCCCTCGCCCTCGGTGCGCTGGTGTGGGACCGGGCGATGGCCGCAGCGCTCGTGCGCCCGCCGGGGGCCGGCCCCGCGGCGCGCAGCACCGGGCTCGGGTTCTTCGGGCGGCTGCCGGCCACCCCGACCGGTGCGGTGGCCGCGCGCTGCCTCACGTACTGGGTGCGCGACGCCCGCTACGCCGGCGCGGTCGCCGTGGTGCCGGTGCTGGTGCTGCTGCTGTGGTTCCTCGGGCGGGGCGGCACGTCGCTGCTGTGGGCGGGCCTGCTGGTCGCGTTCGTCATGGGGTGGTCCCTGTCGACGGACGTGTCGTCCGACTACACCGCGTTCTGGACGCACGTCGCCGCACCCGTCGACGGCCGCGTGGACCGCGCGGGGCGGGCGCTGGCCGGCCTGCTCGTGGGCGGGGCGGCGGTGCTGGTGACGGACGTCGTGGTGCTCGCCGGTTCCGGCCGGTGGGGCGCGACCCTGCCGGTGCTCGCCGGCTCGGTCGGCGTCCTGCTCACGGGCGTGGGCGCGGCGAGCGTGTTCTCCGCGCGCGTCGTCTACCCCGTGCCGAAGCCGGGGAGAGCCCGTTCACGACGCCGCAGGGCTCGTCGTTCGCCACGATGGTGACCCAGTGGGTCGGGATGCTCGTCCTCGGGGCGCTGTGCCTGCCGGGCGTCGCGCTCGCGGTCGCCGCCGTGCTCACCGGGAACGCGGTCCTCGTGGCGCTCACGGTCGTGGTCGCCCCGGGGTCGGCGTGGCGGTGCTGCTCGGCGGGATCCGGCTCGGCGCCCGGGAGTACGACCGCCGGGCGCCGGAGCTGCTGCAGGCGCTGCGCTCCTTCGCCTGAGGGACCCGCGGTGGCGGCCCGTGACCGCCCCCGGCCCGCCGCGCCGCGTGCTCCGGCGTCCACGGCCCCGGCCGCCCGCCGCGCGGCCCCCTAGGATGGTCGCCCGTGGCACTCACCATCGGCATCGTCGGCCTGCCCAACGTCGGCAAGTCCACCCTCTTCAACGCCCTGACCCGCGCGCAGGTGCTCGCGGCGAACTACCCGTTCGCCACCATCGAGCCGAACGTCGGCGTCGTGCCGCTGCCCGACCCGCGCCTGGAGAAGCTCGCGGAGATCTTCGGCAGCGAGCGGATCCTGCCCGCGACCGTGTCGTTCGTCGACATCGCGGGCATCGTCAAGGGCGCCAGCGAGGGCGAGGGGCTGGGCAACAAGTTCCTGGCGAACATCCGCGAGGCCGACGCGATCTGCCAGGTCACGCGCGCGTTCGCCGACCCGGACGTCGTGCACGTGGACGGGCGCGTGTCGCCGCGCGACGACATCGAGACGATCAACACCGAGCTCGTCCTCGCCGACCTGCAGACGCTCGAGAAGATCGTGCCCCGGCTCGAGAAGGAGGTCCGCGCCAAGAAGGCGGACCCGGCCGAGCTCGCCGCCGCCCAGGCCGCGCAGGCCGTGCTGGAGACGGGCCAGACGCTCTTCCAGGGCGCGAAGGCCGCCGGCCTCGAGCTCGCGGACCTGGCGCCGCTGCAGCTCATGACGGCCAAGCCGTTCATCTACGTCTTCAACACCGACGACGCCGGCCTGGCGGACACCGCGATGCAGGAGGAGCTGCGCGCGCTCGTCGCCCCGGCCGACGCCATCTTCCTCGACGCGAAGTTCGAGTCCGACCTGGTCGAGCTCGAGCCGGACGAGGCCAAGGAGATGCTCGCCGAGAACGGCCAGGAGGAGGCGGGCCTCGACCAGCTCGCCCGCGTCGGGTTCCACACCCTCGGCCTGCAGACGTACCTGACGGCCGGGCCGAAGGAGTCGCGCGCCTGGACGATCCGGCAGGGCTGGACGGCCCCGCAGGCCGCCGGCGTCATCCACACGGACTTCCAGAAGGGCTTCATCAAGGCCGAGGTCATCTCGTTCGACGACCTGGTCGAGGCCGGCTCGGTCGCGGCCGCCCGGTCCGCCGGCAAGGCGCGCATCGAGGGCAAGGACTACGTCATGGCCGACGGCGACGTGGTGGAGTTCCGCTTCAACGTGTGACCGGCTGCCGGCACCGACGAACTGCTAGCATCAGGGCTAGCAGTTCGGAGGGAGGTCGCCAGCATGTCCACCATCGTCGTCCGCGGGCTCGACGAGTCCGTGAAGCAGCAGCTCGCCGCCCAGGCCAAGGAGCACGGCCGGTCCATGGAGGCTGAGGCGCGCGACATCCTCACCAGGGCTGCTCGCCGCCCCCACATCGGTGTGGCCCTCCTCCGGGCGGCCCGTCAGGTCGGTGGCGTCGAGGGCCTCGTCGTGCCGGAGCGCAGCGACGACGCCCGGGCGGTGGACCTCGAATGATCGTGCTGGACACCCACGTCATCTCGGAGGTCTTCCGGCCCGAGCCCGAGGCGCGGGTCGTGGCCTGGCTCGAAGGGCTGACCGGGGAGGTCGCGATCGCTGCCGTGACGCTCGCCGAGCTGCTCGCCGGGGTCCGTCGGCTCCCCGACGGGCAGCGCCGCACCGCGCTCGCCGGGATGCTCCACGACGCGTTGGAGCCCTATCGCGCGACCCGGGCCATCCTGCCGTTCGACGTGGCAGCCGCCGAGCAGTACGCGGACGTCCTCGCCGCGCGCGAGCGGGCGGGTCGGCCGATCCACACCGCTGACGCCCAGATCGCGGCGATCTGCCTGGCGCACGGAGCCACGTGCGCCACCCGGAACGTCCGGGACTTCGACGGCACCGGTGTGGATCTCGTCAACCCGTGGACCGCGTGACCGAGGCCCTGCTCGCCGCGCTGCGCTGCGACCCCGAGATCCCCGCGCCCGACCTGGTCGCGGTGGACGCCGCGGACCGGCTGCTCCTCGACGAGGCGGCGCCGCTGCTCGACGGCGCCGCGCCGGGCACGGTCGTGGTGGTCGGCGACCGGTACGGCGCGGTGACGCTCGGGGCGGTGCACCGGTTCGGTCTCAGCGGGGTCCGCGCGCACACCGACCGGCTCACGGGCGAGCTCGCGCTGGCGGGGAACGCTGCCCGGCTCGGCGGCGCGGACGCGTTCCGGTCGCTCGCCGGGCTCGGGCCGGAGCTCGTCTCCGGGGCGCGCGTCGTGCTGCTCCTGCTGCCGCGGTCGCTCGACGCGCTGGACGAGGTGGCCGGG
Source organism: Cellulomonas sp. ES6 (assembly GCF_030053835.1). Classification (NCBI taxonomy): domain Bacteria; kingdom Bacillati; phylum Actinomycetota; class Actinomycetes; order Micrococcales; family Cellulomonadaceae; genus Cellulomonas; species Cellulomonas sp. ES6. The sequence continues at coordinate 1,265,849 of NZ_CP125655.1, read as the reverse complement.
CTCGTCGCGCGACACGCCGACCCGGCGGTCGCGGTGGTCGCCGCGGGCCGGGAGAAGCACATGTCCCGGGCGATGAACGAGGTGCTGGCCCGCCACTTCGGCGTCGTGCGGGCCAGCCGCGGGAGGCAGAAGGCCCGGGTGCTGCACGCCGCGGAGCCCCGCCCCTCCTCGGGCGAGGACGCCTGGCCCGTCACCGCGCTGCACGACGACCTCGGCCTGACGGTCTGCGCGCACGGCGCGGCGTTCGCCGGTGCGCGCGTCGACATCGGGACGCGGTTCCTGGCCGAGCACCTGGCCGGTGCGGTGCCGGACGCCCGCACCGCCGTCGACCTCGGCTGCGGCACCGGTGTGCTGGCGTCCGCGCTGGCCACCGCGCGCCCGGGCGTCGAGGTCGTGGCCACCGACGAGTCCGCGGCGGCCGTCGCGTCCGCCCGGGCGACCGTCGCGGCGAACGCGCTGGGGGAGCGGGTCCGCGTCCGGCGCGCCCGGGGACCGCCGGGATCGCGGACGCGAGCGCGGACCTCGTCCTGCTGAACCCGCCGTTCCACGTCGGCGCCGCGGTGCACGACGGGGTGGCCCGCGGGCTGTTCGCGGAGGCGGCGCGGGTGCTGCGCCCGGGCGGCGAGCTGTGGTGCGTGTGGAACTCGGGGCTCGGCTACCGGCCGGCGCTGCGGGAGGCGGTCGGCCCGACCCGGCAGGTCGCGCGGAACCCGAAGTTCACGATCACCGCGTCCCGTCGGGCCTGACCGCCCCGGGCGCCGCGGACCGTGAGGCGCCCGGACGCGGTCGAGCGGCTCACAGCAACGTCGTGAGCACGCCCCCGTCCGCACGGACGGCGGCGCCGTTCGTGGCCGACGACACCGGGCTGGCCAGGTACACCGCGAGCCGGGCGATCTCCTCGGGCTCGATGAACCGCTGCAGCAGCGACGTGGTGCGGGCGGCGGCCAGCGACGCCCGGAGCTCGCCGGCCGGCACGCCCTGGCTGCCGGCGATCTGCTCCACGGTCGCGGCGACGCCGTCGGACCACGTCGGCCCGCCGAGGACGGTGTTGACCGTGACCCCGGTCCCGCGGGTGGTCTTCGCCAGGCCGTTCCCCAGCGCGAGCAGGGCGGCCTTCGTGACGCCGTAGTGGGTCATGTCGGCCGGGACGTCCACCCCGGACTCGCTGCTGATGAGCACGACGCGGCCCCACCCGCGGCCGAGCATGGGGCCGAGCAGCCGGCGGGTCAGGCGGACGGCGCTCATGACGTTGAGGTCGAGGTGGCGCTGCCAGTCGGCGTCGGTGAGCCGGTCGAACGGGGCCACGTCGAAGACGCCGGCGTTGGCGACCAGCACGTCGACGTCGCCGAGCTCGCCGAGCTCGTCCAGCAGCTGCTCCACCTGCGCGGCGTCGGCGAGGTCGGCCGCGATGCCGGACACGACGGCCCCCGGGGCGGCGTCGCGCAGCCGGGCGACGGCCGCCCGCACCCGCCCGGCGTCGCGCCCGTTGACGACCACCTCGGCCCCCTCGGCCAGCAGGCCCCGCGCGATCGCGTGGCCGATGCCCTGGGTCGACCGCTGACGAACGCCCTCCGGCCGGTCAGCTGCAGATCCATGTCGTCCTCCTCCGTCCCGCACCGTGAGGTTCACGTGCTCAGGAAAGTGACGGTAGGCGGCGATGACTTGCCTGAGCAAGTCAACCGGGGCGGCTAGGGTGCGGGGCATGACGGATCCCGGCACCCCCGCGCGCTGTCCGGCACCGAGCTCGAGGCGTGGTCGGCCCTGGCCACCGTCCTGGAGTGGCTGCCCCCGGCGCTCGACGCCCAGCTGCAGCGGGACGCGGGTCTGACGCACTTCGAGTACGGCGTGCTGTACGCGCTGAGCCGCGCCGACGCCGGGACGCTGCGCATGAGCGTGCTCGCCGGCTACGCCAACAGCACGCTGTCCCGGCTGTCGCGCGCGGCGGCCCGCCTGGAGGCGCGCGGCTGGCTGCGCCGCAGCCCCGACCCGCAGGACGGCCGCTACACGCTGGCGTCCCTCACCGACGCCGGGCGCCGCGTCGTCGCCGACGCCGCACCCGGTCACGTGGAGACGGTGCACCGGCTGGTGCTCGACCGGCTGACCTCGGCGCAGGCCCGGCAGCTGCGCGAGATCGGGCGGCGGATCGCGCGGGGTGTCCGCGAGGAGGGCGGCTGGGAGCCCCCGGCCGGTGCGGGGGAGCGGTAGGCCCGGCGCCGTCCGGGGCCTGTCGCGCGGGTGCTCATAGCACACCCGGTCGCCCCGGCGCTCGGCGGAGGAGCCCCGGCGCGCACCTGCGCGGGGCGGTGCGGTCGCGATCCCGATGTTTCCGGGACGTTACGCACGTGTTCCGTCTTGAATGCTGGACACTACTACTCAGTATCGATCCGGTAACGATCAGCCCCCCACCTCGGGGGTGTCCGATATGTCCGTCTCAACGCCACTAGCGTGTCCCCATCCATGGCGGGAGCGTGCGTCCGCCCTGCGCGAGCCGGTGACGGCCGCGGCGCAGGGGCCGGAGGCCGAGCGCCACCTTCTCAGGAGGAACATTGAGGATCACACGAAAGGCCGCCGCTGCGGTCTCCATCGCTGCGGCCGGCGCCCTCGCGCTGACGGCCTGCTCGGACTCCGGCAGCGACGACACCACCGACGACTCGGGCATCAACACCGAGACCTCGGTGAACATCGCCTGGAACCAGCCGTTCTACTCGTACAACCAGAACAGCATCACGGGTAACGCGACGGCCAACTCGGTCATCACGTACCTCACCAAGGCCGGCTTCAACTACTACGACCAGGAGCTCAACCTGGTCCCGGACGAGTCGTTCGGCACGTACGAGAAGACCTCGGACGACCCGCTGACCATCGAGTACACCTTCGCGGACACCGCGAAGTGGTCCGACGGCGTCGCGGTCTCCCCGACCGACTTCCTCCTGGAGTGGGCGGCCCAGAGCGGCACGTTCAACAACGTCGAGGCCGAGTACGACGACGAGGGCAACATCTCGAACCAGGACGCCCTGGACGCCGGTGTCTACTTCGACGCCGCCTCCCCGTGCGCGCCGCCCTGATCGAGACTCCCGAGATCGACGGCAGCACGATCACGTTCACCTACACCAAGCCGTTCGCGGACTGGGAGACCTGCATGACGGCGCCCACGCTGCCGTCGCACGTCGTCGGTCAGCGCGCGCTGGACGAGTCGGACGCCGAGGCCGCCACGCAGGCGGTGCAGGACGCGATCCTCAACAACGACGTCGACACGCTCTCCAAAATCGCCAAGGTCTGGAGCACCGACTTCAACTACACCGAGCTCCCGGACGACGCGAACCTGTACCTGTCCAACGGCGCGTACGTCATGACGGACTTCGTCAAGGACCAGTACATGACGCTCAAGGCCAACGAGGCCTACGAGGGCGCGAACAAGGCGTCGATCGGCACCGTCACGGTCCGCTGGAACGGCGACCCGATGGGTCAGGTCCAGGCGCTGCAGAACGGTGAGGTCGACCTCATCAGCCCGCAGTCGACCGCGGACGTCCTCGAGGCGATCCAGGCGATCGACAGCCTGAAGGTGGAGACCTCCGACGAGGGCACCTACGAGCACGTCGACCTGCAGTTCGCCAACGGCGGCCCGTTCGACCCGGCCACCTACGGCGGCGACGCCGACAAGGCGCTCAAGGTCCGCCAGGCGTTCCTCAAGACGATCCCGCGTCAGGACATCGTCGACTCGCTCATCAAGCCGCTGAACGAGAACGCCCAGGTGCGCAGCTCCTACACCGTGGTCCCCGGCTCGCCGAACTACGACGCCGTCTCCGAGGCCTCCGGCCAGGACGCCCAGTTCGGCGAGGTCGACATCGAGGGCGCCAAGGCGCTGCTCGCCGAGGCCGGCGTGCCGGCGGTCAACGTCCGCCTGCTCTTCGACCCGGAGAACACCCGGCGCCAGAACGAGTTCCAGCTGATCGCCGCGTCCGCGGCGGAGGCCGGCATCACGGTCACCCCGTACCAGGTCCAGGCCGACTGGGGCACCGACCTGTCCAACGCGACCTCCTACTACGACGCGGCCCTGTTCGGCTGGCAGTCGCAGTCCACGGCCGTGACGGAGTCGGACGCCAACTACCGGACCGACGCGACGAACAACTTCTACGGGTACTCGAACCCGGAGGTGGACTCGCTGTTCGACGAGCTCCAGGTCGCGACCGACCCCGACGAGCAGGGTGAGCTGCTCGGCCAGATCGAGAAGCACCTGGTCGACGACGCCTTCGGCGTGACCCTGTTCCAGTTCCCGGGCGTCACCGCCTGGAACCCGGAGAAGATCGACGGGATCTCGAAGATCTCGATCAACCCGACGATCTTCGCGGGCTTCTGGAACTGGACCCCGGGCTCGGCCGCCTCGGCGAGCTGACCCACCCAGCGCACGACCCGGCACGTCCCGCCGGCGCCTCCTCGCGAGGCGCCGGCGGGGCGGCCACCCAGAACCACACCGAAGGGCGCCGAGGCACCCCCGCCCGGCGCTCTTCGCGTGCTCGGACCCGACCCGGGTCACGGGCACGTGCGGACGTGAGGCTAGGATCCCTCTTCGTCCGCGGCATCCTTTCCGTGAGCGAGGTCCCCTCCCCGTGCTGAGATTCCTCTGGCGCCGCTTCCTGGCGGGGCTGGCCACGTTGTTCGTGGCTCTGTTCCTGATGTTCATCCTGGTCAACGCCGCGGTCGACCCGCTGCAGGACCTCCGCGAGAGCACGGCGCCGAACAAGGCCCAGCTCATGGAAGCGCGCATCGCGCAGCTCGACCTCGAGACCAACGTGGTCATCCGGTTCTTCCGCTGGATCGGGAACTTCGTCACCGGTGACTGGGGCGTCGCCTGGCGCACGGGTCAGGACGTGAGGCCGCTCATCGGCGACGCGATCGGCTCGACGCTCGAGCTGGTCACCGCCGCGACGTTCCTCGCGCTGCTCCTCGGCGTGTTCGTCGGCATCGTCAGCGCGCTGCGCCAGTACAGCGCGTTCGACTACCTCATCATCTTCGTGTCGTTCCTGCTGTACTCGCTGCCCTCGTTCTGGGTCGCGGTGCTGCTCAAGCAGTGGGGCGCCATCGGCTTCAACGACTTCCTGCGCGACCCGACCATCGCGTGGCCGGTGCTGATCGCCCTCGCGGCCGTCGCGGGCGTCGTGTGGATGCTGGCGATCGGCGGCTCGGCCCGCCGGCGCGCGCAGACGTTCGGCATCGCCACCGCCGCGACCTTCGCGATGCTCGCCTACCTGCAGCTCACCGACTGGTGGTCCCGCCCCCAGATCGGCCCGGCGCTGCTGCTGGTGCTCGGCATCGGGACCGCCCTCGCCGTGACGATGGTGTCCGCGGGCCTCGAGAACCGCCGCGCCCTGTTCACCACGCTGACGGTCGCGCTGCTGGGCGTCGCCCTGTACTTCCCGATGCAGTCGTTCTTCAAGTCGGTCGACGAGTCGCACCTGCTGATCGCCGGCCTCGCGCTCGTGACGCTGGCGGTCGGCTGGGGCATCGGCATGCTGTTCGGCGGCCCGGACCGCGGGATCTCCGCCCGCGCGGGGCGATCACCGCGATCGTCGTCGGCGCGCTGATCTTCGTCGACCAGGTCATGAAGGTCTGGGTGCCGTACTTCAACGCCCTGAGCGGCCGGCCCATCCCGACGTTCGGCGACCGCACGCCCAACCTCGGCGGCAACTACTGGGTGCAGACGCTCGACTCGTTCACGCACCTGATCCTGCCGACGCTCACGCTGATCCTCATCGCGTTCGCGGCGTACACCCGGTACTCGCGCTCGAGCATGCTCGAGGTGATGAACCAGGACTACATCCGCACTGCGCGCGCCAAGGGCCTGCCGGAGCGGCTCGTCGTGGTCCGCCACGGGTTCCGCAACACGCTGATCCCGCTGGCCACGGTCGTCCCCATCGACGTCATCACCCTCATCGGCGGCGCGATCATCACCGAGGCCGTGTTCGCGCGGCCCGGCATGGGCCAGCTGTTCGTGCAGTCGCTGCAGAACGCCGAGATGGACCCGGTGATGGCCTACCTGTTCATCACCGCGGCCCTCGCGATCATCGCGAACGTCGTCGCTGACATCATCTACGCGGTCGTCGACCCCCGGATCCGGTTGGACGCATGAGCACCCAGAACCCCACCCCCGTCCGCCGGCGACCAGCCGACGGAGCACCTCGAGAACGCGATCGAGCTCCAGGAGGTCGCGGGTCTGTCCCAGGGGCAGATCGTCCGGCGCCGGTTCTTCCGTCACAAGGGCGCGATGATCGGCCTCGGCGTGCTGATCCTGGTCGTCCTGCTCGCGTTCAGCTCGGTGGGCTTCGGCCCCGTCCCGGGCTGGTGGAAGTACACCGGCGCGCCGGACCCGCAGAACATCACCAACCCCGGGGCAGCCCGACCCTCTCGATGCCCACGTGGCTCGGCGGCACCGGCTTCGCGATCGGCGAGCACCCGCTCGGCCAGGACGAGATCGGCCGCGACATGTTCGCCCAGGTGATGAAGGGCATCCAGACCTCGCTGATGGTCATGTTCATCATCGGCGTGGTGTCCTGCGCCGTGGGCGTGCTCGTCGGCTCGCTCGCCGGGTTCTACCGCGGGCGCACCGACACGTTCCTCATGCGGACCACGGACCTGTTCATCACGGTCCCGGCGCTCGTCATCGGCGCGGTCGTCGGCAAGCTCGCCGGCGGCGTCTCGGGCCTGGTGTTCGCCTTCGCCCTCGGCCTGATCCTGTGGCCCAGCCTGGCGCGCCTGGTGCGCGGCGAGTTCCTGTCGCTGCGTGAGCGCGAGTTCGTCGACGCCGCGCGCGTCGCCGGCGCCAGCACGCGGCGGATCATCTTCAAGCACATCCTGCCGAACGCGATCGGCGTGATCATCGTGAGCACCACGCTGCTCATGAGCCAGGCGATCCTGCTCGAGACGGCGCTGTCGTACATCCACTTCGGCATCACGCCGCCGGAGGTGTCGCTCGGCCGCCTGATCAGCGACTACCAGAGCGCCTTCGCCACCCGGCCGTGGCTGTTCTGGTGGCCGGGTCTGTTCATCGTGGTCATCGCGCTGAGCGTCAACTTCATCGGCGACGGCCTGCGCGACGCGTTCGACCCGCGCCAGAAGCGCATCCCGTCCGCGCGCAAGATGGCGCGCGCCGAGGCCGCGGCCTCGCGCGAGCCCGTCGTGCCGCTGCAGATCCAGGGCCGCGGCAACGGCCTCGGCAGCTGAGGTCGACCCGGTGGACGCACCCCGGCCCGGGCCGCTGTCAGCCCAGCAGCAGCCCGGCCACGCCGACGGCGACGAGCACCGCGACCGCCGCGAGCGTGCGGACGTGCAGCCGGCGCGTCGGCACCACGCCGGCCGCGACGGCCGCGTCGGCTCCCTCGAGGTGGCCGGCGTCGCGCAGGGCGGAGTACCGCTCGGCGACGGCGCGGGCCGCGGTCTCGGCGGTGCCGTGGTGACGCAGCACGGTGCCGGGCTCGCCGCCGGGCAGCGGGGTCGCGTCGCGTCGGCCGCGGGACAGCCGGGCGGCGGTGCCGCTCGACCGGGGTGCCGCCCAGGCGCTCACGGTGCCGGACACGGACCGCACCTCCAGGGAGAAGCCGGCCTCGACGCCGCGGAACGCCGGCCAGGGCACCCGCACCGTGGACCACACGTTGCGGACCTCGACGCCCGCGTCGCTGACCTCCACCTGCGGCAGCCAGAAGGTCGCCGCCACCAGCACCACGGCCAGCACCAGCCACGGACCGTAGGCGAGCAGCGCCTGCGCGCCGTCGGTGGCGACCACGCTGACGCCCGCGGCCACCGCCGCGACGGCGGCCGCGCCGGTCAGCACACGGCCGAAGCCCGAAGGAAGACATGCGTGGGGCCCATGGCCTCATGCTCCCAGACGCCCGGTCCCGGACCGCGCCGTCATGGTGCACCGGCACGCTGCCGGTGCAGGAAGGACACTGAACCGTGGCCATCGACACCTCCCACGGCACGACCGCACCGGAGACCACCCCGGTGCTGAGCGTGCGCGACCTCGGCGTGGACTTACGTGGACGGCGCGTGGTTCCCCGCCGCCAAGCACGTGAACTACGACGTGCGCCCCGGCGAGGTCCTGGCGATCGTCGGCGAGTCGGGCTCCGGCAAGACGCAGTCGTCGATGGCGCTGCTCGGCCTGCTGCCGCAGAACGGCCGCGCGACCGGGTCCGCCAAGCTCGGCGAGCGCGAGCTCATCGGCATGCCGAACGGCGCCCTGCGCAAGATCCGCGGCAAGGAGATCGCGGTCATCTTCCAGGAGCCGATGACGGCCCTGAACCCCGTCTACACGATCGGGTTCCAGATCGTCGAGACGCTGCGCACCCACTTCGAGATGGGCCCGACCGCCGCCAAGGAGCGCGCGATCGAGCTGCTGCGCCTCGTGGAGATCCCCGAGCCGGAGCGCCGGTTCGACTCCTACCCGCACCAGCTGTCCGGCGGCCAGCGCCAGCGCGCGATGATCGCCCAGTCGCTCGCCTGCGACCCGAAGCTGCTCATCGCGGACGAGCCGACCACGGCCCTCGACGTGACGGTGCAGGCCGAGATCCTCAAGCTCATGCGGGACCTGCGTCACCGCATCAACTCCGGCATCGTCCTCATCACGCACGACATGGGCGTGGTCGCCGACATGGCGGACTCGATCGTCGTCATGAAGGACGGCGAGGTCGTCGAGCACGGCGACTCCGCGGCGATCTTCTCGTCCCCGCAGCACCCGTACACGCAGCGGCTGCTGGACTCGGTCCCGCACCTGGGCCGGCACGCCGGCACTCCGGGCGCCACGGCCACGCCGGTCGAGCAGCCGGCGGCGGCGCCCGCCACGACGCGCCCCGTCGTCCTCGAGGCCCGCGACATGGTCGTCGAGTACCCCGGGCGTGGCCGTACTCCGGCGTTCCGCGCCGTCGACGAGGTCAGCTTCTCGATCGCGCAGGGCGAGGTCGTCGGCCTCGTCGGCGAGTCCGGCTCGGGCAAGACCACCATCGGGCGCGCCCTCGTCGGCCTGCTCCCGGTCACGGCCGGCTCGCTGACGATCAACGGCGTCGACATGGTGGGGGCGACCACCAAGACGCTGCGGCCGCTGCGCAGCCAGGTCGGCATCGTGTTCCAGGACCCGGGCTCCTCGCTCAACCCGCGCCTGCCGATCGGCGAGTCGATCGCCGAGCCGCTGCTGCTGCACCGCGGCACCAAGGGCGCCGAGCTCAGCCGCGAGGTCGAGCGCCTGCTCGACCAGGTCCAGCTGCCGCGGGCCATGCGCAACCGCTACCCGCACGAGCTGTCCGGCGGCCAGCGCCAGCGCGTCGGCATCGCCCGGGCGCTGTCCCTGGAGCCGAAGCTGCTGGTCGCGGACGAGCCGACCTCCGCGCTCGACGTGTCCGTGCAGGCGACGGTGCTGGACCTGTTCCAGGAGCTGCAGCGCGAGCACGGCTTCGCCTGCCTGTTCATCAGCCACGACCTCGCCGTGGTCGAGATCCTGTCCGACCGCATCGCCGTCATGCACAAGGGCAAGCTCGTCGAGATCGGCGACACCACCCAGGTCGTCACCGAGCCGCAGCACCCGTACACGCAGCGCCTGCTCGCCGCGGTCCCCGTCCCGGACCCGGAGGAGCAGCGCCGGCGCCGCGAGCTGCGCGACGCGATGCTCGAGGAGCAGCGCGCGGAGATCGAGCGCGAGGAGGCCGAGGCGGCCGAGGGCGCCCACGCCCCCGACACCGGCGACCTCGAGGCCCGGCACCCCGGCCCCGCGGGCGTCTGACCCGGCCCGCCGGCAGGCGGACCCGCACCACCACGCACCGTCCCGCACCACCCCGCGCGCCCCGGCACAGGGCCTCCCTCGTGCCGGGCGCGCGGGCGCGTAGAATCGACCGGCGCTCGACGTCGTCGCGCCCCCTCCCACCCCCTTCGCGGAATGAGTCCTCATATGTCTGTGCCCTCGACGCCCACGGGAACCCGTGTGCGCGGCGACCTGCGCAACGTCGCGATCGTCGCCCACGTCGACCACGGCAAGACCACGCTCGTCGACGCCATGCTCTGGCAGTCCGGCGCGTTCGGCGCCCACGCCCACGTGGACGAGCGCGCGATGGACTCCGGTGACCTGGAGCGCGAGAAGGGCATCACGATCCTCGCGAAGAACACCGCGGTCCGGTACTCCGGCCCCGCGGCGGCCGCGGCGGGCCAGCCCGACGGCATCACCATCAACGTCATCGACACCCCGGGTCACGCCGACTTCGGCGGCGAGGTCGAGCGCGGCCTGTCCATGGTCGACGGCGTCGTGCTGCTGGTCGACGCGTCCGAGGGCCCGCTGCCGCAGACGCGGTTCGTGCTGCGCAAGGCGCTCGCCGCGAAGCTGCCGGTGATCCTCGTCGTCAACAAGGTCGACCGCCCCGACTCGCGCATCTCCGAGGTCGTCGCCGAGGCGACCGACCTGCTGCTGGGCCTCGCGTCCGACCTGCACGACGAGGTCGAGGACCTGGACCTCGACGCGATCCTCGACGTCCCCGTCGTGTACGCCGCCGCCAAGGCCGGCCGGGCGTCGCTGAACCAGCCCGCCGACGGCGGACTGCCGGACTCCGAGAACCTCGAGCCGCTGTTCGCGACGATCCTCGAGAAGATCCCGGCCCCCACGTACACCGAGGGCGCGCCGCTGCAGGCCCACGTCACGAACCTCGACGCCTCGCCGTTCCTCGGGCGCCTGGCCCTGCTGCGCGTCTTCAACGGCGAGCTGACCAAGGGGCAGACGGTCGCGTGGGCGCGGGCCGACGGCACGATGCAGAACGTCCGCATCACCGAGCTGCTCGAGACGAAGGCGCTCGACCGCGTGCCGACCGAGAAGGCGGGCCCGCGGCGACATCGTGGCGGTCGCGGGCATCGCCGACATCACCATCGGCGAGACGCTGACCGACCCCGAGGACCCGCGGCCGCTGCCACTCATCACGGTCGACGACCCGGCGATCTCGATGACGATCGGCATCAACACCTCGCCGCTCGCCGGCAAGGGCGGCAAGAACCACAAGGTCACCGCCCGCCAGGTCAAGGACCGCCTCGACTCCGAGCTCATCGGCAACGTGTCCCTGCGCGTCGTCCCGACCGACCGCCCCGACGCGTGGGAGGTGCAGGGCCGCGGCGAGCTGGCGCTGGCGATCCTCGTCGAGCAGATGCGCCGCGAGGGCTTCGAGCTGACGGTCGGCAAGCCGCAGGTCGTCACCAAGAAGATCGACGGCAAGGTGCACGAGCCGGTCGAGCGCATGACCGTCGACGTGCCCGAGGAGTACCTGGGCGCCGTCACGCAGCTCCTGGCGCAGCGCAAGGGCCGCATGGAGACGATGTCGAACCACGGCACCGGCTGGGTCCGCATGGAGTTCCTCGTGCCGTCGCGCGGCCTCATCGGCTTCCGCACCCGGTTCCTCACCGACACCCGCGGCACCGGCATCGCGTCCTCGATCGCCGAGGGCTACGAGCCGTGGGCCGGCCCCATCGAGACCCGGGTCTCCGGCTCGCTGGTCGCCGACCGCGCGGGCGTCGTGACGCCCTACGCCATGATCAACCTGCAGGACCGCGGCTCGTTCTTCGTGGACCCCACGCAGGAGGTCTACGAGGGCATGATCGTCGGCGAGAACTCCCGCGCGGAGGACATGGACGTCAACATCACTAAGGAGAAGAAGCTCACCAACATGCGCTCCTCCACAGCCGACAACTTCGAGAACCTGGTGCCGCCGCGGCACCTGACGCTCGAGGAGTCCCTGGAGTTCGCCCGCGAGGACGAGTGCGTCGAGGTGACGCCCGAGGTGGTGCGCATCCGCAAGGTGGTCCTGGACCAGACCGAGCGCGCCCGCCAGACCGCGCGGGCCAAGCGCGCCTGACGCCGTGACGACCGCCGCGACCACGCCGCCCGTGACGGGTGGCGTGGTCGCGGTGCACGCGCACCCGGACGACGAGACGCTGACGTCCGGCGCGCTGCTCGCCACCTGGGCGGCGGCGGGCCTGCCGGCGCTGGTCGTGACGTGCACCCGCGGGGAGCGGGGCGAGGTGATCGGGGCGGAGCTCGCGCACCTGGAGGGCGACGGCCCGGCCCTGGCCGCGCACCGGGAGCGGGAGCTCGCGCGGGCGGTCGCGGCCCTGGGCGCGGACCAGGTCTTCCTGGACACCCTCCCGCTCCCGCCCGCTTCCGCACCGCCCGTCGAGGTTGCAGCAGGTGCGGGGTTCGGCCCTGAACCCCGCACCTGCTGCACTCTCGTCGTCCGGGACGCGCGGTACGAGGACTCGGGGATGGCGTGGGTCGGGACCGGGCGGGCCGGGGCAGCGGCCGCGCTGCCGGACCGGGCGTTCGTGGGCGTCGCCCTGGACGACGAGGCCGCCGGGCGGCTCGCCGGGCTGCTGCTGGACCGGCGCCCCGACCTCGTCGTCACGTACGAGCCGGGCGGCGGCTACGGGCACCCGGACCACGTGCGGGCGCACGAGGTCACGATGCGAGCGGTGGAGCTGGCGCGGGCCGCCGACGCGGACGGGTGGCGGCCGGCCGTCGCGTGGGCGGTGCAGGACCCGGACGCCCTGCGCGCCGGGTACGCCGCGCTGGCCGAGGACCCCGTGGTCCGCGCCGTGCTCGCGGCCCACGCCGGCGCCGACCCGGCGACGCGCAGCGGCCCGCTCGTGCTGCCCGACCCTGACGGCCCGCTGCCGTCGGTGGCCGCCGCGGGGCGGCCCGACCTCGTGGTGGACGTCGTGCCCGTCCGCGACCGCCTGCTCGGCGCCCTCCGGGCCCACGCGACGCAGGTGCAGGCCGTGCGGCCGCTCGACCACCCCGCGGCCGCCGCCTGCCTCGCGCTGTCGAACCTCGTGCTCGCCCCGGTGCTGCCGCACGAGGGCTACCGCTGGGCCCCCGGGGGCGCCCCGGCGGCGGGGCTGCGCGTGCCGCCGGGCGTCACGCGCCGGTCCTGACGCCGCGAGCCCGCCCGCCCGGGGCCGTCCCGGTCCGCGCGCGGCGCCGGCCCGGTCCGCGCGCGGCGCCGGCCCGGACCGCGCGCGGCGCCGGCCCGGACCGCGCCCGGTGCGACGCGCTGCACGCGGCGGACCGGCGTGACGCGCCGCACGCGGCGGACGTAGCCTGACGCCCGTGCCGCCCCTCACCTCCCGCCTGGTCCTGAGCACCCTCGGCGCGCTGCTGCTCGGCGTCGTCGCCGGCGCTGTCGGCACCGTCCTGCACCGCTCGACGCGCCCCTGGGGCCTCGTCGTCGGCCTGCTGCTCGTGCTCGCCGTGTCCGTGGCCGCGCGCGCCGGCGGCGGGCGGATCGCGTCGACGGCCCTGCTGGCCGGCGTGTTCCTCGCGGTGCAGGTGCTGTCGGGGCGGGGCCCGGGCGGCGACGTGCTGGTCCCCGCGGCCGGCGCGATCGGCTGGGTCTGGGCGGTCGGCGCCCTCGTCGTGGCGCTGGGTGCGACGCTCGCGCCCTCGGCGTGGTTCGCGGACGTGCCGCTGCGGCGCAGGCCGAGCACGCCGTGACCGACGCGACCGTCGACCCGCTCTACGGCGACGGCGACCCGGGCGGCGGCGCGGCGACGGACGCGTTCCGGGCGGCCATGGGCCGGCTGCCCGCGGGTGTCGTCGTGCTCGCCGTGCGCTGGCGCGGGCTCGACCACGCGATGACCGCCAGCGCGGTGACGTCGGTGTCGCTGGAGCCGCCCATGCTGCTGTTCTGCGTGCACCGGGACGCGCGGCTGCGGGAGGCGCTCGACGACGTCGACACCTGGGCGGTGAGCGTGCTCGCGGACGACCAGGCGCCGGTCGCGGACTGGCTCGCGTCGCCGGGCCGGCCGAGCATCGGGCAGCTCGACCGGGTGCCGCACGTGGCCGCGCCGCGCTCCGGTGCCGCGTGGGTGTCGGGGGCGGCCGCGTGGGTGGAGTGCCGGACCGTCCAGGTCATCGCGGCGGGGACCACGACGTGGTGCTGGGGGAGGTGCTGACCGCGCGGGAGGGCGACCCCGGGTCGGGCAGCCTGGTGCACCTGCGGCGTCGCCTGCGGCCCGTCCGCTGACCCGCGGGATCGAATCGTTGCGAAGTCGTGATCTCGCCAGGCGGGCGAACCGTGGCACGCGCGACGGCGGCGTCAGGGGGCGCCCGTAGAATCGGCGCCTGGCGGTGGGCGCACGGAGCGCACCCGCGGGGTCTCGCGAGGGGGAACCGGATGGCGAAGGGCAGCGCGGAGGGCACGGAGCCCGCGGTGGACTCCGAGGGCCCGGACGACGGTGCGTGGTCGCCGCTGGACGACTTCGACGCCGACCGCCCCCGGCGCCGCTGGCTGCGCACGGTGCTGGTCGTCGTCGGCGTGCTCGTGGTGCTGGGCGGCGGCTACGTCGGCGCCGCGTACGCGCTCGCCGACCGCGTGCCCCGCGGGACGACGGTGGCCGGCGTCGACGTCGGCGGGATGACGACCGCCGACGCGGAGCAGGCGCTGACCGACGGGCTCGGCTCCCTGGCCACCGAGGCGGTCCCCGTGACCGCGCAGGACATCACCGGCTCCGTGGACCCCGCGACGGCCGGGCTGGCCCTCGACGTCGAGGCCACCGTGGAGCGGCTGACGGGGGCGGACCTGCGCCCGCAGCGCCTGTGGCTGCACGTGGTGGGCGGGCAGGCCGAGCCGCCGGTGACCCGGGTCGACGACGCGGCGCTCGACACCGCGCTGGACACGCTCGGCGGCTCGCTGAGCCTGGCGCCCGTCGACGGCTCGGTCGTGTTCGCGGACGGCGACGCGCACGCGGTCGACGCGGTGGACGGCTGGTCGCTGGACGCGGACGCCGCCCGGCAGGAGCTCGTCGACACGTGGCTGACGGCCGCGCGCCCGCTCGAGCTGCCCACCGAGGTCGTCGAGCCGGACATCACGCAGGAGGAGACGGACGCGGCGCTGCAGGACGTGGCGTCGCGCGTCGCGGCCGCCCCGGTGGGCGTGGAGGTCGCCGGCCAGACCATCGAGCTCCCCGTCGACGTGCTCACCTCGGTGTCGTCGATGGTGCCGGAGGACGGCGACCTCGTGCTGCGGATGGACGGGGCGGCGCTCGTGGACGCCGTGATCGCCCGCAGCACCGACCTGCTGACCACGGCGTCGGACGCCCGGTTCGACCTGTCGAGCGGCAGCCCGGTGATCGTCCCCGGGGTGCCGGGCACGACGCTCGACCCCGACGCGCTGGCCGAGGCGGTCGCGAAGGCCGCGGTGGCGGACGACCGCGCCGCGAAGGTCGAGCTGGTGGAGTCGGACCCCGACCAGACGACGAAGGCGCTCGAGGACCTCGGGATCACCCAGGTCGTCGCGGAGTTCTCGACCCCGCTGACCAGCGAGCCGCGCCGCACGCAGAACATCGCCGCGGGCGCCGCTGCGATCAACGGCACGCTGGTGCGCCCGGACGAGATCTTTAGCCTCACGGACGCCCTCGGCCCGATCGACGCCGCCCACGGCTTCACGACGGCCGGCGCGATCGTCAACGGCGAGCACACCGACGCGTGGGGCGGCGGGCTGTCCCAGCTCTCGACGACGACGTACAACGCCGCCTACGAGGCCGGCATGGAGGACATCGAGCACAAGCCGCACTCCGAGTGGTTCCAGCGCTACCCGGCCGGCCGCGAGGCGACCATCTACACGGGCACGCTCGACATGCGGTGGAGGAACAACACCCCGCACGGCGTGCTGGTCCAGGCGTGGGTCGCGGACGGGCGGACCTGGGTGCGGCTGTGGGGCACGCCCTACTGGGAGGTCACCTCCGAGTCCGGCCCGAAGACCAACGTCGTGCAGCCGACGACGGTGTACTCGCAGTCCCCGACGTGCGCGCCGCAGTCCGCGGGCAACCCCGGGTTCCGGATCACGGTCACCCGGACGATCAAGCTCAACGGCGAGGTCGTGGCGGTCGAGCCGTCGACGTGGACGTACAAGCCGCAGAACCAGGTGGTGTGCGGTCCGGACCCGGCCTCGGCGCCGCCGGCCGGCTAGCGGGCCGCCCGGGTCGCGACGACCGCGTGCCCCGGTGGTCGGTCGCCCCGGCGCCGGCCCCGGGGCCGGGTCACCGGCGCGGACGCCGCTCGGGCGCGGGCGGCACGACCTTCCCGATCGCGATCTCGTCGGCGGGCACCCGCACGTCGCCGCCGCGCCGCGTGCGGACCGTCACCCCGTCGGGGTCCACCGCCAGCAGGTCGCCCAGCACGTCGGTGTAGGGCTGGGGCTCGCCGGGTGGCAGCCGCCGCCGGACGACGACGCGCTGCCCGGGCCGCCAGGCCCGCCACGGGGTCGCCGGGTCGGTCTCGTCGTGTGTCACCAGCGTCTCCGTCCCGTGGCTGCGCCGCCCGAGCGCAGGTGAGCGATACTAGGACGAACCATCTGGACCCGACCTGCGACCGCGCCGGCCCCGGCCGAGCCGCGCGCGTGGAGGACGCACCGTGACGTATGTGATCGCCCCAGCCCTGCGTGGACGTCAAGGACAAGGCCTGCATCGAGGAGTGTCCGGTCGACTGCATCTACGAGGGGAAGCGGTCGCTGTACATCCACCCCGACGAGTGCGTGGACTGCGGCGCCTGCGAGCCGGTGTGCCCGGTGGAGGCGATCTACTACGAGGACGACGTCCCCGAGCAGTGGAGCGAGTACTACAAGGCGAACGTCGAGTTCTTCGACGACCTCGGCTCCCCGGGCGGCGCGGCCAAGATGGGCATGATCGAGAAGGACCACCCGATCATCGCAACGCTGCCGCTCCAGGTGCACGGCGAGTAGAGCGCGTGGGCCTGCTGACCGGCGCCCTGCCGGACTTCCCGTGGGACACGCTCACGCCGTACGGCGACCGGGCGCGGGCGCACCCCGGCGGGATCGTGGACCTGTCCGTCGGCACCCCGGTGGACCCGACGCCGGAGGTCGTGCGGCGCGCGCTGGCGGACGCCGCGGACGCGCCGGGCTACCCGCAGACGTGGGGGACCCCGGCGCTGCGCGAGGCGGTGGTCGCGTGGTTCGCCCGCCGCCGGGGCGTGCCGGGGCTCGACCCCGCGGGCGTGCTGCCGACCGTCGGGTCCAAGGAGCTCGTGGCGCTGCTGCCGGCCCTGCTGGGGCTGGGGGCCGGTGACCTGGTCGCGCACCCGGCGGCCGCGTACCCGACCTACGACGTGGGCGCGCGCCTCGCGGGCGCCGAGCCCGTCGCGACCGACGACCCGGCGGCGCTGCTGGCGGGCCCGGAGGGCGACCGGGTGCGGCTGGTCTGGCTGAACTCGCCGGGCAACCCCGACGGCCGGGTGCTGGACGCCGCCGCGCTGCGGGCCGTCGTGGACGCGGCGCGCGCCGCGGAGCGCCGCACCGGCAGGCCCGTCGTCGTGGCGTCCGACGAGTGCTACGCCGAGCTGCCCTGGGACGAGCCGTGGGCCTCGCAGGGCGTGCCGAGCGTGCTGGACCCGCGCGTGACGGGCGGGGACGTCACGGGGCTGCTCGCGGTGTACTCGCTGTCCAAGCAGTCGAACCTCGCGGGCTACCGGGCGGCGTTCGTCGCCGGCGACCCGGGCGTCGTGGCGGACCTGCTGGCGACCCGCAAGCACGCCGGGATGATCGTGCCGGCGCCGGTGCAGGCGGCGATGACCGTCGCGCTGGGTGACGACACCCACGTGGCGGAACAGCGCGAGCGGTACCGGGCGCGGCGCTCGGCGCTGCGGGCGGCCCTCGAGGGCGCGGGTCTCGTGGTCGACGGCTCGGCCGCCGGGCTGTACCTGTGGGCGCGGCCCGCGGGCGCGTCGGTGGGCGCGGACGGCGCTGACCCCTGCTGGGCGACGGTCGGCCGGCTCGCGGACGCGGGCGTGCTGGTCGCGCCGGGGTCGTTCTACGGCGCGCCGCAGCACGTCCGGGTGGCGCTCACCGCGACCGACGAGCGGGTCGCCGCCGCGGTCGGGCGACTCGCGACGCTCGCCGCCCGGTGATCCCGGGGATCTCCTGCCCTGTGACCCGAGTCACACGCCGCCAGGCCGCCGCCGGGATGGTCGAGCCCCCGGACGGGAAGTAGCGTCAGGGCAGGCCGACGCCACCCCCGTGGCGCGCCCGCACCGCAGCGGCCGCCCTCCGGCCCTGATCGACCTCGCGGACCGGACCGAGGTCCACCCGCACACCGCCCGAGGAGGAGCGCCATGACCGACGTCGCCACCGAGCCCGTCCAGCTGGTCGTCAACGGCACCCCGCACGACCTGCCCGTGGTGCGCGCCACCGAGGGCAACGACGGCGTCGTGGTGTCGTCGCTGCTGCGGGACACCGGCCTGGTCACCGTCGACCCGGCTTCATGAACACCGCGTCCTGCGAGTCGCAGATCACGTACATCGACGGCGACGCCGGCATCCTGCGCTACCGCGGGTACCCGATCGAGCAGCTCGCCGAGAAGTCCTCGTTCCTCGAGGTCGCCTACCTGCTGTTCAACGGCGAGCTGCCCACCGCGGACCAGCTCGAGGCGTTCGTGGAGCGCGTCAACCGGCACACGTTCGTGCACGAGAACTTCCGCACGTTCATGGGGACGTTCCCGTCGGGCGCGCACCCCATGGCGGTGATGTCGTCGGCGATCAACGCGCTGGCCACCTTCTACCCGGAGTCGCTCGACCCGTTCGACCCGGAGACGGTCGAGCTCGCGACCGTGCTGATCCTGGCCAAGACGCGCACGATCACGTCCTACCTGCACCGGACCTCGCGCGGCGAGCCGCTGCTGTACCCCGACTACTCGCGCGGGTACATCGAGGACTTCCTGCGGATGACGTTCGCCGTCCCGTACCAGCAGTACGACGTCGACCCGACCGTCGTGCGGGCGCTCGACAAGCTGCTCATCCTGCACGCCGACCACGAGCAGAACTGCTCGACGTCGACCGTGCGCGTCGTGGGCTCCAGCCACGCCAACCTGTACGCCTCGGTGGCCGCCGGCATCAACGCGCTGTCCGGCCCGCTGCACGGCGGGGCGAACGAGGCCGTGCTCAAGATGCTCGCGGAGATCCAGGCGAACGGCGGGGACGCCTCCGACTTCATGCGCCGCGTGAAGAACAAGGAGCAGGGCGTCCGCCTCATGGGCTTCGGGCACCGGGTGTACAAGAACTACGACCCGCGCGCGGCGATCGTGAAGGAGAGCGCCGACGCGGTGCTCGCGGCGCTCGGCGGCAACAACGAGCTGCTCGACATCGCGCGCCGGCTCGAGGAGATCGCGCTGTCCGACGAGTACTTCATCTCCCGCAAGCTCTACCCGAACGTCGACTTCTACACCGGGCTGATCTACAAGGCGATGGGCTTCGAGGAGCGCATGTTCACGCCGCTGTTCGCGCTCGGCCGGATGCCCGGCTGGATCGCGCAGTGGCGGGAGATGATGACCGACCCGCAGACGAAGATCGGCCGGCCGCGCCAGGTGTACTCCGGGTCGCCGGCGCGCGACTACCGCACCGTCACGGAGCGCTGACGACCGGCAACCGCTTCCCTGCGTTTCCGCAGGACGAATCGGTCAGAACGCCGGGGAGCGGGTCGATCCAGGGGGCATGTCGCCCACGTCGACCGCGCCCGAGCGCGGGACCCGGCGGCCCACCGACGTTGCGCGAGGGCGGCGCGCAACGGGGCCGACCGGTGTCGAGCGGACCTTCGGTCCCGAGGAGATCATCGTCTCCAAGACCGACCCCAAGGGGTCATCACCTACGCGAACGACGTCTTCGTCCGCGTCAGCGGCTACGCCGAGCGCGAGATCCTCGGGAGCCCGCACAACCTGATCCGCCACCCGGCGATGCCGCGGGCGGTCTTCCAGCTCATGTGGGAGGTCATCCCGGCGGGGCGGGAGATCTTCGCGTACGTGGTGAACCTCGCCGCCGACGGCGGGCACTACTGGGTGCTCGCCCACGTCACGCCGTCGTTCGCCCCGGACGGCTCGGTGGTCGGCTACCACTCCAACCGCCGGTGGGTGCCGCCGGCGACCCGTCGCACCGTGGGCGACCTCTACGCCCGGATCCGCGCCGTCGAGGACGCGCAGTCCCGCACGCCGGACCGGATCGCGGCGGGTCGTGCCGCCCTCGACGCCGCGCTGGCCGACGCCGGCGCGACGTACGACGAGTTCGTGTGGTCGCTGGCCGCGGCCGACGACGCCTCGGACGCACCGGGCTCGGCCGTCGCGGGGGTCCGGTGAGGCGGGGCGGGCGTGCCGGGCGCGACGCCGGGGGCCACGTCGAGCCGGGGCTGGACGAGGAGACGCGGCGGTCGCTCGAGCTGATCGCCGCGTTCTGCGACCGGGTGGCCGACGGCGACCTGGAGGGCCGGCTCCCGGTGCTCGAGGGCGACCCGGCGGTGCAGCGGGCCCGCGCCGCGCTGAACCGGGTGGCCGACGTCGTCGACGCGTACGTGCGCGAGTCGCAGGCGTCGCTCACCGCGGCGGGCGAGGGCCGGTTCCACCGCCGGTTCCTCCGGCGGGGATGCCCGGGGCGTTCCGCGACGGGGCCGTGCGGATCGACGCCGCCCGCGCGGGGCTCGAGGCGGCCGCGCAGCGCACCGCCCGCGACCAGGCGGAGCGCGCCGACCTCGCGGAGCGCATGGTCGAGGTCGCGGCCCGCGTCGCCGACTCCGCCCACGGGCTCGCCTCGTCGGCAGCGTCGCTCGCCGCCGCGGCCCGCTCCGCGACCGGCGCGGCCCACGACTCCCGGGAGACGGTGCGGGAGCTCACCGACACCTCCGCGCAGATCGAGGAGGCGGCCGGGCTCGTCAAGACGATCGCCAGCCGGACGCGCCTGCTCGCTCTCAACGCCGCGATCGAGGCGGCCCGGGCCGGCGACGCGGGGCGCGGGTTCGCCGTGGTGGCCGACGAGGTCCGCACGCTCGCCGACGACTCCGCGGGGCGCTCCGACGACATCGCGCGCCAGGTCGTCGCCGCGCAGGCCGCCGCCGAGGAGGCCGGCCGGGCGATCGGGCGCATCGACGAGATCATCGCGGGCATGTCGACGCAGGTCGCGGCGGTCGCCGCCGCGGCCGACGGCGGCGACGGGGCGGGGCTCGCCGAGCTCGCGGAGCAGCTGCGGGCGGAGATCACGAGCTTCGCCCAGCTGAGCTGACGCCGCGCCGGGGCTGACGCCGCGCCGGGGTCGGCGCCGCGCCGGGGCGGACCCGCCGCCGCCCTGACGCCGCGCGGAGACCCGTGCCCGGCGTCAGGGCGCGGAGGGCAGCGTCAGCGCCACGGTCCCCGGGGCGAGGGCGTCCGGGCGCGCGCCCGCCTGCCAGCCGTCGCCCCCGCGCGACCACCGGGCGTCGCCGACCTCGACGGTCGCGACGTCGAGGGCCTCCGCCGCCGCCACCGCCCACTGCGCGACCGCCCAGCCGGAGCGCGCCGCGTCGCCGCCGGACCGCGCCGTCAGGCCCCCGGTCTCCAGCAGCACCACGGGTCCGTCCTCGCCGTCGGCGGACCGTCGGCGACGGCCGTCACGCTGCCGGCGAAGTCCCGCTGCACGCGCGCGGCGACCGCGTCGACGTCGCCCGGCCGGGCGGGGGCGCCCAGGTCGCAGTGCAGGGCGGCCGTGCTCCAGCCGGTGAGGGCCGACGCCCACGCCCGGGAGCGTGCCTCGTGCTGCGCGTAGGCGTCCGGGAACCCCGACCGCTGCACGGCCTGCGCGGCCTCGGTGACCGGCAGCTCCGTGTAGCCCGCCACCTTCACCAGGCCGTCGTAGAACCGGCCGGTGGAGTAGACGGGGTCCATGATCTGCTCGACGGTGCCCCAGCCCTGGGACGGCCGCTGCTGGAACAGCCCCACCGAGTCGCGGTCGCCGTAGTCGATGTTGATGAGCCGCGACTCCTGCAGCGCCGTGGCCAGCCCGATCGTGACGGCGCGCGCGGGCAGACCGCGGTGCTGGGCGGTGGCGGCGATCAGCGCGGCGTTGTCCGCCTGGTCGGCCGACAGGTCCCACGTGGCGCCGTCGACGGTGGCCGTGCACTGCCGGGACGCCGTGTCGTCGTGCGTGGCGTCGAGCGTCCAGACGACCGCGCCGACGGCGCCCGCGAGCACGGCCAGTGCGGTCACCGCCGCGCAGCCGAGCCGGGACCGCCGTCGCGCCACGGTGCTCAGTTCGCGTGCAGCGCGGCGTTGAGCGCGATGCCGGTCCCGGTCCGGGCCACGGCCTCCACCCCGCCGGTCAGGGAGTTGCGCCGCAGCAGGATCCCGTCGGCGCCGGACAGCTCGCGCGCCTTGACGACCCGCGGGGCGCCGTCGGGGCCGGCCTCGCCGACCAGCGTCACCTTGGTGCCGGCGGTCACGTACAGGCCCGCCTCGACCACGCAGTCGTCGCCGAGCCGGATGCCGAGCCCGGCGTTCGCGCCGAGCAGGGACCGCTCGCCGATCGAGACCCGCTCGCGCCCGCCGCCGGACAGCGTGCCCATGATCGACGCGCCGCCGCCGATGTCGCTGCCCCGCCGCCGACGACCACGCCCTGCGAGATGCGCCCCTCGACCATCGACGTGCCGAGGGTGCCCGCGTTGAAGTTCACGAAGCCCTCGTGCATGACCGTCGTCCCGGGGGCGAGGTGCGCCCCGAGGCGCACGCGGTCGGCGTCCGCGACGCGCACGCCCGACGGGAGCACGTAGTCGACCATGCGCGGGAACTTGTCGACGCCGTAGACGGTCACCGGCCGCCCGGTCGCCGCCCGCAGCCGGGCGCGGGTCGACTCGAAGCCCTCGACCGCGCACGGGCCGCGGTCCGTCCACACGACGTTCGGCAGCGCGCCGAACAGGCCGTCGAGGTTGATCGTGTTCGGGCGCGCCAGGCGGTGCGACAGCAGGTGCAGCCGCAGGTAGGCGTCGGGCGTGCCGGCGGGCGCGGCGTCCAGGTCGACGACCGTCAGCACCGTCTCGGTGCGCACCCCGCGCGCCGGGTCGGTGCCGGCCAGGTCGGCCAGCTCCGGCGGGCACGGGACGTCGTCCGGTGCGGCGCCGAGCGCGGGCTGCGGGTACCAGGTGTCGAGGACGGTCCCGGAGTCGGCGACGGTGGCCAGGCCCCAGCCCCAGGCGGTGCGGTCGGTCATGCCACCAGCCTAGGGGCCGTCCGGGGCCGCCCGGCGCCCGGCGGTAGGGTCGCGGCGTGACGACGACCACCCCGCTGGACCTGACCGCCGACCTCACGACGCTCACCGCGCGCGTGTGCGACATCGCCTCGGTCAGCGGGGACGAGGCGGCGCTCGCGGACGCGGTGGAGGCGGCCCTCGCTGCCTACCCGCACCTGGAGGTGCTGCGCGACGGGGACACGGTCGTCGCGCGCACCCACCTCGGTCGCGCGTCGCGGGTCGTCGTGGCCGGGCACCTCGACACGGTGCCGGTCGCGGACAACCTCCCCACCCGGCTGGAGGGCGAGGGCGGGGACGCCGTGCTGTGGGGGCGCGGCACCGTCGACATGAAGGGCGGCGTCGCCGTGCAGCTCGCGCTGGCCGCCTCGCTGACCGAGCCGACCCGTGACGTCACGTGGGTGTTCTACGACCACGAGGAGGTCGACGCCTCCCTGAGCGGCCTCGGCAGGGTCGCCCGGCGGCACCCCGAGTGGCTCGCGGCCGACTTCGCGGTGCTCGGGGAGCCGACGGACGCCGGCCTGGAGGGCGGCTGCAACGGCACGCTGCGCGCCGAGGTGCGGGTGACGGGCGTCGCCGCCCACTCGGCCCGCGCGTGGACCGGGGTCAACGCGATCCACGCCGCTGCGCCGGTGCTCGCCCGGCTGGCGGCGTACGAGCCCGCCTCGGTCGAGGTCGACGGGCTCGTGTACCGCGAGGGGCTCAACGCGGTGCTGATCGGCGGCGGCGTCGCGACCAACGTCGTGCCGGACCGCTGCGTCGTCACGGTGAACTACCGGTTCGCCCCGTCGCGCACCGTGGCGGAGGCGACCGCGCACGTCGAGGACCTGTTCGCCGGGTTCGAGGTCGTGGTCACCGACGCGGCCGGCGGCGCCCGGCCGGGGCTCGACGACCCCGCGGCCGCCGAGTTCGCCGCGGCCGTGCTCGGCGTGACCGGGGAGCCCCCGCGCCGAAGTACGGCTGGACCGACGTCGCGCGGTTCGCCGAGCTCGGCATCCCCGCCGTCAACTTCGGGCCCGGCGACCCGCTGCTCGCGCACAAGGACGACGAGCGGCTCCCGGTGGCCCAGCTCGCGCTCTGCCACGACGCCCTGCGGGCCTGGCTGACGGCCTGACACGGGGTCACGCACCGTTCACCCGGTCGTCGCCCGCCGTCGCCGCACGTCCCGCCGCCACGCCCCGCCGCGGACCGTAGAGTCGGCTCCCATGAGCGACGACGGCCTCCCGGCACCCGGCTCCGGCTACCGCAAGGGGCCGGTGCTGCTCCGTCGCGGGCAGATCCCCGCGACGACCTCCGACCAGCGGCTGCTGTCCGGCGGCGACGGCGCCGACTGGCTGCACGGCGACCCGTGGCGCGTGATGCGGATCCAGAGCGAGTTCGTCGAGGGGTTCGGCGCGCTCGCCGAGCTCGGCCCGGCGGTCAGCGTGTTCGGCTCGGCGCGCACGCTGCCGGAGCACCCCGACTTCGTGCTCGGCGAGTCCGTCGGGCGGCTGCTGGCGGAGGCCGGCTACGCGGTGATCACCGGCGGCGGTCCCGGCATCATGTCCGCGGCGAACAAGGGCGCGTCCGAGGCGGGCGGGCTGTCCGTCGGCCTCGGCATCGAGCTGCCGTTCGAGCAGGGCATGAACCCGTGGGTCGACCTGGGCGTCAACTTCCGCTACTTCTTCGCCCGCAAGACGATGTTCGTGAAGTACGCCGAGGGGTTCATCGTGCTGCCCGGCGGCTTCGGGACGTTCGACGAGCTGTTCGAGGCGCTCACGCTCGTGCAGACGCACAAGGTGACCGAGTTCCCGATCGTGCTGGTCGGCACCGACTACTGGACCGGGCTGCTCGAGTGGCTGCGCGGGCCGGTGCTGCGGCGGGGGATGGTCCGCGAGGCCGACCTCGAGCTGCTGCGCCTGGTGGACGACCCGGAGGAGGCGGTGCGCATCGTCCGCGACCGCGGGGCCGAGCTCCGCGAGGCCGAGCGCGAGGCGGCGCGCGACGCGGCCCGGGCGCAGTCGGTGGCGGAGTCCCGGGTCGTCGCCGAGGGGGGAGGCGGAGGCGGAGCCGGGTGGCCGCTGACGACGCCGCGACCCCGCCCGCCGCGGGGCCGTCCCGGCCGCCGGCGCGCCCCTGCTGCTGCGTGGCCGCTGGTACGGCCCGGAGCGCCCCGTCGTGATGGCGGTCGTGAACCGGACGCCGGACTCGTTCTACGCCGCCGCCCGGTACGACGACGCGGGGGCGGACGCCGCGGTCGCGCGCGCCGAGGAGGAGGGCGCGGACCTGGTCGACCTCGGCGGCGTCCGCGCCGGCCGCGGGCCCGGGGTGGACGCCGCCGAGGAGATCGCGCGGGTGGTGCCGCTGGTCGATCGCGTCCGCCGCCGGCACCCGGACCTGCTGGTGAGCGTCGACACGTGGCGGTCGGAGGTGGCGCGCGCCGCGGCGGACGCCGGCGCCGACCTGCTGAACGACACGTGGGCCGGCCACGACCCGGCCCTGGTGGAGGTCGCAGCCGAGCGGGGCTGGGCGTGGTCTGCTCGCACACCGGCGGCCTCCCGCCCCGGACCGACCCGCTGCGGGTCTCCTACCCGCTGCCGGACGGCGCCCCGCGGGCACCGACCCCCGGGACGGCGTCCTCCTGGACGTCCTCGCCACGCTGCGGGCGTCCGCGGCCCGCGCGGTCGGGCTCGGCGTGCACCCGGCGAGCGTGCTGGTGGACCCCACCCACGACTTCGGCAAGAACACCTGGCACTCGCTGCACCTGGTCCGCCGGACCGCCGCGCTGACGACGCTCGGGCACCCGCTGCTGGTCGCGCTGTCGCGCAAGGACCTGGTGGGCGAGACGCTCGGGCTGCCGCCGGAGGAGCGCCTCGAGGGCACGCTCGCCGCGACGTCGGTGGCGCGGCGTGGCTCGGGGCGCGCGTGTTCCGCGCCCACGACGTGCGCGCGACGCGGCGCGTGGTGGACATGGTGGCCGCGCTGCGCGGTGACGCGCCGCCGGCGCGGGCGGTCCGGGGGCTCGCGTGACGGGGCCGGGTGCGACCGGGCCGGGGGTGGCGGGGTCGGGCGTGACGGGCACGGGTGCGACGGGCACGGGTGGTGGCCCCGACCTGCCCGCGGCGCCGCGTCCCCGCGCGCGGGTCCTCGACCCGCGCACCTGGCCGTGGTGGGCGCAGGTGCTCGGGGTGTACGCCGCGGCACGCGCCTTCTCCGCGGTGGTGCTGCTCGTGGTCGCCCGGCACCAGGCCGCCACCGGCTGGACCGCCGCCTCGCCGGGCTACGCGGACTACGCGGGCCTGATGTGGGACGCCACGTGGTACCGCCGGATCGCCGAGGGCGGCTACCCCGCGACGCTGCCGGTGGGCGCCGACGGGCTGGTGCAGCAGAACGAGTGGGCGTTCTTCTGTACCCCCTGCTGGTGCGCGGCGTGATGGCGGTCACCGGCGGGTCGTGGGCGGTCGTCGCGCCGACGGTGTCGCTGCTGCTCGGTGCGGGCGCGGTCCTGCTGGTGCACCGCACGGTGGTGCGCGGCGCACCGCGGGCGGTCGCGGCACGGCCCGGGCTGCCGCTGGCGACGGTGCTGCTGGTCAGCGTGTTCCCGACCTCGGTCGTGCTCCAGGTCGGCTACACGGAGGCGCTGGCGCTGCTGCTCGTCGCGGCCTCGCTGCTGGCCGTCGTGACGCGCCGCTACGGCTGGGCGTGCCTCGCGGTGCTCGCGCTCGGGTTCACCCGCGCGGTCGCCCTGCCGATGGCGGTCGTCGTCGCGGTGCACGCGCTGGTCCGGTGGCGGGAGTGGCGCGCGACCGGCCGGCGTCCGCCGGGGCGCGACGTCCTCGGCCTCGGGGCCCTCGCGCTGACCTCGGTGGTCTCGGGCTTCGCGTGGCTGGTGGTCTGCGGCTGGGTGACGGGGGTCCCGGACGCGTACCTGCGCACGCAGGAGGCGTGGCGCGGGTCGCCGACGACGGCACCGTTCGCCGGGTGGGCCTACGTGCCGCAGTTCTGGTTCGGCGACGCCGCGCCGTGGGTCGTGCTCGCGGCCGCCGCGGTCGTCGTGGGCAGCCTGGCCGCCCCGCCCACCTGGCGGCTGGGGCGGGAGCTGCACGCGTGGTCCGGGGCGTACCTGCTGTACCTCGCCGCGGCCGTGGAGCCCGGGAGCAGCCTCGCGCGGTTCCTGCTGCTGGCGTTCCCCCTCGGCGCCGCGACCGCCGGGGTGGTGACCCGACCGCGTGCCGCACGGTGGGCGTGGACGGGCGCGGTGACCCTCCTGATGCTCGTCCTCCAGGTGGTGTGGGTGTGGCGGATCTGGCGACTCGTCCCGCCCTCCGGGTGGCCGCCGTGACCGCGGGAGTGCGCGTGCGCAGGCGCTCCCTGCCTCGCGTGTCGCCCCGGTGAACTAGACTGGCCGACGGACATCCGCTGATCCGCGCCCTGTCCGCACCGGCCCCGCCCGCGGCGGGACCAGCGCGTTCGGGTCCCGGGACGCACGACGCGAAGGAGAGCCCCGCATGGCCGCGATGAAGCCGAGGACTGGTGACGGTCCGCTCGAGGTGACCAAGGAGGGCCGCGGCATCGTGATGCGGGTCCCGCTCGAGGGCGGTGGTCGGCTCGTCGTCGAGCTCAACGCGACCGAGGCGCAGGAGCTGGGCGAGGCCCTCACCTCCGTCGTCTCCTGACGGCCCGGGGGCTCGCTCCGTCGTGGCACGTTCCGTGACGCACCCCGAGGTGCGCATCGGCCGCCCGGTGCCGGCGGTCGGCCTGGTGGGCGGTTCGCTCGCGTCCTCCGCGCTCCTGCTGGAGGCGGACGTCGACGCGGTGGCCGTCCCGGTCGCCCCGCCCGCGCCGGACGACACCGACCTCCAGCCGGGCCGCGGCACCGCCGACGCCGCCGCCCGCTACGGCATCGACCTCGCCGAGGTCGCCGAGCGGGCCGGGCTGACCGGCGCGCCCGGCGAGGCGTGGACCCTGCTCCTCCCGCGCCCGGTCGGCCGGGCCGGCGCGGCCCTGCCCTGGGACGGTCTGCCGCGCCGCCTCGTCCTCGTGGGCGTCGGCGGCGGCACCCCCGACGAGCTGCGGCGCGCCGGTGCCGCGCTGGCGCGTGCGACGCGCGGGCTGCGGCGCGTGCTGACGACCGTGGCGACCGAGCCCGGGGTCGACGGCCCGCGGGCCGTGCGGGCGTTCGCGGAGGGCTACCTGCTGGCCGCCTACCGGGTGCAGCGCATCGGCGCGCCCGCCTCGGCGAGCGAGGCGCCCGCCTCCGAGCTGGTGGTGGTCGGCCGCGACGGCGTCCGCGCCCAGGCCGCACTGGACGAGGCGGTGCGCGGCGCGACCGCGACCTGGCTCGTGCGCGACCTCGCGAACACCCCGTCCAGCATCAAGGACCCGGCCTGGATGGCGGACCGCGCCTCCGCGCTGGCCCGCGCGGCCGGCCTGCGCGTCGACGTCCTCGGCCCCCGGGAGCTGGCCGCGCAGGGGTTCGGCGGCATCCTCGCCGTCGGGTCCGGCTCGGCGTCGACCCCGCGGCTCGTGACCGTCGCGTACGAGCCGCCCGCCGGGGGCGGCTCCCGGCGCACCCGGCACGTCGTGGTGGTCGGCAAGGGCATCACGTACGACACCGGCGGGCTCTCGATCAAGCCGCGCGAGTCGATGGTCCCGATGAAGACGGACATGGCCGGCGCCGCGGTCGCGCTCGCCACCGTGCTCGGCGCGGCTGCCGCGGGCGTCCCGCACCGCGTCACCGCCGTCCTGCCGCTCGCGGAGAACCACGTCGGCGCCGCGTCGTACCGACCGGGGACGTCCTCACCCTGTGGGGCGGACGCACCGTCGAGATCGCGAACACCGACGCCGAGGGCCGCCTGGTGCTCGGCGACGCGCTCGCGTGGGCGGACGCGACGCTCGACCCGGACGTGCTGCTCGACGTCGCGACGCTGACGGGGGCGGCCAGCCTGGGGCTCGGCAAGCAGCACGCCGCGCTCTACGCCACCGACCCGCGCCTCGCCGGGGCGATCGAGACCGCCGCCGCCGAGTCGGGCGAGCCCGTGTGGTCCATGCCGCTCGTCGAGGACTACGCCGACGCGGTGCGATCGACGGTGGCCGACCTGCGGCACGTGCCGATCGACCCGAAGCAGGGCGGCGGCTCCATCACCGCCGCGCTGTTCCTGCGCGAGTTCGTCGGCGCCCGCACCTGGGCCCACCTCGACATCGCCGGCCCGGCGCGGTCGACGGCGGACAAGCACGAGGTGACCGAGGGGGCGACGGGCTTCGGCGCCCGGCTGCTGCTGCGGTACCTCGCCGCGCTGCGCTGACCCGGTACCCGGGCCGGCCCGGGTGACCGGTCGGCCCGGGCGCCGTGCGGGGTCCGGGCCGGGACGGTCAGCGGCGGACGGCGACCAGCAGCCCGTCGCCGACCGGCAGCAGCGCGGGGAGCAGCCGCTCGTCCTCGCGCACGCGCCGGCCGGTCTCCCGGACGATCGTCGTGGCCTCGTCACGCCGCGCCGGGTCGGCGACCCGGTCGTGCCAGAGCGCGTCGTCGACGGCGAGCACGCCGCCCGGGCGCAGCAGCCGCACCGCCTGCTCCACGTAGGCGGGGTAGTTCTCGATGTCCGCGTCGACGAGCACGAGGTCGTAGGCGCCGTCGGTCAGGCGGGGCAGGACGTCGAGCGCCCGGCCCGAGATGGTGCGGGTGCGCGCCGGGCGCACGCCCTCCTCCGCGAACGCCGTCTTGGCGGCGCGCTGGTGCTCCACCTCGACGTCGATGGTGGTCAGCACGCCGTCGCCGGGCATGCCGCGCAGCAGGTGCAGGCCGCTCACGCCCGCCCCGGTCCCGACCTCGACGACCGCGCGGGCGCGCCGCGGCGGCGAGGACCGTCAGCGCGGCACCCGTGCCGGGGGCCACCGGCGTGCAGCCGAGCTGACCCGCGCGGTCCCGGGCGCGCAGCAGGGTGTCGTCCTCGGGCACGAAGCCCTCCGCGTAGACCCAGCTGGCAGCCTTGTCGGTGGCGATGGTGTCCTCCTGCGGACGGTTCGAGAGCGGCGGGTGTCGACGCAGGCCAGCCTAGTGGGCGACCGTCGCCCGGACGGGGCGCCCGTCGGCGACGCGCGGGGGCGGCGGGGCCCGGGACGCCGTCCGTCCGCCGGGGAACCGCGGGAACGGTGCAGGGTGTGTGCGCGTTGTGCGTGAGCAGGAGGGGAACCGGTTCGCACGGGGACCCGCGCCCTGGGACACTGGGCACGCGCCGCGCCCGCGGCTCCTGAGACGAAGGACCTGGATGGCGACCTCGGTGCCCGAGACGGACTGGCAGCCCCCGACCTGGGAGGCGATCGTCCGCGAGCACTCCGCGCGCGTGTACCGCCTCGCCTACCGGCTGACCGGCAACCGGCACGACGCCGAGGACCTCACGCAGGAGGTGTTCGTGCGGGTGTTCCGGTCGCTGTCGACCTACACCCCCGGCACGTTCGAGGGCTGGCTGCACCGCATCACCACCAACCTGTTCCTCGACCAGGCGCGCCGCCGGCAGCGCATCCGCATGGACGCGATGGGCGAGGACAGCGACCGGTACCCGACCACCGACGGGGCCCCGAGCGGGCGTTCGAGCACGACAACCTCGACGTCGACGTCCAGCGCGCGCTCGACGAGCTGCCCCCGGAGTACCGGGCGGCGGTGGTGCTGTGCGACATCGAGGGGCTGTCGTACGAGGAGATCGCGGTGACCCTGGGCATCAAGCTCGGCACGGTGCGCTCGCGGATCCACCGGGCGCGCGCCCGGCTCCGGGTGTCCCTGGAGCACCGCGCGCCCCGCGAGCAGCGGACGCCCGAGGGCGCGGCCCGGGACGGGCGTGACCTGCCCGGGCGCCAGGCCGCCGGGGAGTCCGTGACCGCACCCGCGGGGGCGCGATGAGCGGCCACCTCGGGGACCGGGTCAGCGCCCTGGTCGACGGGCAGCTCGGCCCGGCGGCCACCGAGCGCGCGCTGGCGCACGTCGCCGGCTGCCCGCGCTGCGCGGCCGACCTCGCCGCCGCCCGGGCCGCCCGCCGCGTGCTCTCCGACGCCGACGACGTCCGCCCGGCAGGGGACCTGACCGCCCGGCTGCTCGCGCTCGGCTGCCCGGGGACCGCGGACCCGCGCCGCGACGCCGCCCCCGCCGGCCCGCGACGGATGGACCCGTTCGTCCCGCCCGCCGGCGCCTCCCGCCCGTCCCCGGCGGTGACCGGGCTCGCGGGGCTGCTCGGCGCGGGCCGCGGCGTGCTCGGTGGCGAGGTCCTCGGCTCCCGCGCCGTGGTCGGTCAGCGCGCCGCCGCGGGCCGGGTGCTCGGCGGCGAGGTGCTCGGCGCCGGCGGTGTGCTCGGCGGGCGCGGCGTCCTCGGCGCCGGCACCGGGCAGGGTCGCCGGCGGTTCCGCGCCGCCGTCGGGTCCCTCACGGGGCTGGGCATGGTGGCCGTCGGCCTGTTCCTGCTCGGCGACCGCCCCGATGTCGCCCCCGTGACCGCCTCCCGCGACGCCATGGCGATGCTCGGGGACGCGGGAGCGCCCGCCGCGGTCACGGTGGCCGCGCCGCGCGAGCCGGTCGCGGGCGCCACCACGCAGGAGTACCTCGACTGGATGCGGGCGCAGGGCTGGACCTGCCCGACCGAGGTCCCGGACGGCTGGGCGGTGACCTCGGTGCGCGAGCGTGACGGCGGCAGCACGCTCGAGGTCGCGCTGTCCGGGCCGGCCGGCGACGTGGTCGTCACCGAGCAGCACGGCCAGCTCGACACCGGCGTCCTGACCGCCGCGGACCGGCTCGACGTCGCCGGCCGCACGGTCTACGTGCTGTCCACCGCCCCGTGGCACGCCGCCTGGCAGTCCGGCGACACCGTGGTCGAGGTCGTCGCCGCCGCCGGCACGGGCCCGGACGTCTCGGCGGTCGTCGCCCAGTTCCCCGGCGGGGAGTTCGACACCGGGCTGCCCGCCCGCCTGACCCGCGGCTGGGACACGCTCACGACCGCCGTGCACCTGCCGTGACCGCGCACGACGAGCACCGCGACGCGCGCGACCGGCCCGAGCCGTACGGAGAGGACCCGCAGGTGGGGGAGCAGCAGCCGGAGCCGCCGCGGAGCGAGCCGGGACCGGTGCCCGGCCCGCCGGGGACGTCGCCGGCCGGCGACCCCCGCGGCCGCCGCGTCGCGCCCCGCCGACCCGTTCGCGGCTCCGCCGGCCGCTCCGCCCGGGTGGGAGGCCCCCGCCCGTGGGGTCCGCCGGGCGGCGCGGCGCCCGCGCCCGACCCGTGGCGCGCCCCCGCACCGCCGCGCCGTCGCCGTCGCCCTTCGCCGCGCCGTCCGGCGCCGCGCACCCCGGCCACGCCCCGGCCGGCGCCGCACCCGGCGGGCCCGCGTACCCGGGCCCCGGGCCGACGGGCCACCCGTCCGCCGGGCCGACGGGCCACCCGTACGGCCCGCCCGCGGCGCGGGGCCCCGTCCCGTCGTCGGCGTACCCGCCGGCCCCGCTGCCGCCCGACCCGGGGGCCGCCCCGCGCCCGTCCGTGGTGCCCGAGGGCGCGCCGCCGTGGCCGTCGTTCGAGCCGCCCGCCGCCCCCCGCCGCCGCGCCCGGCTGCCGCTGGGCGTCGTCGCCGGCCTGGTCGTCGCGGCCTTCGGTGCCGGCCTGCTCGGTGGCATGGTCGGCGCCGGCCTGACGGGCGGGGACGACCGGCTGGTCGACGCCGGCCTCCCGGCCGCCGTCGGGGGCAGCTCGCCGGACCGGGCGGCCGACAGCGTCGCCGGCATCGCGGCGACCGTGCTGCCCTCCGTCGTCTCGATCGAGGCCACGAGCGCCGCCGGCTCGGCGACGGGCTCCGGCATGGTGCTGCGCCAGGACGGCTACATCCTCACCAACCACCACGTGGTGGCCGGCGCGGAGGACGCCGGGTCGTCGCTGGTCGTGCTGTTCGCGGACGGGTCGCAGGAGCCGGCCACCGTCGTCGGGAGCACCCCGGACTACGACCTGGCGGTGCTCAAGGTCGAGGTCACGGGGCTCACCCCGCTGGCGCTGGGCGACTCCGACGACGTCCAGGTCGGTGACCCGGTCGTCGCGGTCGGCGCGCCGCTCGGGCTCGCGGGCACCGTCACGTCCGGCATCGTCAGCGCCCTCAACCGACCGGTGGCGGCGGGGGACGGCAGCGAGGCGACCGCGTTCATCAACGCGATCCAGACCGACGCGGCCATCAACCCGGGCAACTCCGGGGGGCCCCTGGTGAACGCCGCCGGGGAGGTCGTCGGGATCAACTCCGCGATCGCGCAGCCGCCGGGCGCCGCACCGACCGCCGGCGGCAGCATCGGCCTCGGCTTCGCGATCCCGTCCAACCAGGCGCGTCGCACCGCGGAGCAGCTCATCGAGACCGGCCGCGCCACGTACCCGGTGATCGGCGCGATGCTCGACACGCGCTACACCGGCGAGGGCGTGCGGGTGGCGGAGGAGTCGCAGCAGGGCCAGGCGCCGGTGACACCGGACGGGCCGGCCGACCGGGCGGGCATCCGCCCCGGGGACGTCATCCTCGCCATCGAGGGGCGTCCGGTGACGCAGCCCGACGAGCTCATCGTCGCCATCCGCGCGCGCACCCCCGGGGAGGCGGTGCTGCTGCGCGTGCGCGGCACGGACGGCGCCGAGCGGGACGTGCGCGTGGTGCTGGACGAGTCCCCGCAGGGCTGACCCGCCGGGGCCTGCGTGCCCACGCCCGCGCCCACACCCGGGCCCACGCCCGTGCCCACGCCGGGACGGGCCGGCGGCGCCGGGACCGCCCCCCGCGGCGGGCGGTAGCCTGGACGGGTGTTGTTCGACATCAACGGCGGCGAGCTCCTCGTCATCCTGCTCGTCGCCGTGATCGTCATCGGGCCCTCCCGGCTGCCGCGGTACGCCGAGCAGCTCGCCCGCCTCACGAAGCAGGCCCGCCACTTCCTGCAGGACGCCCGCAGCCGCGTGGACTCCGAGCTCGGCGACGAGGTCAAGGACATCGACTGGGAGGCGCTCGACCCGCGGCGCTACGACCCCCGCCGCATCGTGCGCGAGGCGCTGCTCGACCCGGAGCCCGGCGCCGCGTCGCGGGGCGCGGCCACCGCCCGGGCGTCGTCCGCCGCGACGACCGCGTCCGCCGCCGCCGGTGCCTCCCGCCTCCCCGGCACCGCCCCGCCGCCCGCGCCGCCCGCCCCGTTCGACGACGAGGCGACCTGACGCCCCGCACGCGCCCGCACCCCTCCACCGGGCCCCGGCCCCCGACCGTCAGAATGGACCCATGGTCTCCGGCTCCCCTCGCATCTTCTCCGGGATGCAGCCCACCTCCGACTCCCTCCACCTCGGCAACTACCTCGGCGCGCTGACCCAGTGGGTCGCGCTGCAGGACTCCTACGACGCGCTGTACTGCGTCGTCGACCTGCACGCGCTGACGGTCTCGCCGGACCCGGCCGCGCTCCGCGAGCGCACCCGGCGCACCGCGGCGCAGTACCTGGCCGCCGGCGTGGACCCCGAGCGCTCGATCCTGTTCGTGCAGTCGCACGTCGCCGAGCACGCCGAGCTCGCCTGGCTGCTGTCCTGCCAGACGGGCTTCGGCGAGGCCGGGCGCATGACGCAGTTCAAGGACAAGTCCGCGAAGCACGGGGCGGAGGGCACCTCGGTCGGGCTGTTCACGTACCCGATCCTCATGGCGGCCGACATCCTGCTGTACGACACGGCGCTGGTGCCGGTCGGCGAGGACCAGCGTCAGCACCTCGAGCTCACCCGCGACCTCGCGCAGCGCCTGAACTCCCGGTTCGGCGAGGGCACCGCCGTCGTCCCGGACGCCCACATCGTCAAGGCGACCGCGAAGATCTACGACCTGCAGGACCCGACGTCGAAGATGAGCAAGTCGGCGTCGAGCCCCAACGGCATCGTCGACCTGCTCGACCCGCCGAAGACCGTCGCGAAGCGCATCCGGTCGGCGGTGACGGACGCGATCGGCGAGGTGCGGTTCGACCGGGAGGCGCAGCCGGGCGTCGCCAACCTGCTGACGATCTTCTCCGCGCTCACGGGGCGTGACGTCGACTCGATCGTCGCCGACTACGAGGGCAAGGGCTACGGCCACCTGAAGGTCGACCTCGCGGAGGTCGTCACGGGCTTCCTCACCCCGTTCCAGGAGCGGGTGGACGGCTACCTGTCGGACCCGGCGTCGCTCGACGCCGTGCTGGCGGACGGCGCCGAGCGGGCCCGGGTGATCGCCCGCGCGACCCTCGGGCGGATCTCGGAGCGGTTCGGCCTGCTGCCGCGCCGCGGGACGGCATGAACCCCACCGGCCCGTTCGGCGAGGAGCTCCGGATCGGCGTGGCCGTCAGCGTCCCGGAGCCGTACGCCGGGGCGCTCCAGGCCGCCCGGGCGCGGGTCGGGGACCCGGCGGCCGACCTGATCCGGCCGCACATCACGCTGCTCGGCCCGACGGTGCTGCCGGCCGCGGCGCTGCCCGACGTCGACCGGCACCTGCGGGCGGTCGCGGCCGCGCACGCGCCGTTCACCGTGCACCTGCGGGGCACCGCCACGTTCCGGCCGGTGTCGCCCGTCGTCTTCGTGCAGGTCGTCGAGGGCATCGCGGCGTGCGAGGGGCTCGAGGTCGCGGTCCGGTCCGGCGTCCTCGCCCAGGAGCTGCGGTTCCACTACCACCCGCACGTGACCATCGCGCACGACGTGGACGACGCCGCGCTCGACCGCGCGTTCGAGGACCTCGCGGGGTTCGAGGCGCGGTTCGACGTCCCGGTGATCCACGTCTACGAGCACGGCGACGACGGCATGTGGCGGACCATCGGCGCGTACCGGCTCGGGGCGGACGCGCCCGGTCCCGCGGCGTCCTGACCGGCGGGGACGCCCCCGCTCGGGATGCCGCGCGGACGGTCCGCTCCTAGGGTCGGACCATGGGAGTGCCGGCCGAACCACGCGGCGCCGGGCAGGCGCACGCCTCCGTCAGCAGCGCCGCCGACGTCGCGGCCGGCAACCGCCGGGACATCGGCGCCCGCGTGTACCCGGGCGGTGCGGCGGGGCTGGTCGCCCGCGCGAAGGCCCTGCTCGCGTGGTGGCAGCAGACCCGGGCCGCCCGGGCGAACGCCCGGTTCGGCGCGGCGGGCGGCGGCGTGCTCACCGGCGGCATCGCGTACGCGACGATCTTCTCGCTGTTCGCGGGGCTGACCATCGGCTACACGGTGTTCATGGCGGTGCTCGGCAACAACGCGGAGCTGCGCAGCACGGTGCTGACGACCATCGACGCGAACCTGCCCGGGCTGGTGAAGACGAGCAGCCGCGACGACGGCATCGTCGACCCGGACACGCTGGTCCTCAGCACCGGGGTCGGCATCGCCGGCGTGGTCGCCGTCGTCGTGCTGGTCGTGAGCGCGATCTCGGCCATGGCGGCGCTCCGCACGGCCGTGCGCGCGATGTTCGCCGACACCGGCCCCGGCGGCAACGTCGTGGCGAGCAAGCTGCGCGAGCTCGGGGGCTTCGCCGGCATCGCGCTGGCCATCCTGCTGTCCGCGGTGCTGTCGATCGCCACCACGACGGCCGCGGACTGGGCGCTCGGGGCCCTCGGTCTCGAGGGCTCCACGGCCGCGTCGTGGGTGCTGCGCGCCGTGGGGGTCCTCGTGGCGTTCGTCGTCGACGCAGGGACCTTCTGGATGGTCGTGGTGCTGCTCGGCGGGCAGCGTCCCGCGTGGCGGGACCTGCGTCAGGGCATGCTCGTCGCGGCGGTCGGCCTCGGCGTCGTGCGCGTGCTCGGGACCTCCGTGGTCGCCGGCTCGGCGCGCACCAACGCCGTGCTCGCGTCGTTCGCGGTGATCGTGACGCTGCTGGTGTGGGTCAACCTCATCGCCCGCGTGGTGCTGCTGGCCGCCGCGTGGACGGCCGACCCGCCGGCCGCGCAGGACGCCGCACCGGACGACGCCGCCGCCCCCGCGGGCTGACGGGCCCGGTGCGCGCGGGGCGGCAGGTCTCGCCCTCCGGTGCCGTTCGGATCCGTCGGGACGGGCTCACCGGGCGTGTTCGTGTGGACGGATCCGCAGTGCTGGGCGGTGGCGCGCGGGTCCCCTCGCCCGGCGTCGGTGATCGGATCCGTCGGGACGGACCCGCCGGGCGTGTGGGTGCCGAAGGGTCCGAACGGTCCGGGGCGTACCACGGGGCCCGGGTCGCGGCGCGGGCCCGTACGCGACGCGGACCTGGCCTCGTGCGGCGACGCCCGGGGTCCCGCTCCTCCACAGGACGTGGCCTCGGTGATCGTCCCCAGAGCGCCGGCGGCAGAAGGTCCGTCGACGGAGACGCTCGTGGACGCTGGTCACATGGCGGCGACAAGGGCCCTCCCCAGTGTGATGACCACCGCTCAGGCGCGGGCGTTCGGCGTCGCACGGCTGCTGCGCGACGGGAGCTACATCCGGGCGGCTCGTGGTCTGTGGATGGTCGTCGGTTCCGACCCGGCGGATCCCGGTACCCGTGTGCTGCTCGCGACCACCGCCGCTCCCGACGACGCGGTCGTCGGCGGGTGGGCCGCCGCCCGGGTGCACGAGCGGCGCCGTCTGGGGCGATCCGAGGTCCCCCAGTTCGACGGCGCGTGGGGCTCCCCGGACGCACCGGAACCCGTCCTGCTGCTCGTCCCGCCGGAGACGCGACTCGTGGCACGGCCGTTCCACCGCGTCGTGAGGACGCCTGTGGCAGCGGCCGAGCGGGAGCGGGTCGACGGCATCGAGGTCACGACACCGCTCCGCACGGCCTTCGACCTGGCCCGGCTGTCCCCGCTGCCCCAGGCGGTGGCTGCGATCGACCGGCTCCGGGCGCTCCGCCTGGTGGATCCGGACCAGCTCGCGGAGCTCCTGGAGGAGAGGCGTCACCTCACCGGTGCCGCCCGCGGACGTCGGGCCGTGGCCCTGTCGACGGACGGTGTCGAGTCGCGGCAGGAGTCGGCGATGAGACTGCTCTGGTGCGAGGCCGGTCTCCGGCCTCCGACGTCGAACGCGGTGATCCGCGACGCGCGCGGTGGCTTCGTGGCGCGCGTGGACGTCCTCGACCCGGACGTCGGGCTCGTGGGCGAGTACGACGGGGCCGTCCACGCCTCGGCGCAGCAGCGGAGTTCCGACGCGGCCCGGCAGCAGCGGCTCGAGCGCCTCGGGCTCGTCGTCGTGCGGGCGACGGCGGCCGACCTCGCGACGCGCGCGGCCCGTGCGGAGTGGTGCCGCCTGCTCCGTGATGCCCACCGTCGGGCGGAGCCTCGCGCATCGGCCGGTGCGTGGAGCGCTCGCTGAGTCGAGGCCCGGCTCGGGGCCCGGGACCGGGTGGTCCCACCGCGCGAGAGGTGCACGGCCCGCCCACAGAGGCGTGCGCTCCGGGTTGTCGTCCGGGCGGTCGCCCCGAGGGATCCCTCGGCACGGACGCGCCGGGCGTGTCTGCCTGTTCGGATCCGAACGACCACCTGACAGCAGCTCTCGGATGGGAGACCGCGCGGCCCGGCCGGACGTGTGGATCCCTCGGCACCGACGCGCCCGGCGTGTTGGTGCGTTCGGATCCGAACGCACAAGCAGGTGCGGGGTCACGCAGGTGCGGGCCCGGGCCCCCGGGGGGTCAGAACGCGCGGGTGATCATCGCGCGCTTGACCTCCTGGATCGCCTTGGTGACCTCGATGCCGCGCGGGCACGCCTCCGTGCAGTTGAAGGTCGTGCGGCAGCGCCACACACCCTCCTTGTCGTTGAGGATCTCGAGGCGCTGCGCCCCGCCCTCGTCGCGGCTGTCGAAGATGAACCGGTGCGCGTTGACGATCGCGGCCGGGCCGAAGTACTGGCCGTCCGTCCAGAACACCGGGCACGACGAGGTGCACGCGGCGCACAGGATGCACTTGGTGGTGTCGTCGAACCGGGCGCGCTGCTCGGGGGACTGCAGCCGCTCGCGGGACGGCTCGGTCCCCGTGGTGATGAGGAACGGCATGATCTCGCGGTAGGAGGCGAAGAACGGCTCCATGTCGACCACGAGGTCCTTGATCACCGGCAGGCCCTTGATGGGCTCGACGAGGATCGGCTTGTCGGGGTTGAGGTCCTTGAGGAGGGCCTTGCACGCGAGCCGGTTGCGGCCGTTGATCCGCATGGCGT
This sequence comes from Cellulomonas sp. ES6, assembly GCF_030053835.1. Lineage (NCBI taxonomy): Bacteria > Bacillati > Actinomycetota > Actinomycetes > Micrococcales > Cellulomonadaceae > Cellulomonas > Cellulomonas sp. ES6. The sequence goes on along the minus strand of NZ_CP125655.1, from coordinate 1,226,713 downwards.
CGGAGCCGCAGACGCCGTGCGCGCACGAGCGGCGGAACGTCAGCGACCCGTCGTGCTCCCACTTGATCTTGTGCAGCGCGTCGAGCAGGCGGTCGGTGCCGTGGGCGGTGACCGTGAACTCCTGCCAGTACGGCTCGTCGCCGTGGGTCTCCGGGGTGTAGCGGCGGATCCTCAGGGTGACGTCGAACGTCGGGATCTCGCCGGCCTTCGGCTCGGTCCCGGCCGAGCGCTCTGCGACAGCAGTCATCAGTACTTCCGCTCCATCGGCTGGTACACGGTGGTCACGACGGGCTTGGTGCCCAGGAGCACGACGGGGCGGCCGGGGCCCGGTGCGGGCACCTCCTCGCCCTTCGGCGCGGAACCCGCGGGGGAGTCGACGGGAACGCCCGGCTCCCGGCGGTACGCCATGGTGTGCTCCATGAAGTTCGCGTCGTCGCGCTGCGGGTAGTCCTCGCGGAAGTGCCCGCCGCGGGACTCGCGCCGGTTCAGCGCCCCGACGACGACGGTCTCGGCGACGTCGAGCAGGAACCCGAGCTCGATCGCCTCGATGAGGTCGGTGTTGAACGCGCGCCCCTTGTCCTGCACGGACACACGCGTGTAGCGCTCCTGCAGCGCCTGGATGTCGGAGAACGCCTGCCGCAGGGACTCCGCGGTGCGGAACACCTGCGCGTTGGTGTCCATCGTCTGCTGCAGCTCGCGGCGCACGTCGGACACCCGCTCGCCCTGCGGGCGGCTGCGCATCGTCTCGAGCTGCTCGACGACGGCCGCCTCCGGCGCCTCGGGGAGCGCGACCCACGGCGCGGTGGCCGCGTACTCGGCGGCGGAGATGCCGGCGCGCTTGCCGAAGACGTTGATGTCGAGCAGGGAGTTCGTGCCGAGCCGGTTCGACCCGTGCACCGAGACGCAGGCGACCTCGCCGGCCGCGTAGAGCCCCTTCACGACGTGCGTGGTGTCGCGCAGGACCTCGCCCTCGACGTTCGTCGGCACGCCGCCCATGGCGTAGTGCGCCGTCGGGTACACGGGCACGGGCTCGGTGTACGGCTCGATGCCGAGGTAGGTCCGCGCGAACTCCGTGATGTCGGGGAGCTTCGCGTCGATGTGCGCGGGGTCGAGGTGGGTCAGGTCGAGCAGGACGTAGTCCTTGTTCGGACCGGCGCCGCGGCCCTCGCGCACCTCGTTGGCCATCGACCGGGCGACGATGTCGCGCGGCGCGAGGTCCTTGATGGTGGGGGCGTACCGCTCCATGAACCGCTCGCCGTCGGCGTTGCGCAGGATGCCGCCCTCGCCGCGCGCGGCCTCGGACAGCAGGATGCCGAGGCCCGCGAGGCCGGTCGGGTGGAACTGGAAGAACTCCATGTCCTCCAGCGGCAGCCCGCGGCGGTAGGCCAGCGCCATGCCGTCGCCGGTGAGGGTGTGCGCGTTGGAGGTCGTCTTGTAGATCTTGCCTGCGCCGCCGGTGGCCAGGACCACGGACTTGGCGCGGAAGACGTGGAGCTCGCCGGTCGCCAGCTCGTACGCCACGACGCCGGAGACGGCGACGTCCTCGCCGTCGGGCACCTCGCGGCCCGTGAGGTCGTGGGTGAGCAGCAGGTCGAGCACGTAGAACTCGTTGAAGAACGCGACCTCGTTCTTCACGCACTGCTGGTAGAGCGTCTGCAGGATCATGTGCCCGGTGCGGTCCGCGGCGTAGCAGGCGCGGCGCACGGCGGCCTCGCCGTGGTTGCGGGTGTGGCCGCCGAACCGGCGCTGGTCGATCCGGCCCTCGGGGGTGCGGTTGAACGGCAGGCCCATGCGCTCCAGGTCGAGCACGGCGTCGATCGCCTCGTCGGCCATGATCGTCGCGGCGTCCTGGTCGACCAGGTAGTCACCGCCCTTGACGGTGTCGAACGTGTGCCACTCGGGGTTGTCGTCCTCGACGTTGCCGAGCGCGGCGCACATGCCGCCCTGCGCCGCCCCGGTGTGCGAGCGCGTGGGGTAGAGCTTCGAGATGACGGCGGTGCGCGTGCGGGCGGACGACTCGAGGGCGGCGCGCATCCCGGCGCCGCCGGCGCCGACGATCACGACGTCGAACTGGTGGGTCTGCATCGGGGTCGATGCCTCCAAAGCGGGAGCGGGTGGCAGGGGCGGGGCGTCAGGCGGTGCAGAACGACGGCAGCAGGTCCGCCGGGCTGTTCGCGGGGCACGGGTCGAAGGTGAAGATCACCAGCGTGCCGAGCACCACCACGACGGTGAACGCCGTGTACAGGGCGAGCTTGAGCACCAGCCGGGTGCCGTTGCGCTCGGCGTAGTCGTTGATGATCGTCCGGACCCCGTTGGTGCCGTGGATCATCGCGAGCCACAGCATGAGCAGGTCCCAGATCTGCCAGAACGGGGACGCCCACTTGCCGGCGACGAACCCGAAGTCGATGGCCGAGATGCCCTCGCCGGCGACCAGGTTCACGAACAGGTGCCCGAAGATCAGCACGAGCAGCACCACGCCGGACGCGCGCATGAAGACCCAGCCGTAGAGCTCCCAGTTGCCGCGCGACGTCCGGCGGCCCGGTCCTGCTCCCCGCGTGCGCGGGGCGGCGATCGTCGTCATCACTCGCCTCCGAAGACGTGCATCAGGTGCCGCGGCAGGAAGCCCGCCATCGTCACGACGAACAGCCCGAGCACGACCCAGAGCATGACGCGCTGGTACCGCGCGCCCTTGGACCAGAAGTCCACGAGCAGGATCCGGATGCCGTTGAACGCGTGGAAGACGATGGCGGCCACGAGACCGGCCTCGCCGAGCCCCATGATCGGGTTCTTGTAGGTCCCGATCACGGCGTTGTAGGCCTCGGGCGAGACCCGCACGAGCGACGTGTCCAGCACGTGCACGAGCAGGAAGAAGAAGATCAGCACGCCGGTCACGCGGTGGGCGACCCAGGACCACATGCCTTCGCGGCCGCGGTAGAGGGTGCCGCCGGGGGTCCGCTTCCGGGCCGCCCGGGGGGGTGCGGCGGCGGGCGCGGTCGGCGTCGTAGGCACCGTGGGCACGGTAGGCCTCCTGGCGAGTTCGGGCGGGACTGCAGTGTCCGGTCAGATCACTGTAGTGATGGTGCGCCGTCCGGCCCCGTGGGGGAGAACCGATCGGGCCCAGTGTGACGAACCGCACACGCCCGGAGGGACCGAAGTCCCTGGTCGGGCCGGGCCCGGGTCGTGGCGAGGCCGTGCGTGAGGAACCGGGGCCGGGGACCCCCGCGCCGCTACGCTGGCCGCCATGTCCGAGCGCCCGACGGCCCCGCCCGCACGCCCCCGCCCCGTCCCCGGCTTCCACGCCGTGGTGCCCGCCGGGGGGGCCGGCACCCGGCTCTGGCCGCTGTCCCGGCAGGGCTCGCCGAAGTTCCTGCACGACCTGACGGGGACGGGCCGCACCCTCCTGCAGGGCACGGTCGACCGGCTGGTCCCGCTGACGGGCGAGGACGGCGTGCTCGTGGTGACGGGCGTCCGGCACGCCGCCGCCGTGGCGGAGCAGCTGCCCGAGCTGGACGCGTCCCAGGTGCTCGCGGAGCCCTCGCCGCGCGACTCGATGGCCGCGATCGGGCTCGCGGCGGCGGTGCTCGCGCGACGGCACGGCCCGGAGACGGTGCTCGGATCGTTCGCCGCGGACCACGTCATCGCCGACCTCGAGGCGTTCTGGGGCGCGGTCACCGAGGGCGTCGCGGCCGCGCGGGCCGGGTACGTCGTGACGATCGGCATCACCGCGACCGGGCCGTCGACGGCCTTCGGCTACGTCCGCTCCGGCGCCCCGCTCGGCGTGGCCGGCGCCCCGAGCGCCCGGCACGTCGCGGGCTTCACCGAGAAGCCCGACGCCGCGACCGCCGCTGAGTACCTCGCCACCGGGGAGTACCGCTGGAACGCGGGCATGTTCCTCGTGCAGGCGGGCGTCCTGCTGGACCACCTCGCGACCCAGCTCCCGCCTCTGGCCGAGGGCCTGCGGACGATCGCCGCGGCGTGGGACGACCCGGACCGCCGGGACGAGGTCCTGGCGGAGGTCTGGCCGGGCCTGACGAAGATCGCCATCGACCACGCCATCGCCGAGCCGGTCGCGGCCGCGGGCGGCGTGGCCGTCGTGCCGGGGTCGTTCACGTGGGACGACGTCGGCGACTTCGCGTCACTGGGCGCGCTGCTGCCGACGGTCGACGCCGAGGCGGCCCGCACGCTCGGCGACGACGCGGCCGTGCAGCGGATCGCGGCACCCGGCGCGCTCGTCGTCCCCGCCCCGGGTCGCACCGTCACCGTCCTCGGGGTCCCCGACGCGGTGGTCGTCGACACCCCGGACGCGCTGCTCGTCACCACGCGGGAGCACGCCCAGGCCGTGAAGCAGGCCGTGGACGGCTGGCGGGCGCGCGGGCGCGACGACCTGCTCTGACCTGCGTCCCGGCCCGTGGCCGTCCCCGGGCGGTCGCGGCGCGGGCGACTAGGGTCGGAGGCGTGATCGTCGACGCCTCCCGGGTGACCCAGCTGGTCGCCACGCTGCACCCCGAGCTCGTGGAGATCCGGCGGGACATCCACGCCCACCCCGAGCTCGGCCGCACGGAGCAGCGCACCACCCGGCTCGTCGCCGACCGCCTGCGCCTCGCGGGCCTGAGCCCGCGCCTGCTGCCGGGCACCGGCCTGACGTGCGACATCGGGCCGAGCCCGCTCGAGACCGGCCGCCGCCGCATCGCCCTGCGCGCGGACATCGACGCGCTGCCGGTGCAGGAGACCACCGGCCTGCCCTTCGCCTCGACGGTGCACGGCGTCGCGCACGCCTGCGGCCACGACGTCCACACCGCGGCGGTGCTCGGCGCCGGCCTGGTGCTCGCCGAGCTGCACGCCACCGGGGACCTGCCGGTCGGCGTGCGGCTCGTGCTGCAGCCGGCGGAGGAGGTGCAGCCGGGCGGCGCGCTCGACGTCATCGCCGCCGGCGGGCTCGACGGCATCGGCCGGATCTTCGCCGTGCACTGCGACCCCAAGGTCGACGTCGGTCGCATCGGGACCCGCATCGGGCCGATCACGTCCGCCTCCGACGAGATCACCGTCGTCGTCACCGGGCCCGGCGGGCACACGTCGCGCCCGCACCTGACGGGCGACGTCGTGTACGCGCTCGGCCAGGTCATCACGCAGGTGCCCGCCGTCCTCGGGCGCCGGCTGGACCCCCGGTCCGGCGTGAACCTGACCTGGGGCGCCGTGCAGGCCGGAGCCGCCCACAACGCCATCCCCGCCTCCGGGACCGTGCGCGGCACGCTGCGCTGCCTGGACGTGCGGGCGTGGGAGCGCGCGACGCAGGTGGTGCACGACGCGGTCGAGCAGGTCGTCGCGCCGTACGGGGTCGAGGTCGAGGTGCGCCACCAGCGGGGGGTGCCGCCGGTGGAGAACGACGAGCGCGCGGTCGCGGTGCTCGAGGGCGCCGCGCGCGACGTGCTCGGCGAGGACTCCGTGCAGCTCACCGAGCAGTCCCTCGGCGGCGAGGACTTCGCCTGGTACCTGACCAAGGTGCCGGGGGCGATGGCGCGGCTCGGCACCCGCACGCCGGGCGGCCGGACCTACGACATCCACCAGGGCGACCTCGTGGTCGACGAGCAGGCGATCGCCGCGGGAGCGGCGCTGCTGGCGCGGGCCGTGCTGCGGGCGGGCGCCGACGGGCAGGCGGGCTGAGCCCCCGTGCACCCGGCCGGGTGACGGCGGGACGCCCGAGAGGTCCCGATTGTTCCAAGTCCGTAACGAAGGGGCGGTGTGACCGCCCGGTAACACAGCGGACACCTGCGCCTCGCTAGGGTCGTGCCGAACACCGGACGGACCCTGCTCCCGGGCCGCGCGTAACGGCGCGTGCGGCACGGGCCGGGCCCCGGACCGGTCGACGACGAGAAGCAGGAGTGTCGCGTGAAGAAGATCATCCGTGTGGCCGCCCTGAGCGGGGCTGTCGCGCTCGCCCTCGCCGCGTGCGGCAGCGCGCCCGAGGACTCCGAGGAGACCGGCGGCTCCGACACCGGCGCGTCGGACTTCAAGGCCTGCATGGTCTCCGACTCGGGCGGTTTCGAGGACAAGTCCTTCAACCAGTCCGGTGCCGAGGGCCTCGACCGCGCGGTCGACGAGCTGGGCGTCCAGGAGGTCAAGGTCGAGTCCCAGGCCGAGACCGACTTCACGCCGAACATCGACTCGCTGGTCCAGCAGGACTGCGACCTCATCATCGGCGTCGGCTTCCTCCTCGAGGACCCGATCCAGACGGCCGCCGAGGCGAACCCGGACATCGAGTTCGCGCTGATCGACTCGTCGTTCTCCGACGCCGACTTCAACCCGGTCACGCTGGACAACGCCAAGCCGCTGCTGTTCAACACGCAGGAGGCCGCCTACCTCGCCGGCTACGCCGCCGCGGGCACGTCGGCCACCGGCACCGTCGCGACGTTCGGCGGCATCCAGCTGCCGTCGGTCTCGATCTTCATGGACGGCTTCGCCGACGGCGTCGCGAAGTACAACGAGGACAACGGCGCTGACGTCAAGGTCCTCGGCTGGGACAAGGAGGCCCAGACGGGCTCCTTCACCGGTGACTTCGAGAACCAGGCCAACGGCCAGAACCTCGCCAAGGGCTTCATCGACCAGGGCGCGGACGTCATCATGCCCGTCGCCGGCCCGGTCGGCCTCGGCGCGGCGGCGGCGGCCCAGGAGGCCGGCGACGTCTCGATCGTCGGCGTCGACGCCGACTGGTACCTCACGGCGCCGGACTACTCCGCGATCGTCCTGACCTCGGTCATGAAGGAGATCGGCCAGGCCGTGTTCGACACGGTCTCGGAGGCCGCCGACGGCAACTTCTCCGCCGAGCCGTACGTCGGCACGCTGGAGAACGGCGGCATCGGCATCGCCCCGTTCCACGACTTCGACTCCGTGGTCCCGGACGACGTCAAGACCGCGGTCGAGGACCTCAAGGCCCAGATCATCTCCGGTGACCTGGTCGTGGAGTCCCCGAGCCAGAACTGACGCAGCACCCAGGGGTGGCCCGGGCAGCAGGTCTGCCCGGGCCACCTCCTGCGTTCACCCCCACACGCACGCCGGGGCATGCCCACAAGGCGCCGTATTTGCCCTAGTGTGCGCACGACGAACGACCGAAGGAGCAGGCCCACGTGAAGCTGGAGCTGCGGGGGATCACCAAGCGTTTCGGCGCCCTGGTGGCGAACGACCACATCGACCTCGTGGTCGAGCCCGGCGAGATCCACGCGCTGCTGGGCGAGAACGGCGCGGGCAAGAGCACGCTCATGAACGTGCTCTACGGGTTCTACGACCCGGACGACGGGCAGATCCTCGTCGACGGGGCGCCCGTGACGTTCACCGGACCCGGCGACGCGATGGCCGCCGGCATCGGCATGGTGCACCAGCACTTCATGCTCGTGCCCGTGTTCACCGTCGCGGAGAACGTCGTCCTCGGCTACGAGCCGGTCAAGGGCGGCGGGCTCATCGACCTGCCCGAGGCGCGGCGCCGCGTCAAGGAGATCTCCGACCGCTTCGGGTTCGACGTGGACCCCGACGCCCTGGTCGAGGACCTCCCCGTCGGCGCGCAGCAGCGGGTGGAGATCATCAAGGCGCTGTCGCGCGACGCGAAGGTCCTCATCCTGGACGAGCCCACCGCGGTGCTCACGCCCCAGGAGACCGACGAGCTCATCGCGATCATGCGGCAGCTCAAGGCGGCCGGCACGTCCATCGTCTTCATCACCCACAAGCTCCGTGAGGTCCGCGCCGTCGCGGACCGCATCACGGTCATCCGCCGCGGCAAGGTCGTCGGCAGCGCGTGGCCGGACGCCGCGGAGACCGAGCTCGCGTCGCTCATGGTCGGCCGGTCGGTGTCGCTCGGCGTGGACCGCGCGCCCGCGCAGCCGGGCGAGGTGGCGCTGCGGGTCCGGAACCTGTCGGTCCTGGACGAGGCCGGCGTGCGCCAGGTCGACGACGTGTCGTTCGACGTGGCGCGCGGCGAGATCGTCGCGGTGGCCGGCGTGCAGGGCAACGGCCAGACCGAGCTGACGGAGGTCATCCTCGGCCTCCAGCAGCCCGTCGCCGGCTCCGTGGTGCTGGACGGCACCGAGCTGGTGGGCCGCTCGGTCAAGGACGTGCTCCAGGCGGGCGTCGGGTTCGTGCCCGAGGACCGCACCGAGGACGGCCTGGTCGCCGACTTCTCGGTGGCCGAGAACCTCATCCTCGACCTGTACGACCGCGAGCCGTTCGCCCGCGGGATCTCGCTCGACCCCCGCGCCGTCCGGGAGAACGCCGAGCAGCGCACCGTCGAGTTCGACGTCCGGACGCCGTCGGTCGACGCGCACGCCGGCACGCTGTCCGGCGGCAACCAGCAGAAGGTCGTCCTGGCCCGCGAGATGTCCCGGCCGCTGCGCCTGTTCATCGCGTCGCAGCCGACGCGCGGCCTCGACGTCGGGTCCATCGAGTTCGTGCACAAGCGCGTCGTGCAGGAGCGGGACAACGGCACGCCGGTGATCATCGTGTCCACCGAGCTCGACGAGGTGCTCGCGCTGGCCGACCGGATCGTCGTCATGTACCGCGGCCGCATCGTCGGCATCGTCCCCGGCGGCACCGACCGGGACGTCCTGGGCCTCATGATGGCCGGCGTCCCGCAGGCCGAGGCCGAGCAGCAGGCCGCGTCCCACCACACCGTGCTCGGCGTGGCCGACATCGACGCCTCCGAGGAGGAGAGCAAGTGAGCGAGGCGACCCCCGCCCCCGACAAGCCGGCCGGGTCCACGGCGCCGGCCCCCCGGCGCGACGACGGCCTGGAGGCCCGCGCCCAGGGCGCGCTGCGCGAGATGCTCTCCAGCTCCTGGCTGGTGACGGTCGCCGCCGTCGTGCTCGCGCTGATCATCTCCGGCGTGCTCATCGCGGCCGCCGACTCCGCCGTGCAGGACGCGGCGGGCTACCTGTTCGCGCGCCCGTCGGACTTCTTCTCCGCCGTGTGGACCGCCGTCTGGGGCGCGTACCGCGCGCTGTTCGAGGGCGCCGTCCTCGACCCGACGGCCTCGTCGTTCGTCCGGGCGATCCGGCCGATCACCGAGACCATGACCTGGTCGGTCCCGCTGATCCTCGCGGGCCTCGGCCTCGGGATCGGCTTCCGCGCCGGGATGTTCAACATCGGTGCGCAGGGCCAGATCATCCTCGGCGCGGTGTTCGCCGGGTACATCGGCTTCGCGTTCTCGCTGCCCCCGGGGCTGCACCTGCTGCTCGCCGTCATCGGCGGCGCCATCGGCGGCGGCCTGTGGGCCGGGATCGCCGGCTACCTCAAGGCCCGCACCGGCGCCAACGAGGTGATCGTGACGATCATGCTGAACAACATCGCGATCTACCTGGTGGGCTACCTGCTGACGCTCGGCGCGTTCAAGCGCGGGGGCAGCAACAACCCGATCTCGCCGCCGATCAAGGACAGCGCGCTGTACCCGCAGCTGCTCGGCTCGCAGTTCCGGCTGCACCTCGGGTTCGTCGTGGCGATCCTCGCCGCGGTGTTCGTGTGGTGGCTCATGAACCGGTCGACGATCGGCTTCGCGTTCCGGGCGGTCGGCTCCAACTCGAGCGCCGCCCGCACGGCCGGCATCAACGTCAACCGCATGTACCTGTGGGTCATGGTCGTCGCCGGCGCCCTGGCGGGCCTGGCCGGCACGGCGCAGGTGCTCGGCACCGAGAAGGTGCTCACCGCCGGCGTCGCGGCGTCCTTCGGGTTCGACGCGATCACCGTGGCGCTGCTCGGCCGGTCCAAGCCGCTCGGCACGTTCCTGGCCGGTCTGCTGTTCGGCGCGCTGCGCGCCGGCGGCTTCGCGATGCAGTCCCGGACCGGCACGCCGATCGACATCGTGCTCGTCGTGCAGTCGCTGGTCGTGCTGTTCATCGCGGCGCCGCCGCTGGTGCGAGCCGTCTTCCGCCTCCCGTCCCCGCGCGGCGCGTCGGGGGCTGCCCCCGAGCTGTCCGCCCCCGTCGTGAAGGAGGCCGCAGCGTGAGCGCCGTGACCGCCCCCGCCCCGGCCGCGCCGGCGCCCGCCACGGGCAAGCCGCTGCCGCCGATCTCCTACAAGGCGCCGATCGGCTACGCGTCCGTCGCCGTGCTCGCCCTGCTGCTGTTCGGCATCCTGCCGGCGTCCGGCCGGGAGACGACGTTCACCGTGTTCTGGCCGGGGGAGAACCTGGCCTTCACGGTGCCGTCGAAGCTCACCGCGCTCCTGCTGTGCCTGGTCGCGGTCGCGCTGGCGGCGTGGACGTTCCAGGCCGCCCGCACCCGCCGGAAGACCGGCATCTGGCTGCCCGCGGTGTACGCGGTCGCGCTGATCTTCGCGCTGCTCACCTGGGCGGTGGCGGACAAGGCCCAGCCCCTGCCGCTGACGTCGCTGCTGCAGGGCTCGCTGTTCCTCGCGGTGCCGCTGGTGTTCGGCTCGCTCGCCGGCCTGCTGTGCGAGCGCTCCGGCATCATCAACATCGCGATCGAGGGCCAGCTGCTCGCGGGCGCGTTCCTCGCCGCGGTCGTCGCGACGCTCACCCAGAGCGCGTACATGGGTCTGCTCGCGGCACCCGTCGCCGGCGCGCTCGTCTCGGCGCTGCTGGTGGCGTTCGCCATCAAGTACGTCGTGGACCAGATCATCGTCGGCGTCGTGCTGAACGTGCTGGTCGTCGGCATCACGAGCTACCTGTTCTCCACCGTGCTCAAGGAGAACGCGGGCACGCTCAACACGCCGCCGCGCCTGCCGACGCTGGCCATCCCCGGCCTGTCCGACATCCCGGTGATCGGCCCGGTGCTGTTCCGGCAGACCGCGCTGGTGTACATCATGTACGTCGTCGTGATCGTGCTGCAGGTGCTGGTGTTCCGCAGCCGCTGGGGCCTGCGCATGCGGGCCGTCGGCGAGCACCCGAAGGCGGCCGACACCGTCGGCATCAACGTCAACCGCACGCGGCTGCGCAACACGCTGCTGGGCGGCGCGGTCGCGGGTCTCGGCGGCGCGTTCTTCACCGTCGCGAACGGCCTGGCGTTCGGCAAGGAGATGACCGGCGGCAAGGGCTTCATCGCCCTCGCGGCGATGATCCTCGGCCGGTGGAGCCCCAAGGGCGCGCTGGCCGCCGCGCTGCTGTTCGGGTTCGCCGACAACCTCCAGGTCGTGCTCGGCATCATCGGCACGCCCATCCCCAGCCAGATCATGCTGATGACCCCGTACGTGGTGACGATCTTCGCGGTCGCCGGCCTCGTCGGCCGCGTGCGGGCCCCCGCCGCCGAGGGCATCGCCTACGTGAAGTGACCCCCGCCGGCCGCGTCCCCGACGCGGCCGGCGGCGGTCTGCGCGGGGCGGGGCACCCGCCCCCGGAAGGAGCACCATGACCACCCCCGAGATCGACTGGGACGCGCTGCGGGCCGCCGCCACCGAGGTGATGCACCGCGCGTACGTGCCGTACTCGAAGTTCCCCGTCGGGGTCGCCGCGCTCGTCGACGACGGCCGGGTCGTCACCGGCTGCAACGTCGAGAACGCGTCCTACGGCCTGACCCTGTGCGCCGAGTGCGCGCTCGTGTCCGGCCTACACGTGTCCGGCGGCGGGCGCCTCGTGGCGTTCGCCTGCGTGGACGCCCACGGCAACGCCCTGATGCCGTGCGGCCGCTGCCGCCAGCTCCTGTGGGAGCACGGCGGCCCGGACCTGCTCGTCGACACGGTGAGCGGGATCAAGCCGATGACCGAGGTCCTGCCCGACGCGTTCGGGCCGTCGGACCTGGTCGAGAGGAAGTCGTCGTGAGCACCCCCAGCACCGAGCAGTTCGACGCCGTCGACGTCATCGTCACCAAGCGGGACGGCGGCCGGCTCTCCGACGCCCAGATCGACTGGGTGATCGACGCGTACACCCGCGGCGTCGTCGCCGAGGAGCAGATGTCCGCCCTCAACATGGCGATCCTGCTCAACGGCATGGACCGCGCGGAGATCGCGCGCTGGACCGCGGCGATGATCGCGTCCGGCGAGCGCATGGACTTCTCCGGCCTGCGCCGCCCCACGGCCGACAAGCACTCCACCGGCGGCGTCGGCGACAAGATCACGCTGCCGCTCGCGCCCCTCGTGGCCGTGTTCGACGTGGCGGTCCCGCAGCTGTCCGGGCGCGGCCTCGGGCACACCGGCGGCACGCTCGACAAGCTCGAGTCGATCCCCGGCTGGCGCGCGGCGCTGAGCAACGACGAGATGATGGCGCAGCTCGACGACGTCGGCGCGGTCATCTGCCAGGCCGGCTCCGGCCTCGCCCCCGCCGACCGCAAGCTCTACGCGCTGCGGGACGTCACCGGCACCGTCGAGGCCATCCCGCTGATCGCGTCGTCGATCATGAGCAAGAAGATCGCCGAGGGCACGGGCGCGCTCGTGCTCGACGTCAAGGTCGGGTCCGGCGCGTTCATGAAGGACCTGGACCGCGCGCGCGAGCTCGCCCGCACCATGGTCGACCTCGGCACCGACGCGGGCGTGCGGACCGTCGCGTTGCTCACCGACATGTCCACGCCGCTCGGCCTCACCGCGGGCAACGCGCTCGAGGTCCGGGAGTCCGTGGAGGTGCTCGCCGGCGGCGGGCCGTCCGACGTCGTCGAGCTCACGGTCGCGCTGGCGCAGGAGATGCTCGCGGCCGCGGGGAAGCCGGACGTCGACGTGCGGGCCGCGCTCGCCGACGGGCGGGCGATGGACGTCTGGCGCCGGATGATCGAGGCGCAGGGCGGCGACGCGGACGCGACGCTGCCGGTCGCCCGGCACACCGAGCAGGTGCTCGCGCCCGCCGACGGCGTCCTGACCCGGCTCGACGCGTACCAGGTCGGCATCGCGGCGTGGCGGCTCGGTGCCGGGCGCGCCCGCCGGGAGGACCCGGTGCAGGCCGGCGCGGGCGTCGAGATGCACGCGAAGCCCGGCGACACCGTGCGGGCCGGTCAGCCGCTGCTGACCCTGCACACCGACACCCCGGAGCGGTTCCCGCGGGCGCTCGGCGCGCTCGAGGGCGCGTTCGACGTGGCGTCGGAGGCGGCGACCGCGCCGACGCCGCTGGTCCTGGACCGCATCGCGGCGTCCTGACGCCCCGGCCCGGGTCCGCGGGCCTGCTCCCGGACCCGGGCCGCACCCGCGCGCCGGGCCCGCGCGCGCCGGGCTCGCGTGCGCGCACCCGCCCCCCGTGCGGGCCGTCCGCCGACGAGATCGCCGTTGTTGCGGGCTTCCGGCCGCGGAACCCCGCAACGACGGCGATCTCGACGGGCGCAGGCACAGGCGGGACGGGCACGGGCGGGCGCGTACGGTTCGTTGCGGACGCGGACGCGGACGCGGACGCGGACGCGGATGTGCACGCGGACGCGGATGCGCTGCGGGGGGCTGGGGCCGAGGCGGAGGTGAGGGTGTGAGCGGGATGCAGGTCACGACGCTGCTGCGCGCCGTCCGCGGCCGGGTCGTCCCCGCGCCGCCCGCGACCGCGCCGGACGCCGCGTCGGACCCCGTGCCGGTGCCCCGGCCGGCGCTGCCCGACCCGCTGCGCCCCGTCCTGGCGGCGCTCGACGCGGGTGCGCGCCGGCAGGTGCTCGCCCCGCTGGACGTGCCGGCCGGCCGGACCGTGCGGTGGGGCACCGCGGCCGCGCGCCAGGTGGACGGCACGACGTGCGGCGCCGCCGTGCTCGGGATGCTGGCGGCCGCGGGCGACCCCGTCCTGGCGACGTGGCTGGTGACGGGCGAGCTGTGCGCGCCCGTCCCGCCCGAGCTCGCGGGCCTCGACCTGCCCGCGCCCCCGTCGCCGCACGACCCGGACGCCCCGGACTGGTTCCGGTCGCCGGGCGGGGCCGTCGTGCACGGCGCGGCGACGCCCGGGCAGGCGTCCGCCCAGCGGTGGGGCCTGCTCCAGGCGGCCCTGCACCGGCGCAGCACGCGGCGGGCCGTCCTGGGCGTGCTGCCCTGGCCGCGGTCGCTCGGCACGCCGCCGTGGGGCGCGGCCCGGGTCGCGCGGTTCCCCGGTGCGACCTACCGCTCGGTGCTCGTGGACGACACGCGCCCGGACGAGGTGGACGACCTGCTGGTGCGCGTGGACGCCGCGCTGGACCGGGGCGTGCCGGTGCCGCTCTACGCGGGCGGCGACACGTCCGGCGGCCTCGGGGCCGCGCTGCCGCGCCACGTCGTCCTCGCGGTCGCGCGCACCGGCGAGAGCTACCGGGTGTACGAGCCCGGGGCGGGCCGGGTGCTGGGCGTGACCCGCGCGACGCTGCGGTCGCCGTCCGGCCCCGTCGCCGCCCTCGGCCACTGGAGCCACCTGGCCTGGGCGCTGCTGCCGGTGCCCCGGCGGGCCTGACCCGCGCTGCCCTGGCGGTCCCGCGCGCGGCGGGTCACGATGGAGGCGTACAGCAGCCGACGTCAGGAGGCGCCATGAGCACCGTGCCCGGAGACCGGACCTGGCGGGACGCCGGACTCGTCGAGCCCGCGCTGACCGACCTGCCCGAGGTCGAGCCCGACGACGACCGCGACGCGCGCGACGGCGCGTACGACCCCGACGAACCCCGCCCGGACCTGGCCGGCGAGGCCGACCCCGCCGACGTCGCCGAGCAGGTCACGCCCGTCCCCGACGACGACTCGGAGGAGTACCCGGCCTGACCCGCGCGGACCGCTCCCGGGCGGTCGGCCGGCGGGCGCCCGGCAGCCCCCGGGCGATGCGACGGTCCGCATCGTGGACCAGTACGGTGGGCGCATGACCGCGACCCTCGAGCAGATCGTCGCGCTGCCGAAGGTGCTGCTGCACGACCACCTCGACGGCGGCGTGCGCGCGGCCACGGTCGTCGAGCTCGCCGCCGAGGCCGGGCACGCGCTGCCGACCACGGACGCGGACGAGCTCGCGGCCTGGTTCCACGCGCAGGCCGGGTCGGGGAGCCTCGAGGCGTACCTGGCGACGTTCGCGCACACGGCGGGCGTCATGCAGACCGCCGACGCGCTGCGACGGGTCGCGCGGGAGGCGGTGCTCGACCTCGCCGCCGACGGCGTGGTGTACGCCGAGGAGCGGTTCGCGCCGGAGCTGCACCAGGCCCGCGGGCTCTCGCTGCAGCACGCGGTCGACGCCGTCCGCGAGGGCCTCGCCGAGGGGGAGGCCCAGGCGGCGGCGCAGGGGCGGACCATCCGCACCGGCCTGCTGCTGTGCGCGATGCGGGACTCGGACCGCGCGGACGAGGTCGCGGCGCTCGCCCTGGCGAACCGGGACCGCGGTGTGGTCGGCTTCGACGTCGCGGGGCCGGAGGACGGGTACCCCGCGAGTGCGATGGGGGCGGCGTTCGCGCAGCTGCGGGCCGCGCGGTTCCCGGTGACCGTGCACGCCGGCGAGGCCGCCGGCCGCGACTCCCTGGACGGCGCGGTGGACGTGGGGGCGCTGCGGCTCGGCCACGGCATCCGCCTGCTCGACGACGTCCGCGCCGACGGCGAGGGCGGCCTGCGGCTCGGCCGGCTCGCGCACTGGGTCCGGGACCGGCGCATCGCTCTGGAGGTCTGCCCGACGTCGAACGTCCAGACCGGCGGTGCGGCGTCCTACGCCGACCACCCCGTGACGACGCTGCTCCGGCTGGGCTTCGCGGTCACCGTGAACACGGACAACCGCCTGCAGTCCCGCACCACGCTGAGCCGGGAGCTGCACCTGCTCGTCTCCGAGGCCGGCTGGACGCCGGACGACCTGCGCGCGGTCACGGTCACCGCCGCGCGGCACGCGTTCCTCCACGAGGACGAGCGCACCGACCTCGTCGACCGGGTGATCCTGCCCGGCCACGCACCCACCGCACCAGGAAGGCACCGCGCATGA
Source organism: Cellulomonas sp. ES6 (assembly GCF_030053835.1). NCBI lineage: Bacteria > Bacillati > Actinomycetota > Actinomycetes > Micrococcales > Cellulomonadaceae > Cellulomonas > Cellulomonas sp. ES6. The sequence continues at coordinate 1,210,923 of NZ_CP125655.1, read as the reverse complement.
GCGCCTCGTTGGACGCCGCAGGACTGGCGAAGTTCGTCGACCACACGCTGCTGAAGCCGGAAGCGACGCGCGCAGACGTCGAGGCGCTGATCGCCGAGGGCGTCGAGCTCGGCGTCTACTCCGTGTGCGTCTCCCCGTCGTTCCTGCCGCTGGACGCCCGCGGGCTCAAGGTCGCGACCGTCTGCGGCTTCCCGTCGGGCAAGCACCACAGCGACGTCAAGGCCGCCGAGGCCGCCCGCTCCGTCGCCGACGGCGCCGACGAGGTCGACATGGTCATCGACGTGGGTGCCGCGAAGGAGGGCCGGTTCGCCGACGTGCAGGCCGACGTCGCCGCCGTGCGTGCCGCCGCGCCCGCGCCGACCGTGCTCAAGGTCATCATCGAGTCCGCCGCGCTGACGGACCACGAGATCGTCGAGGTGTGCCGTGCCGCCGAGGCCGCGGGCGCCGACTTCGTCAAGACCTCCACCGGGTTCCACCCCGCCGGCGGCGCGTCCGTGCACGCCGTCGAGATCATGGCGGCCACCGTCGGCGGCCGGCTGGGCGTCAAGGCGTCGGGCGGCATCCGGACGACGGCCGACGCGCTCGCGATGGTCGAGGCCGGCGCCACCCGCCTGGGCCTGTCGGGCACCGCGGCGGTGCTCGGCGGGTTCGAGGCGGACGGCGGGTACTGACCTCCTGACGCCCCGCCGCCGGTCCCGGGGGCCGGCGGCGGTGCCGGGCCCGGCCCGGCGTCAGTGCGGCGGGCGCAGGTCGGCGAACGCCGTGTCCGCCGTGCAGCCGAGCTCCCCGGGCAGCAGGTACACCGACGGGACGTCGACGTCCCGGACCTCGCCCTGGAACCGCCCCACGAGCACGCAGTCGTGGGCGTCGCCGGTCGCGACGGCCACGGACGTGCCCTCGACGTGGGCCGTGACCACCGCGAGCGGCGTCACGTCGTTGTCGTGCGGCTCGAGCAGGGCGGTGACCTCCGCGACGATCTCGTCCTCCGACGGCGGGTCCTCCGGCAGGGCCTGCAGCACCGACCACACCGCCTCCTCGGCGTTCGCGGCGATCTCCGGACGCTCCGACGGCGGCGCGGGGACCTCCTCGAGCGTGTCGGGGCAGTCGGCGCCGCGGATGTCCTGGGCGCCCCAGTGGTCGAACATGACCCGGTAGCAGTACGGCCCCGGGTCCTGCTCGCGGTCCGAGTCCCAGTAGCCCTCGGCCCGGCGCGTGTCGCTCACGGTCAGCCCGAACGTGATCCACCCGATCGGCTCGCCGCCGTTCCGCGCGGACGCGTCGCCCTCCTCGACGTCCAGCATCATGATCGGGCCCTGCTCGGTGGCGGCCTCCGCGCGCCGGGCGAACTCCACGATGTCCGGGGCGTAGCTCTCGAAGGCCAGGTCGTCGAGCAGGGACTGCACGGCGTGGCTCGCGACCTCCTCGCCGAGGTCCGTCGGGGACGAGCACGCGGCCAGACCCACGACGAGCGCCGCGGCGGCGGTCAGGCCGAGGGCGGCGCGGCGGGCCGGGGTCGGGTGCACGGGCGTCACCGTAGCGGCCCGGTGGTGCCGGCCGGGCGGGTTCCGCGGTGCGTGCCCGCACGTCACCCGCCTGCCCGGCGTCCCGTGCCGTGCCCGCCGCGGGGCTCAGAGACCCAGCGCCGCCGCCACGTCCGCGCGCACCGCGTCGAGCCGCTGCCGCGCCGCCGCACGGGCCGCGCCGACCGTCTCCGGGGAGGCGTGCTCCTCGACCGGCACGACGACCTCGAGGTAGCACTTCACCTTCGGCTCGGTGCCCGACGGCCGCACGACCACGCGGGTGTCGTCCTGGGTGAGCAGGCGGATCCCGTCGGTCGGAGGCAGCCCGCCGCGGTCCGCCTCGGAGCCGGCCGCGAGGTCCACGACGGACATCACGGGCGAGCCGGCGAGCACGACGGGCGGGTGCTCGCGGAGCCGCTGCATGGTCTCCGGGATCTGCGACAGGTCCGTGAACCGGGCCGACAGCTGGTCGGTGAGGTGCAGCCCGTGGCGGCGCGCGAGGTCGTCGAGCACGTCGACCGGGGTGCGTCCCTCGACCTTCAGGCGCGCGGCGAGCCCGGCGAGCGTGAGCGCGGCGGAGATGCCGTCCTTGTCGCGGACGTGCGGGGGGTCGACGCAGTAGCCGAGCGCCTCCTCGTAGCCGAACACCAGGCCGTCGACGCGCGAGATCCACTTGAACCCGGTGAGCGTCTGGGCGTGGCGCAGGCCGGCGTGCGCGGCGATCCGGGCGAGCAGCCGGGAGGACACGATCGAGTTCGCCAGCACCGGCGCGTCGGGCGCGACCTGCGTGGCGCCGGGCGTGCCGAACCGCTCCGCGGCGACGGTGCCGAGCAGCGCGCCCGTCTCGTCGCCGTGCAGCATCCGCCAGCCGTCGGCGGCGGCGGCCTCGGGCCCGGCGTGGGTGCGCAGCCGGTCGTCGACGACGGCGGCGCCGCACCGGTCGGCGTCGGGGTCGAGCGCGATCACCAGGTCCGCCCGGACCTCCGCCGCGAGCGCCACGGCGAGGTCGATCGCGCCCGGCTCCTCGGGGTTCGGGAACGCGACGGTCGGGAAGTCGGGGTCGGGCTCCGCCTGCTCGTTGACCACGTGGACGTCGGTGAAGCCGGCCTCCGCGAGGACGCGCCGCGCGGTGGCGCCGCCCACGCCGTGCATCGGGGTCAGCACGACGCGCAGGCCCGCCGCCGCGGCGCGCGCCTCCTCCGACACGTCCGCGAGCCGCAGCACCTGGGCCACGTACGCGTCCGCGACCTCGGGGCCGGCGACCGCCCAGCCGTCGCGGGCGCGCGGGACGGCGGCCACGGACGGCACCCGGGCGATCTCCGCCGCGATCGCGCCGTCCACCGGCGGGACGATCTGCGCTCCCTGGCCGGAGTCCGTCACCACGCGGCCGCCGAGGTACACCTTGTAGCCGTTGTCCTGCGGGGGGTTGTGGCTCGCGGTGACCATGACGCCCGCGTCCGCGCCGAGGTGGCGGACGGCGAACGCCAGGACGGGCGTGGGGAGCCGCGGCGGCAGCATGACGACGTCGACGCCCACGGCCGTGAGCACCGCCGCGGTGTCGCGCGCGAAGTCCTCGGAGCCGTGCCGGGCGTCGTGGCCGACGACGACCTTCGGCGCCGGCGTGGCGCCCTCGAGCTCGCCGAGCAGGTACGCGCCGAGCCCGGACGCCGCCCGGATGACCACGGCGCGGTTCATGCGGTGCGGACCGCCGCCGATCGCGCCCCGCAGGCCCGCGGTGCCGAACTGGAGCAGCCCCTGGAACCGGTCCGCGAGGTCCTCACGGGCGTCCCGCACGTCGACCGCGGCGTGCCGCTGCTCGGGCGTCACCGTCCCGTCGACGTCCGGCAGCTCCGCCTCGGCGCGGGCCAGGAGGCGGGTCAGCTCGTCGGCGGTCGACGGGTCGGGGTCGTCGGCGATCCACGCGCGCACCTGCTCCGCCAGGGCCGGCCAGCCGTCGGTGGTCGGGTCCGTGGGCTGCTGCTCGGTCATGGCGGGTCCTGCTCCTCGGTCGGGGTGGGTGGTCGTGGGCGGCGGCGGTGTCAGATGCGGCCGACGACGTCCGCGAGCAGCCGGCTGATGCGGGGGCCGGCGGCGCGGCCGGCCTCGAGCACCTCCTCGTGCGACAGCGGCTCGTCTCCGACGCCCGCCGCGAGGTTGGTCACGAGGGAGACGCCGAGCACCTCCATGCCGACGTGCCGCGCGGCGATGGCCTCGATGGTGGTGGACATGCCCACCAGGCTGCCGCCCATCACGCCGGCCATCGCGACCTCGGCCGGGGTCTCGTAGTGCGGGCCGCGGAACTGCACGTACACGCCCTCGTCGAGCGTCGGGTCCACGGTGCGCGCGACGTCCCGCAGGCGCGCGGAGTACAGGTCCGTCAGGTCGACGAACGTCGCGCCCTCCAGCGGGGAGACGGTCGTGAGGTTGATGTGGTCCTTGATGAGCACGGGGGTGCCGGGCGCCCACGACGGGTCGAGGCCGCCGCAGCCGTTGGTCAGGACGATGGTCGAGCAGCCCGCGGCGGCGGCCGTCCGCACGCCGTGCACCACGCGGCGCACGCCCTTGCCCTCGTACAGGTGGGTGCGCGAGCCGAGCACGAGCGCGTGCCTGCCCGTCGCCGCGACGCGGATCGAGCGGATCGTGCCGACGTGGCCCACGACGGCCGGCGCGGCGAAGCCCGGGACCTCGGGCGCGGGGATCTCCGCGACCGTCTCGCCCAGCAGGTCGGCGGCGCCGCCCCAGCCCGAGCCGAGCACCAGCGCGACGTCGTGCCGCTCGACGCCGGTCTCGCGGGCGAGGAACGCCGCGGCGTCGGCGGCGACGGCCAGCGGGTCGGTGGTGGGGTCGTCGAGGCGGGCGTCGTCGGCCATGCGGGGTGCTCCTCCTGGGGCGGGTGCTGCGGACGTGCGGCACGGGTCCCCGCGCGGGCGCAGCGCGGGTCTGCGGGTGCTCCGACCGGGGCCGGACGCACCCGCCGAGCCTACCGGCGTCGTGCCCCGCGCAGCCCGGCGGCGGCGACGCCGAGACGGCGCGATCCACCGGCTGGGCACCGTGCCGCGGGGTGCCGGGCCGCAGCCCGCGCACCGGACGCCGCGCGGGTCGCGCGCGTCCGGCGGGCGCAGGGGTCAAGATGGTCGGCGTGACGCAGCCGACCCCCACGCCCGCGCCCGCCCCCGCCGACCCGGCCACGCCCGCCCCGCAGCGCGGTCCCGAGCAGCCGCGCGACGACCGCCGGCCGGCCCCGCGCGTCGTCGTGGTGGGCGGCGGCCCCGGCGGCTACGAGGCGGCGCTGGTCGCCCGCCGGCTCGGGGCGGACGTGACGGTGGTGGAGCGTGCGGGCCTGGGCGGTGCGGCCGTGCTCACCGACGTGGTGCCGTCCAAGACCCTCATCGCCACGGCGGAGTGGATGACGATCGCCGAGCGGGCACCGGACCTGGGCATCCGGCTGGACATCCCGGCGTCCCCGGGCGACGACGAGGTGCCGGGGACGGCGGCGGACGGGGGCCGCAGGCGGCGGCACAGCGTCGACATGGCGGCCGTGAACGCCCGCGTGCGCGAGCTGGCACTGGCGCAGTCCCGGGACATCCGCACGCGCATGGAGCGCGAGGGCGTGCACGTGCAGATCGGTCACGGCCGGCTGGACGGCCCGGAGCGGGTGGTCGTCACCGGGGACGACGGCGAGCGGACGCTCGACGCCGACGTGGTGCTGCTCGCCACCGGGGCGACCCCGCGGACGCTGCCGGACGCCCAGCCGGACGGCGAGCGGATCCTCACGTGGACGCAGCTGTACCACCTGGCCGAGCTGCCGGAGCGGCTGGTCGTGGTCGGTTCGGGCGTGACGGGCGCGGAGTTCGCGGGCGCCTACGTCTCGCTGGGGTCGCAGGTCGTGCTGGTCTCGAGCCGCGACCGCGTGCTGCCGGGGGAGGACGCCGACGCCGCGACGATGCTCGAGGACGTGTTCCGCGCCCGCGGCATGGAGGTCGTGGCGCGCTCGCGGGCGCAGGCCGCGCGGCGCACCGCCGACGGCGTCGTGGTCACGCTGGCGGACGGCCGCGAGATCGAGGGCTCGCACGTGCTGCTCGCGGTCGGGTCGATCCCCAGCACCGACGGGCTCGGGCTGGCGGAGTCGGGCGTGCGGACCACGCCGTCCGGGTACATCGAGGTCGACCGGGTCTCCCGGACGTCGGCGCGCGGGGTCTACGCCGCCGGCGACGTGACGGGCGTGCTGCCGCTGGCGTCCGTCGCCGCGATGCAGGGCCGGATCGCCATGTCGCACGCGCTCGGCGACGCGGTCGCGCCGCTGCAGGTGCGCGGCGTCGCGGCGAACATCTTCACGGCCCCCGAGATCGCGACCGTCGGCCTCAGCGAGCGCGCCCTCGTCGAGCGGGACGCGCACTTCGTCACGCACACGCTGCCGCTGGCCCGGAACCCGCGGGCGAAGATGCTCGGCGTCCGGGACGGCTTCGTGAAGCTCTTCGCGCACTCGACGGCCGGGACGGTGCTCGGCGGCGTCGTGGTGGCGCCGCGCGCGTCGGAGCTGATCTTCCCGATCACGCTCGCGGTGTCGCACAGCCTGACGGTCGACGACGTCGCGAGCGCGTTCACGGTCTACCCGTCGCTGTCCGGCAGCATCGCCGAGGTCGCCCGGGTGCTGCACCACACGGAGTAGCGGGTCAGCCGCCGACGCGCACCACCGCGACCACGGGCAGGTGGTCCGAGGACTCGTCGGACAGCACCCGCGCGTCGTCGAACACCACCCCGCCGCGGCCGAGCAGCCAGTCGATCCGGACGTCGGGGTCGTCGCTCGGGTGGGTGAGCGCGCCCGGGTCGCCCGCGGTGTCGAGCGCGCCGGCCCAGCCCGCGTCCGTGAGCGCCGCGACCTCGGGGGAGCCCGGGCCGGCGTTCAGGTCGCCGCCGAGCACGGAAGGCCCGTCGTCGGGCAGGGCGCGCTCCAGGGCGGCGAGCTGATCGAGCCGGGTGGGGGTGTTCCCGTCCCGGTGCTGGAGGTGGACGGACGTGACCCGCACGGGCGTCCCGTCGGGCCCGTCGACCAGCGCGGTGAGCGCCGAGCGCTGCTGCGGCCCGGCGCCGAACGGCAGCCGCACCACCGCGACGTCGCGCAGCGGCTCGCGGGACAGCAGGACGTTGCCGAACTGCTGGTCGGCCGCCGGCGCGAAGGCCACGTGCATGCCCAGCCGGTGCCCGAGCCACGTGGCCATGTCCGTGCCGCCGCCGAGCACCCAGCCGCGCGCGACCTCCTGGAGCATCACGACGTCGGGCGCCTCGGACTCGATCGTGCGGGCGATCTGCTCCAGGTCGACGGCCGTGTCCGCGGCGACGCCGTAGTGCAGGTTCCAGTCGAGGACCACCATCGTGCCGGCCTCCCGGTCCACCGCGACCGCCGTCGACGTGCCCGCGGCGGACGCCCACCAGCCGACCAGCAGCAGCACCACCGACGGCAGCACGAGGAACCGCAGCGCGTTGGCCCGCAGCGGTGGGGCGCTCTCCCGGACCGAGGTCTCCTCGGGGGTGCGCCAGCGCAGGCCGCCCGCGCCGACCAGGGCGGCCGCGAGGACCACGACCCACGCGTTGTCGACCCCGAGCGGGACGTCGTAGTCGAGCAGGTAGACGAGCAGCGTCGCGACCAGTCCCACCCCGACGGTCGTGGTGGCCAGTGCGGTGCGCGGCACCCCGGGCGGCGCGGGCCGGCGGGTGCTGAGGGCTGCCGCGAGGACGACCCCGGCGGCGGCCTCGGCGAGCACGACCGCGACCAGGGCGACCGGCCCGGTGACGAGCATCGCCACGGCCGTCGCGACAGGCAGCAGCACCGCGGCGCAGACCCGCACCGCGGGGACGAGGACCCGCGGGACCAGCAGCACCCACACGGTCGCCGCGGCGGCGAGGACGGTCGCGGTCCCCGCGCCCAGCAGCGGCACACCGGACTGCGAGGCGGCGAACGCCGGGTTGGCCACCACCATGACCACCAGGGCCAGCGCGGGGCCGAGCACCCACGTGCGGCGCGGACGGCCCGCCGCGGTCCAGCCGCGCCCGACCACGGCCAGCGCGACCGTGAGCCCCACGAGGACGACCGCCACGACGGACCCCACCACACCACCGCGCCACAGGGGGTCCCAGGTGCCGAGCGTGAGCTGGAGCGCGGCGGACAGCCCGGTGCCGAGCGTCAACCCGAGCGCGGCCTGCCGCCCGCCGGTGGGCCGCCCCGCGACCAGGGTGGCCGTCAGGACGAGAGCCGCGACGGCGAGCGCCGCGGTGACCAGGCCGGCGCCGAACCGTGCGACGTCGTGCACGGCCTGCGTGACGAGGCGGGCTGCACCCGTGGCGGCCACCACGGCCAGCACCGTGGCGCCCGAGGCGGTCCCGGGGCCGCGGCGGCCGGTGGCCAGCAGCGCGACGGCCGCGACCAGCCCCGCACCGAGGAACGTCACCAGGGCGGTCACCGCCACGGTGGTCGTGCCGACCGCGAAGGCCCGGTCCAGGACCGGCCCGGACGCCCGCACGACGTCGACGGCCAGCACGGTCACGAGCGCGAGCAGGGTGACGCGGGTCGTGACGCCGGCGTCCGGGGGCACCGGTCCGGCGGGGGCGGGCGGGCGCGCGGGGGAGGGGGCGCTCATCCCGCCAACCTAGAGCGCAGCGGCGCTGCGCCGCGAACCGCGGCGAGCGGCTGGACGGCGCGCGGGGCGTCGCAGGGCGTCACGGGGCGTCACGGGGCGTCACGGGGTGGCGCAGGTGGCCGGCGCGGCCCGGCGTCAGGCTCCGCGGGCCACCTCGTCCGGCAGGGAGGCGCGCAGCACCGGCCACGCGTCCGCGAACGCGGGCAGCAGCGGTCGCCGCTCGACGTCGTCGAGCGCCACCCAGGCGATCTCGAGGCTCTCGTCGTCCGTCGGCCGGGCGTCGACCGGGCCGGACGTCACCGCGACCACCGTCGTGTACGACCAGTCGCCGTGGTCGAGCACGTGCTCGCCCAGCACGCGGACCGACGACGGCTCGATCCCCGCCTCCTCCTGCGCCTCCCGCAGCGCGGCCTCCACGGCGGTCTCGTCGGGGTGCCGCGCGCCTCCGGGCAGCCCCCACGTCCCGCCCTGGTCGCTCCACAGGGCGCGGTGCTGCAGCACGACGGCCGCGGGCTGCGACCCCGAGGCCGGGCGGACCAGGAGCAGACCGGCGGCGCCGGCGAGCCCCCAGTGCCGGCGGCCGCAGCGGCAGTCCACCCAGCCGTCGCCCGGGTGCCGGGGGCGGGGGGACGTCACGTGGGCGGCCTCAGCCGACGATCTCGCAGATGGCGGACCCCGCGGCGACCATGCCCCCGACGCCCGCGGCGAGCGACGTGACGGTGCCGGACCGGTGCGCCACCAGCGGCTGCTCCATCTTCATCGCCTCGAGCACCACGACCAGGTCGCCCTCGGCCACCGTGTCGCCCTCGCCGACCGCGACCTTGACGATCGTGCCCTGCATCGGGGAGGTCAGCGTGGTGCCGGACGCCGCGACGCTGCGGGCGCCGTTGCGGCGGGGGGCGGCGCGCCGGGGACCGGCGGCCGGGCGGCCGCGCCCGGCCCGGAGCGCGAGCGCCGCGGGCAGCACGACCTCCAGGCGCTTGCCGCCGACCTCGACGACCACGCGCTCGAGCTCGGTGGGCGCCTCGTCCTCGTCGGCGCCCGCGGAGGTCACGGCGGGCGCCCCCGTGAGCGACGGCAGCCGGTCGGCGAACTCCGTCTCGATCCACCGGGTGTGCACCGCGAACGGCTGCTCCGGGTCCGTCGGGACGAACGCCGGGTCCGCCATCACCGCGCGGTGGAACGGCACGACTGTCGGGATGCCGGCGATCTCCAGCTCGGCGAGCGCACGCCGCGCCCGCTCGGCCGCCTGCTGCCGCGTCGCGCCCGTGACGACGAGCTTGGCGATCATCGAGTCGAACGCGCCGGAGACCGTGTCGCCCTCGACGACGCCGGAGTCGACGCGGACGCCCGGGCCGGCGGGGAACCGGAGCGTGGAGATCCGGCCCGGGGCGGGCAGGAACCCGGCGGCCGGGTCCTCGCCGTTCAGCCGGAACTCGAACGAGTGGCCGCGGGTCTCGACCTGGGTGTAGCCCAGCGGCTCGCCGTCGGCGATCCGGAGCTGCTCGCGCACAAGGTCGATGCCGCTGATCTCCTCGGAGACCGGGTGCTCGACCTGCAGGCGGGTGTTCACCTCGAGGAACGAGATCGTGCCGTCGGCGGCCACCAGGAACTCGCAGGTGCCGGCGCCGACGTACCCGGCCTCCCGCAGGATCGCGACCGAGGCGTCGACGAGCTGCGCGCGCTGCGCGTCCGAGAGGAACGGCGCCGGGGCCTCCTCGACGAGCTTCTGGTGCCGGCGCTGCAGCGAGCAGTCGCGCGTCGACACGACGACGACCGTGCCGTGCTCGTCGGCGAGGCACTGGGTCTCGACGTGGCGCGGGCGGTCGAGGTAGCGCTCCACGAAGCACTCGCCGCGGCCGAACGCCGCGGTCGCCTCGCGCACCGCGGAGTCGTACAGCTCGTCGATCTCGTCCTCGGAGCGCGCCACCTTCAGGCCGCGGCCGCCGCCGCCGAACGCCGCCTTGATCGCCACCGGCAGGCCGTGCTCGGCGACGAACGCGTGCACCTCGGCGGCGCCGGAGACCGGGTCCGGGGTGCCGGCGACGAGCGGGGCGCCCGCCCGCTGCGCGATGTGCCGGGCGCTGACCTTGTCACCGAGCTCGCGGATCGCGGCCGGCGGCGGGCCGACCCACGTGAGGCCCGCGTCGATGACGGCCTGCGCGAACTCGGCGTTCTCGGAGAGGAACCCGTACCCCGGGTGCACGGCGTCCGCGCCCGAGCGGCGGGCCACGTCGAGCAGCTTCGCGATGTCGAGGTACGTCTCCGCCGCGCGGGCGCCGTCCAGGGCGTACGCCTCGTCCGCGACGCGCACGTGCAGCGCCTCGCGGTCGGGGTCCGCGTAGACGGCGACGGAGCCGATGCCGGCGTCCCGGCAGGCGCGGGCGATGCGGACGGCGATCTCGCCGCGGTTGGCGACGAGGACCTTCGAGATGCGGGGCACGGCTCACGGTAACGCGGGGGGTGGGCGGGGATCACGTCCTGGCGGAGGTGCGTCCCCAAGACTGCGGAACCGCCCACCTGGCGCCGCCCGCGTTTGGAGGTTCCGTCAACGCCCCCGGGCCCCCGGGTGCCGCACCCCGCACACCCTTGTCCGGAGCGGACAAACCCCCACCCCGCCACCCCGTGCGCCCCCCACCGTCCCGTCACCCTGTCACCCGCCGACCCGCCACCCTGGCGACCCGCCACCCCGGCGCCCCCCGTGACGCCTGTGGCCGCCGCTGCCCCACCGCTACCCCCGTTCGGAGGCTCCCAACGTGCTCGGAGGTGGGCGCGCGTCATCGTGGTGGTCCGCGGAGCACCACGACGACCCGTCGGAGCCTCCGAACGGGCAGAGCGCGTGCCGGTGGGTGTGCGCCGGTGCGCCGGCGTGCCGGGGTTCGGGTCGGCGGCGGGGGCGTTCGGAGGCTCCCACCGTGCTCGGAGGTGGGCGCGCGGGATCGTGGTGGTCCGCGGAGCACCACGACGACCCGTCGGAGCCTCCGAACGGGCAGAGCGCGTACAGGTGGGTGTGGGGTGTCGCGCCGGTGCGCCGGCGCACCGGGGTCGGTGGAGGTCGCGGCGTTCGGAGGCTCCCACCGTGCTCGGAGGTGGGCGCGCGGGATCGTGGTGGTCCGCGGAGCACCACGACGACCTGTCGGAGCCTCCGACGGGGTTCAGGTGGGGTGGGGCTGGGGCGGGTCAGTGCCAGAGGGTGGGGAGCGGGACGGCGCGGGCGGCCAGGAGGTGGCGGAGGAGGGGTAGGCTCAGGCCGACGACCCCGTGGTGGTCGCCCTCGATGCGCTCGACGAACGGGCCGCCGAGGCCGTCGATGGTGAAGGCGCCCGCGACGTGGAGCGGCTCGCCGGTGGCGACGTAGGCGGCGATCTCCGCGTCCGTCACGTCCGCGAAGTGGACGACGGTGGTGGACGTCCCGCCCGACTCCGCCTCCGGCTCGGGCCCGGTCGAGGCGCCCGCGGCAGCGCTCTGCCGCGCGTCCACCAGCCAGTGCCCGGTGTGCAGCAGCCCCGCGCGCCCGCGCATCGCGCGCCACCGGGCGGTGGCCTCGGCGGCGTCGGCAGGCTTGCCGAGCACCTCGCCGTCCAGCTCCAGCATGGAGTCGCACCCCAGCACGAGCGCCCCGGGGTGGGCCGGCGCGACGTCACGGGCCTTCGCGCGCGCGAGCAGCAGCACGGCCTCGGCCGGCGCGACGGGGCCGGCCGCGGCCAGCACGGCGGGCTCGTCGACGGCGGACACCGCCACGGTGGGCTCGATGCCGGCGGCGCGGAGCGTCGCCAGCCGGGCGGGGGAGGCGGAGGCCAGCACGAGGGTGGTCACCGGGCGAGCGTACGGCCGGGCCGGGGACGTACGTCCTCCCGTGCGCAGCGACGGCGTGCCGATGATGTCCGGGGAACTCCCAGGAGGGGATGCGACGATGACAGGCGTGACCGAGGACAGCGACCTGGCCACGCGCCCCGTGGGCGCCGCCGCCGACCCGATCGACCTGCTCGACCGCGACCCCGTGGACGACGACCCCGACTCCCCGGAGCGCGTCGCGTGGCGCCGCCGGACCGCGATCGAGATGGTCGTGTCCGGCGTCATCGGGTTGTTCACGTCGTTCGTGCTGTCGATCGAGGCGTGGCGGCTCGCCCTCGACCCGTCCGCGACGTTCAGCTGCGACGTGAGCTCGGTGATCTCGTGCAGCACCGTGGCGCTCTCCCCGCAGGCGGAGGTGCTGGGCTTCCCGAACGCGTTCCTCGGCATCGCGTTCGAGTCCGTGGTGATCGCGATCTCCGTGGCCGGCATCGCCGGGGTGCGGTTCCCGCGGTGGTACATGCTCGGCACGCAGGCGCTGTACACGGTGGCCCTGGTGTTCGCGTGGTGGCTGTTCCTGCAGTCGTACTTCGTCATCAAGGCGCTGTGCCCCTGGTGCCTGCTCATCACCGTGACGACGACGCTGGTGTGGGCCGGCCTGACCCGGTGGAACGTCCGCGACGGGCACCTGCGGCTGCCGGGCCGCGCCGGGCCGTGGGCGCGCCGGTTCGTGGCGACCGGGACCGACTGGTACGTGACGGCCGCCGTGATCGTGCTGTTCGTCGCGGCGATCCTGCTCCGGTACGGCCCCACGCTGCTGGCGGCCTGAACCCCGTCCGCTCGACGCACGAGGCCCCCCGGACCAGCAGGTCCGGGGGGCCTCGCGACGTCCCGGCGCCGTGCCGGGGCGCGCCCGTCAGGCGAGCGCGTCCCGCAGCACGTCCAGCGGCAGCGCGCCCATGCCGAGCGCCCGGGCGTGGAACGCACGCAGGTCGAACTCCTCGCCGCGCGCCTCCGCGGCGGCGCGGCTGCCGTCGCGGACCTGCTCCCAGATGCGCTGCCCGATCTTGTAGGCGGGCGCCTGCCCCGGCCAGCCGAGGTACCGGTTGAGCTCGAACCGCACGAACTGCTCGGGCATGTTGACGTTGGCGCGCAGGAACTCCCACGCCTTGTCGGCGTCCCACGTGCCGCCGCCCCAGCGCTCCGGCGCGGGCAGGCCCAGGTGGACGCCGAGGTCCAGCACGACGCGGGCGGCCCGCATCCGCTGGCCGTCGAGCATGCCGAGCCGGTCGCCCGGGTCGTCGAGGAACCCGAGGTCGGCCATGAGGCGCTCGGCGTACAGCGCCCAGCCCTCGCCGTGCCCCGACACCCAGCACGCGAGCCGGCGCCACGAGTTCAGCGTCGCGCGCTGGTAGACGGCCTGGCCGATCTGCAGGTGGTGACCGGGGACGCCCTCGTGGTAGACGGTCGTCTTCTCGCGCCACGTGTTGAACGTCGTGACCTCCGGCGGCACGGACCACCACATGCGGCCGGGCCGGCTGAAGTCGTCGGACGGGCCGGTGTAGTAGATGCCGCCGTTCTGCGTCGGGGCGATGCGGCACTCGAGCGTGCGGATCGGCCCGGGGATGGCGAAGTGCACGCCGTCGAGGGCCGCGACCGCCGCGTCGGAGGTCTCCTGCATCCAGCGCTGCAGGGCCTCGGTGCCCTCGAGCCGGCGGGACGGGTCGGCATCGAGAGCGGCGACGGCCTGCTCGACCGTGGCACCCGGGCCGGCGATCTGCGCGGCGACGGCCTCCTGCTCGGCGACGACGCGGTCGAGCTCCTCGAGCCCCCACCGGTACGTCTCGTCGAGGTCGACCGCGGCGCCGAGGAAGTACCGGGACCACAGGGCGTAGCGCTCGCGGCCGGCGGCGTCCGCCTCCGGCGCCTGCGGGGCGAGCTCGTCGCGCAGGAAGGCGGCGAGCTCGGCGTACGTGCGGCGGGCCGCCTCGGCACCGCGCTCCAGGTCCTCGCGCAGCGCGTCACCCCCGGCGGCGACGGCCTCGCGGGCCTCGGGGCCCGCCACGAAGGTGGTGAAGAACGACGTCGACGGGTCGGCGAGCTCCTCGGCCTGCGCGAGCGCCTCGCGCACCTGGCGGACGGCGGGCACGCGGCCGCGCGAGGCGGCGAGCCGCAGCGACTCCACGTAGCCGGCGCCGGCGGTCGGCAGCCCGGAGAGCCGCTGCGCGATCGTGGACCAGGCGTCGGGGCCGTCGGTCGCCATGAGGTCGAGCACGTCGCGCATGCCCTGCACCGGCGAGGCGATGACGTTGAGGTCGGCGAGCAGCTCGCCCGCGTCGTGCAGCTCGAGCTCCAGGCCGAGGCGCTCCCGCATGGCGGCGAGCGTGATGCGGTCGACCTCGTCGACCGGCTGCTCGGCGTCGAGCGCGCGCAGCGTGGCCCGGGTGGCCTCCGCGCGGGCCTCGTGGCCGGCGGGGGACAGGTCCGTGACCTCGTGGTCGTGGCCCGTGATGCCGAGGGCGGTGGCCTCGAAGGGGTTGAGGGCGGCGGTCGTGTCGACGTACGCGTCGGCGATCGCGTCGATCGGGGTGGCGGCACGCTCCGGTGCGCGGCTGTCGGGGGTGGGTGCAGTGCTCACCCGGCCGACCTTACCCGCGCCCCGGGGCCCGGTTCACCGGGATTGCGCCGGCGTCAGCGCAGGCTGTGCCGCCACGCGTCGGGGCCGGGGCGCCAGGCCGCGCCGCCGCCCGGGACGGTGCGGGCCCGGTCCGTCCACCCGGCGCGCGGCGCGCTGCCCGGCCAGTCGGACGTCCCGTCCTCGCCGCCGCCCGCCGCGGCGACCAGCCCGGCGACGAGCGCCGCGAGCTCCACGTCGTCGGGCGTGCCGCGCACCACCTGGACGTGCGCCGGCCCGGATGCCCCGGACCCGTCGGCCGTCACCGGTCGTCCTCGTCGTCGTCCGGGTCGTCGTCGAACGCGACCGGCGCCCCGCGCGACGCACCCCAGCCCTCGACCGTGAAGCCGCTCTCCAGCAGGCGCTCGACGATCTCGGCCCCGCCGTTGTCGACGATGCCGAGCACGGCGTCGATCGTCTGGTCGCTCGGGTGCGGCGGCACGCTGACGACGAACCCGAGGTGGAACTCGTCGGTGTCCTCGTCGGTGCCGGCCTCGGCCTCGGGCGCGGCCTCGTCCTCCCACGTCATGCCCGTGAGCTCGGAGTGCATGCCCAGGCTCTCGTGCAGCAGGTCGTACAGCCGCGCGTTGAGGCCGGAGACGCGCGCCTCGAGCGCGAGCACCCGCGGGTCCTCGTCGGCCTCCGAGGCGCCGAACTCCGCGCGGACGCCCGCGGCGGTGTCGACGTAGTCGTGCAGCGCGGCGGTCAGGGCGTCGACGGCGGCGTGCATGGCGCCGGTGTCGACGCCGGGCAGCGGCTCGGGCCCGTGGGCGCCGCCCGCGTGGTCGTGCGCGTCGTGGCCGTGGTCGTGCCCGTCGCCGTCGTGTCCGCCGGGGAGCAGGGGGTCGCCGGTCACAGCGGGATGTTCCCGTGCTTCTTGGGGGGCAGCGCCGCGCGCTTGGTGCGCAGCACGCGCAGCGCGCGGACGATCTGCGACCGGGTCTCGGCGGGCGCGATGACCGCGTCCACGTAGCCGCGGTCCGCGGCGTCCCACGGGTTCACGATGGCCTCCTCGTACTCGCGCGTGAGCCGGGCGCGCTCGGCCTCGACGTCCCCGCCGGCCTGGGCGACCTGCTGCAGGGCGCCGCGCTGCAGGATGTTCACCGCACCGCCGGCACCCATGACCGCGATCTGCGCCGTGGGCCACGCCAGGTTCACGTCGGCGCCGAGCTGCTTCGACCCCATGACGATGTAGGCGCCACCGTACGCCTTGCGGGTGATGACGGTGACGAGCGGGACCGTCGCCTCGGCGTAGGCGTAGATGAGCTTGGCGCCGCGCCGGATGATGCCGTTCCACTCCTGGTCGGTGCCCGGCAGGAAGCCCGGGACGTCGACGAACGTCAGCACCGGGATGCTGAACGCGTCGCAGGTCCGCACGAACCGCGCGGCCTTCTCGGCGGCGTCGATGTCGAGCGTCCCGGCCATGGTCAGCGGCTGGTTCGCGACGACCCCGACGGCGTGGCCCTCGACGCGGCCGAAGCCGATGAGCACGTTGCGCGCGAACAGCGGCTGCACCTCGAGCAGCTCCCCGTCGTCCAGGACGTGCTCGACGACGGTGCGCATGTCGTACGGCTGGTTGTCGGAGTCCGGCACCAGGGTGTCGAGCTCGAGGTCCTCGTCCGTGACCTCGAGCTCCGCCTCGTGCGGGTAGGCCGGCGGGTCGGTGAGGTTGTTCTGCGGCAGGTACGACAGCAGCGACCGCACGTAGTCCAGCGCGTCCTCCTCGTCGGAGGCCAGGTAGTGCGCGACGCCGGAGCGGGTGTTGTGCGTCGTGGCGCCGCCGAGCTCCTCGAAGCCGACGTCCTCGCCGGTCACGGCGCGGATGACGTCCGGGCCCGTGATGAACATGTTCGAGGTGCCGTCCGCCATGACGATGAAGTCGGTGAGCGCGGGGGAGTACACCGCGCCGCCGGCCGACGGGCCGAGGATGAGGCTGATCTGCGGGACCACGCCCGAGGCGGCGACGTTGCGGCGGAAGATCTCCGCGAACTGCGTGAGGCCGGCGACGCCCTCCTGGATGCGCGCGCCGCCGCCGTCGCTGATGCCGACCAGCGGCATGCCGGTGCGCAGCGCCAGGTCCATCACCTTGGTGATCTTCTGGCCGTGCACCTCGCCGAGGCTGCCGCCGAACACCGTGAAGTCCTGCGAGTAGACGGCGACCGGGCGGCCGTCGACGGTGCCGTGGCCGACGACGACGCCGTCACCGGGGACGCGCTTGCGGTCCAGGCCGAAGTTGGTGGAGCGGTGCCGGACGAACGCGTCGAGCTCGGTGAACGAGCCCGGGTCGAGGAGCGCCTCGATGCGCTCGCGGGCGGTGCGCTTGCCGCGGGCGTGCTGCTTCTCGGCGGCGGCCTGCTCGGGCTCCGTGACGGCGCGGCGGTAGCGGTCCGCGAGGTCGGCGACCTTCGCGGCCGTGCCGGCCGGGGGCGTGGGTGCGTGCGACGCGGGGGTGTCAGTCACCCGAGGAAGGCTAGTGCGCGCGGGCGTCGGCGGGGGTGGGCGACGACCACGGAGCTCGGCGCGCCGCGTGGTGCGGATGCGACAACCGGCGCGGTGGGGCGGCGAGGTCGTCACCTCGGCCCGAGGTCGTCAGGCCGGCGTGACGACCTCGGGCGCAGATGACGACCTCGCGGGGCGCGGGAGCGGGGCGGAGCGGGTGGGCGGGCGTGGGAGCGGCGCGGCGCGGGGCGCGAGGATGGGGGCGTGGACGACGGACGCGGGCCCCTGCGGGTGGACGAAGTGGCGGCGCTGGCGGGCCCGGGCGGGCCGCTGCGGCGGTGCGCGGTCGTGGCGGAGGCCGGCTCGACGAGCACCGAGCTGCTCGCGCGACTGGCGGCCGACGCCGCGTGGGCGGACGGCGGCCTGCTGGTCGCCGAGCACCAGCGCGCCGGGCGCGGGCGGGGCGGCCACACCTGGACCACGCCGGCCGGCACGGCGGTGACGATGTCGCTGGCGGTCCGTCCGGGCGTGCCGCGCGCGTCGTGGGGGTGGCTGCCGCTGCTGGCGGGGCTGGGCGTCGTGCGCGGGCTGTCCGTGGCCACGGGCCTGACGGCGGCGCTGAAGTGGCCGAACGACGTGCTGCTGCCCGCGTCGTCCGGCGCCGAGGAGCTGCCCGGCTGGGGGCTGGACCGCAAGGCGGTCGGGATCCTCGCGGAGGCGACGCCGGCGGGGGACGCGGTGGTGCTCGGCATCGGGGTCAACGTCGCGCAGACGGCCGCCGAGCTGCCGGTGCCGAGCGCCACGTCGCTGCGGCTGTCGGGCGCCCCCTCCGCGGACCGCACGGCCGTGCTGGTCGCCGTGGTCCGCGAGGTGTGCGCGGTCCTCGCGCGCTGGCGGCGGGCGGGCGGGGACGTCGGGGCGGCCGGGCTCGACGCCGAGGTCGCGCAGGTGTGCCGGACGCTCGGCTCGGAGGTGGGGGCGACGCTGCCCGACGGGTCGCAGGCGCGGGGCACGGCGGTGCGGATCGACCCCGACGGCGCGCTCGTGCTGCGGGGCGCGGACGGCGCCGAGCGGCGGCTGCTCGCCGGTGACGTGCGTCACGTCCGGCCCACCCGCGGGCACCTGCCGTGAACTAGGGTCGCTGGTGTGACGGACCGGACGGGCAGCGCGCGCCAGGACGACGAGGCGCGTCCCGTCGCCCCGGAGAGCGCCGGCGTCCCGACTCCGGCCGCCGGCACCCCGGGGCCCGACGACGCCCCCGTGTCCGCCGGTGCCCGCCTCGACGCGGCGCTGCTCGGCGGCCCCCGCACCCTGAGCATGCGGGACCTGGCGGAGCGCGCCGGCGTGGACGTCGAGCTGGTGCGGCTGTACTGGCGGACGCTCGGCCTGCCGCACCCGGACGCGGACGACGCCGCGTTCACGGTGCGGGACGCCGAGGCCCTGGGCAGCGCGGCGGCCCTGCTGCGCGAGGAGCTCGTGTCGGGCCGCACGATGATCTCGCTGACGCGCGCACTCGGGCACACGAGCGACCGGCTCGCGCTGTGGCAGGTCGAGGCGCTGGTGGAGGACGTCGCGACCCGCCGGGGGCTCGACGACCCGGCCGCGCGGCGGGCGGTGCTGGACGAGCTGCCGGTGCTGGCGCCGGTGCTGGAGGCGCAGCTCCTGCACTCCTACCGCCGGCACCTGGCGTCGATCGCGTCGCGGTACGCGGTGGAGTTCGCGGCCGGGCAGGAGCGCGACGGCGACCCGGCGGCGCTGCCGCTCGCGCGGGCGGTGGGGTTCGCCGACATGGTGTCGTTCACGCGCCGGACGGCCGGGCTGGGCTCGACCGACCTGTCGGACTTCGTGCAGCGGTTCGAGACCATCGCCCGGGACGTCGTGACGCAGGGCGGTGGCCGCGTCGTCAAGACCATCGGGGACGCGGTGCTGTTCGTGGCGGACGACGTGCGGACCGGCGCGCGCGTCGCCCTGGAGCTCGCGCGGGTGCTCGGCGGGGAGCTCGACGTCGAGCGGGAGAAGGGGGCCGGCGGGCTCGCCGAGGGCGCGCGGGGCGTGACCCCGGTGCGGGTCGGCGTGGTGTGGGGCCGGGTGCTGTCCCGGTTCGGCGACGTGTTCGGCCCGTCGGTGAACATCGCCGCCCGCCTGACGGACGTCGCGGACCCGAGCACGGTGCTCACCGACCCGGCGACCGCGCGGCTGCTCGTCGACGTGCCGGGCCTCGTGCTGGAGCCGCTGCCGGAGCGGGAGCTCGAGGGCATCGGCGCCCTGGCACCGGTGCGGGTCCGCACCGCCTGACGCCCGTCCGCCCGGGACGGCGCCGGCGCGCCGCTGACCGCGAGGGCGCGGATCGAATCGATTCGCGCCCGGCCTCGCCGCGTGCGACGATCAGGGGACATGAGCACCGGCGAGCCACCCGCACCGCGCCCCGCACCGGCACCCGTGCCCGCCTCGTCGGGCGCCGCCGGGGACGCCGCCGCACCCGTGTTCCGGCCGAGCGCCAAGTACGTGCTCCTGCTCGGGGTGATGACCGCGCTGCCGGCCGTCACCACCGACATCTACCTGCCGTCGCTGCCCGACGTGGCCCGCGACCTGGGGACCAGCGCGGCGGCCGCCCAGCTCACGATGACGTCGATGCTCATCGGCGGGGCCGTCGGCCAGCTGGTGATCGGCCCGCTGTCGGACCGCTTCGGCCGGCGCCGGCCGGTGCTCGTCGGCGTGGCGCTGCACGTCGTGACGTCGCTGCTGTGCGCGATCGCCCCGGCGATCGTCCCGCTGATCGCGCTGCGCACCCTGCAGGGGTTCTTCAACGCGTCGGCGTCGGTGGTCGCGATGGCGGTGATCCGCGACCGGTTCGTCGGGCCGGACGCGTCCCGGCTGCTGTCGCGGCTCATGCTCGTCATCGGGGTCGCGCCGCTGTTCGCGCCGAGCGTCGGCGGGCTGATCGCCGGCGAGTTCGGGTGGCGCGGCGTGTTCGTCGCGCTGGCCGTGTACGGCGCGGTGCTCTGGGTGGTCGTGCTGCGGCGCCTGCCCGAGACGCTGCCGGCCGAGCGGAGGCTGGCGTCCACCGGGGGCGCGTGGCGCGGCTACCTGGTGCTCGCGCGGGACCGGCACTTCGTGGCGCTCGCGGTGCTGCCCGGGCTCGGGCAGGCGGTGCTCATGAGCTACGTGGTCGGGTCGCCGTTCGTGCTGCGCGAGGGGTTCGGGCTGAGCGCCGGGCAGTTCGCGCTGGTGTTCGCCGTCAACGGCGTCGGCCTGGTCGGCGGCGCGCAGGTGAACGCCGCGCTGGTCCGCCGGTACGCCCCGATCCAGATCATCCGCGCGGTGCTGCCCGTCTCGCTGACGCTCACCGGGGTGCTGCTGGTGCTCGCGCTGACGGGCGCCGGCGGGCTGCCGGCGCTGCTGGTGGCGCTGTTCCTCATCATGTCGCTGGTGAACTTCACGCCGCCGAACGCCTCCGCGATCGCGCTGTCCCGGCACGGCGAGCGCGCGGGGACGGCCGCGGCGTTCATCGGGTCGCTGCAGGCGGGCGTCGCCGGTGCGGTGAGCCCGCTGGTCGGCGTGCTCGGGGAGGACACCGTGGCGATGGCGAGCGTGATGACGGGCGCGGCGGCCGGTGCGCTGCTGGTGCTCGCGCTCGCGACCCCGGCCTACCGCCGCGGCGGGTGGACCGCGGCGCACTGAGCGCCCGGGCGGGCGGCGGTCAGGCGCCGAGCCGCGCCAGCCGCCGCACGGCCTCCTCCAGCACCGCCTCCTGCTTGACGAACGTGAACCGCACCGCGGTGCGCAGCGCCTCGTCCGCGGCCGACCCGGGCCGGGTGAACGCGCTGACGGGCACCCCGACCACGCCCGCGAGGTCGGGGAGCGCGCGGCACAGCCCCGCCGCGTCGCGGATCCCCGACCCGGCGAGCGGCCCGGCCAGCAGCGCGGCGGCGTCGGCGACCACGAAGTACGTGCCCTGCGGCCGGGCGACTGCGAACCCGGCCCCGGTCAGCCCGGCGGCGAGCAGGTCCCGGCGCGCGGCCAGGGACGCCGCGAGCCCGCGGACCCAGCCGGCGTCGGGGCCGTCGGTGGTCTCGAGCGCCAGCGCGTGCGCCACGGCGGGCTGGAACGGCGCCCCGGACACGTACGTGAGGAACTGCTTGACCGCCCGCACCGCGTCCACCAGCGGCGCCGGCCCCGTGACCCAGCCGATCTTCCAGCCGGTGAACGAGAACGTCTTGCCCGACGACGAGACGGTCAGCGTGCGGTCGGCGGCGCCGGGCAGCGTCGCGAACGGGACGTGCCGGGCGTCGTCGTAGGTGAGGTGCTCGTAGACCTCGTCGGTCACGACGAGGCAGTCGTGGCGCTCGGCGACCTCGGCGACCACCGCGAGCTCGGCGGGCGTGAGGACGGCGCCCGTCGGGTTGTGCGGCGTGTTGAGCAGGATCACGCGCGTCCGGTCGGTGACGGCGGCGCGCAGCGCGTCGGCGTCCAGCCGGAACCCGTCGGGGCCGGCCACGAGCGGCGCGGTGGTGTGGCGGGCGCCGGCCAGCGCGATGACCGCGGCGTAGGAGTCGTAGAACGGCTCGAGCGTGAGCACCTCGTCGCCCGGCTCGGTGAGCGCGAGCAGCGCCGCGGCGACCGCCTCGGTGGCGCCGGTGGTGACGAGCACCTCGGTGTCCGGGTCGACGTCCAGGCCGTAGTGCCGCCGCTGGTGGTCGGCCACGGCGCGCCGCAGCTCCGGGGTGCCCGGCCCGGGCGGGTACTGGTTGACCCCCGCGGCGATGGCGTCCGCCGCGGCTCGCTTCACCGACTCCGGGCCGTCGACGTCGGGGAACCCCTGGCCGAGGTTGAGCGCACCGGTGCTCGCGGCCAGCGCGGACATCTCCGCGAAGATCGTCGGCCTCGGGACGCCGTCCGCGCCGAGCAGCCCCGCCGCCCGGGCGGTCGCCCGCCAGCGCCCGGCGGGAGGCGCGGGGTGCCCGGGACGGGGTGCGGGGTCGTGCGGGTGCGGGGTCATCGCGGTCCTGTCGGCTCGGGGACGCCAGGAGGGTAGACCGCGTCGGGGCGGGGGCGCCGGGACGACCGCCGGGCGGGACGGTGCGTCCGCGCGCCGGCCGCCTCAGAGCCAGCCGGACGCCGCCGCGAGCCCGCCGAGCACGAGCAGCAGCAGGGACGCCCACGCGCACGCGACCCACCACGGCACGTGGTGCCGGGTCCGGGTGCGCGGGTGGTGCGTGCTCATACCGGGGACATCGGCACGGTGGCGCGTGGCTGAAGGGGTCGAGGGTCCTTCGCCCGGGTGAGTCGGGCGCGCCGGCCGGCGGCGCCCCTCGCCCGCGGGGGTCGTCGCCCCCGCGGGGCCTCAGCCCTGCTCGGTCTGCTCCACCTGGCGGCTCAGCTCCTCGACCTGCTGCGCGAGCCGGTCCAGGGCCTCCGCGGTCGCGTCGTCCACCTGCGTGGACGCCCCGTCGAGGGCGCTGCGCGCGGAGTCGAGGGCGGACCGGGCGGAGTCGAGCTGCTCCTGCGTGGCGGCGGAGCCCTGCTCGCGGGCGTCGGCGAGCGCGGTCGTGGCGTCGTCCACGGCGGTGCTCGCCTGGTCGACGGCGTCCTGCGCGGCGGCGCGGGCGCCGGCGTCGAGCTCGGACAGCCGGGTGCGGGCGTCGTCGACGGCGGAGCGGGCGGACTCGACGCGCTCGCGGGCGGCGTCGGCGAGCTCGCCGATCCGGCCGGCGGCGTCGCGCGCGGAGTCGACGGCGGACTGCGCCTGCGAG
This sequence comes from Cellulomonas sp. ES6, assembly GCF_030053835.1. Classification (NCBI taxonomy): domain Bacteria; kingdom Bacillati; phylum Actinomycetota; class Actinomycetes; order Micrococcales; family Cellulomonadaceae; genus Cellulomonas; species Cellulomonas sp. ES6. The sequence goes on along the minus strand of NZ_CP125655.1, from coordinate 1,188,110 downwards.
GCGACGTCCTGCGCCTCGGAGCACGCGCCGAGCAGGAGGGCGCCCAGCACGAGCGGGGCGGCCAGGGCGGCGCGGTGGCGGCGGGTGGTCATGAGGGCCTCCTCGTCGGGGACCGGTCATTGTGCCAGGCGCGCCTGGCCCCCGGCTGGGAGCCGCGGCGCCGGGACCGCCCGGACGCAGAGGAGCGCCCCGCCCGCGGACGATCGCGGGCGGGGCGCTCGGCGAGCAGCCTGACCGTGGGTCAGGAGGAGGCGACCGTGGCGCTCTCCTCGGCCGGGGCCCCCGCCCCGGCGGGCGCGTCACTCGTCGCACCCTGCTGCTCGCGGCGGCCACGCACCTCGGCGACGGAGGTGCCGTAGTAGGCCGCAGTCATGATGTCCTTCATGTCCGCCCGCATCGGCATGCGGGGGTTCGCCGGCGCGCACTGGTCCTCGTACGCGCCCATCGCGACCTCGTCGAGCCGGGACAGGAAGTCCTGCTCGTCGACGCCCTGCGCCTGGAAGGACGACGGGATGCCGACCTTCGCGCGCAGCGCCTCGATGGCCAGGGCGTAGGACTCCACGCCCTGCTCCGGGGTCTCGGCCGGCAGGCCCAGCATCTGGGCGATCTGCTGGAACCGCTCCGGGGCGACGTAGTGCTCGTACTTCGGCCAGCTCGTGAGCTTGGTCGGGATCTGGCCGTTGTACCGGATGACGTGCGGCAGCAGCGTGGCGTTCGTCCGGCCGTGGACCAGGTGGAACGTCGAGCCGATGACGTGCGCCATCGCGTGCACGATGCCGAGGAACGCGTTGCCGAACGCCATGCCGGCGATGGTGCCCGCGTTGTGCATCTTCTCGCGGGCGGCCTTGGTGGCCGGGTCGGCCGGGTCGCCGTTCACGGACTGCGCGAGGTTGTCGAAGATCAGGCGGATCGCCTGCAGCGCCATGCCGTCGGTGAAGTCGTTGGCGTACACCGCGACGAACGCCTCGGTGGCGTGGGTCAGGGCGTCGAAGCCGGAGTCGGCGGCCAGCGAGCGCGGCATCTTCGAGGTGAGGACCGGGTCGATGATCGCGACCGTCGGGGTCAGCGCGTAGTCCGCCAGCGGGTACTTCTTGCCCGCGTCGGGGTCGGAGATGACCGCGAACGGCGTGACCTCCGCGCCGGTGCCCGAGGTGGTCGGGATGCAGACCAGCTTGGCCAGGTCGCCGAGCACCGGGAACTTGAAGGCGCGCTTGCGGACGTCGAAGAACTTCTGCTTGAGGTCGGAGAACACGATCTCCGGGTGCTCGTACAGCAGCCACATGACCTTGGCCGCGTCCATCGGCGAGCCGCCGCCGAGCGCGATGATCGTGTCGGGGCGGAAGTGCCGCATCTGCGCCGCGCCGGCCTGGACCGTCTTGACGCTGGGCTCCGGCTCCACCTGGTCGATGATCTGGACCGACACGTGGTTGCCGCGGCGGTTCAGGACGTCCAGGACGCGGTCGACGAACCCGAGGGTGGTCATCGTGGCGTCGGTGACGATCGTGACGCGCTCGACGTCGGCCATGTCGGTCAGGTAGCGGATGGCGTTCGGCTCGAAGTACGTCTTGGCCGGGACCTTGAACCACTGCAAGTTGTTGTTCCTCCGACCCACGCGCTTGACGTTGACGAGGTTGATCGCCGACACGTTGTTCGACACCGAGTTGTGGCCGTAGGAGCCGCAGCCGAGGGTGAGCGACGGGATGAAGGCGTTGTAGATGTCGCCGATGCCGCCGAGCGACGAGGGGGCGTTCGCGATGACGCGGATCGCCTTGACGCGGTTGCCGTACTCCTCGGTGAGCGCCTCGTCCTGGGTGTGGATCGCGGCGGAGTGGCCGAGGCCGTCGAACTCGACCATCTGCTCGGCGAGCTGGATGCCCTGCTCGGTGGAGGTGGCGCGCAGCACGGCGAGCACGGGGCAGAGCTTCTCGCGCGTCAGCGGCTCGTTCGGGCCGACGGAGCCGACCTCGGCGAGGATGATCGACGTCTCGGCGGGGACGGAGAAGCCGGCCTGCTCGGCGATCCACTGCGGGGACTTGCCGACGACGGTCGGGTTCAGCTTGGCGTCGGCGCAGTTCTTGCCCTTGGCCTCGACCCCGAAGATGAACTTCTCGAGGAGCGCCTTCTCCTTCTTGGTGGCGCGGTAGGCGTGCAGGACCGCGAACTCCGCGAGCGCGGCGTCGTAGATCTCGTCGTCCAGGATGACGGCCTGCTCGGAGGCGCAGATCATGCCGTTGTCGAACGACTTGGACAGCACCACGTCGTTGACGGCCCGCTTGAGCTTGGCGGTCTTCTCGATGTAGGCCGGGACGTTGCCCGCGCCGACGCCGAGGGCCGGCTTGCCGCAGGAGTACGCGGCGCGGACCATCGCGTTGCCGCCGGTCGCCAGGATGGTGGAGACGCCGGGGTGGTTCATCAGCAGGCCGGTGGCCTCCATCGAGGGGGTCTCGACCCACTGGATGCAGTTCTCGGGGGCGCCGGCGGCGATCGCCGCGTCCCGCACGACCCGCGCCGCGGCGACGGAGGACCTCTGGGCGTTCGGGTGGAACGCGAAGATGATCGGGTTGCGGGTCTTCAGCGCGATGAGCGACTTGAAGATCGCGGTGGACGTCGGGTTGGTCACCGGGGTCATCGCGCAGATGACGCCGACGGGCTCGGCGATCTCGGTGATGCCGTTGATCTCGTCGCGGCTGATGACGCCGACGGTCTTGAGCGACGCCATCGAGTTGGTGACGTGCTCGCAGGCGAAGATGTTCTTGACGGCCTTGTCCTCGAAGACGCCGCGGCCGGTCTCCTCGACCGCCAGCTCGGCGAGCTGGCCGTGCTGGTCGAGCGCGGCGACGGCGGCCTTCTTGACCAGCCGGTCGACGTCCTCCTGCGTGAAGCGGGCGTACTCCGCCAGCGCCTTGGTGGCGCCGGCGACCAGCTGGTCGATGGCGGCCGCGGTGTCGGTGCTCGTCGTGATGGTCACGGGGTTCTCCCGGGTGGTCCGATGAGGTGGGGGTGTAAGGGCTCCGTCGACCTCACGTGGACGACGATATCGAGAAAGAATTCACAAAGTCTGGGACCGGAGTCCCGGGGACCTAGGTCCGGCAGGTCCGCCACCCGCTCCGTGCTCACCCGGCGAGCCCGTGACCTGCGACGACGCGGCGCCGGGTGGCACGACGAGGCCCGCCGCCCCGGGGATCCGGGACGACGGGCCTGGTGGTCGGCGGGTGCGCGGGGCGTCGTGCGGCGCCCCGCGCGGCGGCTCAGTCGTGCGGCAGCGGCGGCGGCGTGACGACCGTCGGGTGGTCCGGCACGGTCGCCGTCATGAGCGTGCCGTCGGCGCGGCGCGTGCCCTCGATGTCGCGCACCGTCGGCGTGCCGATGAGGCGCGGCGCCGGGTCGAGGTGCACCACCACGGGGTCGCCCGCCGTGACCTTCACGTGCTCGCCGCGCACGACGAGGTCCGCGGTGTCGCCGTCCTCGACGGTCAGCCGCAGCTCGGTGTGCCGGACGTCGACGCGCACCCGGGTGCCGCGCAGCGTGATCCGGAACGTCAGCCCGTCCCAGACCTCCGGCAGCCGCGGGTCGAGCGACACGACGCCCTCGTGGTCGCGCATGCCGCCGAACCCGCACGCCAGCGCGCTCCACACGCCGCCGAGCGAGGCCACGTGCACGCCGTCGGACGTGTTGTGGTGCAGGTCCGCCAGGTCCACGTACAGCGCCGACGTGAAGTACCGCAGCGCGAGCTCCTGGTAGCCGACCTCGGACGCCACGATCGACTGCACGACCGCCGACAGCGTGGAGTCGCCGGTGGTCAGCGGGTCGTAGTAGTCGAAGTCCGCGAGCTTCTCCTCCGGCGTGAACTGGTCGCCCTGCAGGAACAGGGCCAGCACCACGTCGGCCTGCTTGAGCACCTGGAACCGGTAGATCACCAGCGGGTGGTAGTAGAGCAGCAGCGGGCGCTTGGCCGGGTCGGTGTTCGCCAGGTCCCACAGCTCCTTCTCGAGGAACTGCGAGTCCTGCGGGTGGATGCCCAGGCGCTCGTCGAACGGGATGTGCATGCGCTCCGCGGCGTGCGCCCACTCGTCCAGCTCGTCCTGCGTGAGGCGCAGCCGGGCGGCCATCGCGGCGTGCTCCGCCGGGTGCTCGTGCGCGAGCCGCTCGACGGCCTCGACCGCCCCGCGCAGGTTGGCGCGGGCCATGACGTTGGTGAACAGGTTGTCGTTCACCACGGTCGTGTACTCGTCGGGCCCCGTGACGCCGTGGATGTGGAACGACGCGTCGCCGTTGGTCCCGCGCCAAAACCCGAGGTCCGCCCACATGCGCGCGGTCTCCACCAGGACGTCGACCGCCTCGCGCGCCAGGAACCCGTCGTCCCCGGTGGCGGCGACGTACTGCCGCACGGCGTGCGCGATGTCCGCGTCGATGTGGTACTGCGCGGTGCCCGCCGCGTAGTACGCCGACGCCTCCTCGCCGTTGATGGTGCGCCACGGGAACAGCGCGCCGTTCTGGTTGAGCTCGGCGGCCCGGCGGCGCGCCGCGTCCAGCATCGTGTAGCGGAACCGCAGCGCGTTGCGGGCCACGCGCGGGGAGGTGTAGCTGAGGAACGGCAGGACGTAGATCTCGGTGTCCCAGAAGTAGTGCCCGCTGTACCCCGAGCCGGTCAGGCCCTTCGCCGCGATGCCGCTGCCCTCGGCGCGCGCGGTGGCCTGCGCGAGCTGGAACAGGTTCCAGCGGATGGCCTGCTGCAGCTCGGGCTGGCCCGGCACCTCGACGTCGGAGCGCGCCCAGAACGCGTCGAGCCACGCGCGCTGGTCGGCGAACGCCTGCTCGACGCCGGCCTTGGCGGCGCGGTCCAGGGTGCGGCGGCACCGGTCCGCCAGCTCGCGCGCCGGCACGCCGCGCGACGAGTGGTACGTGACGACCTTGGTGATGCGGACGGTCTGGCCCCGCTTCGCGTCGACGCGGTAGACGTGCTTGGCCAGGTCCTCCTCGACGAGCGAGAGCTCCTCGACCTCGTTCTCCGTCTCGATGCTGTGGTCGGCCGCCACCGCGAGGGTCATGCCGGACGCCGCCGTGCGGTACGACAGCACGTAGCGGCCGTCGGACCCCCAGTGCGACCGCGGCTCCAGCACCCGCTCGCTGAGCGTCTCGGACTTGCGCGGGTCGAAGCCCTCGCCCATCGCGGCCGCGCGGACGTGGTACTCGTCCTGCCCGTCCTGCCGGTTGAGGATCTGGCTGCTCACCACCACGGGCGCGTCGGCGTCGAGCATCGTGAGCTCGTACGTCATGACGGCGAGGTGCCGCTCGGCGAACGACACCATGCGCCGGCTGCGCACCTGCACGCGCTTGCCCGACGGCGTCTGCCAGACCAGGTCCCGGTAGAGGACGCCGTCGCGGAAGTCGAGGGTGCGCTCGTACTCGTGCAGGTCGGCGACGGTGAGCAGCAGCGGCTCGTCGTCGACGTACAGGCGCAGGATCTTCGCGTCCGGCACGTTGACGATCGTCTGGCCGACCCGGGCGAAGCCGTACGCCTCCTCGGCGTGCCGGATCGGCCACGTCTCGTGGAAGCCGTTGATGAAGGTGCCGTGGCTGTGGCTGTCGCGGCCCTCCTCGACGTTCCCGCGCATGCCGAGGTAGCCGTTGCCCACCGCGAACAGGGTCTCGGTGCGGCCGAGGTCACGGGCGTCGTGCCGCGTCTCGCGCAGCCGCCACTCGTCCTTCGGGAACCGGTGCCGGTCGAGGGGGTCGGGGGTGAACAGGGAGGTGGGGTTCACGGCAGGGTGCTCTCGGGGTCGTCGGACGTGGTGACGAGCTCCGCGAGGTCGTCCACCACCAGGTCAGCCCCCTGCTCCAGCAGGACCGCGGCGCCCGCGCCCCGGTCCACGCCCACGACGAGCCCGAAGTCCCCGGCACGGCCGGAGGCGACGCCGGACTCGGCGTCCTCGACGACGACCGCGCGCTCGCGCGGCACGCCGAGCTGGTCCGCGGCGTACAGGTACGTCGCCGGTGCGGGCTTGCCCGCCAGGCCGCGCTCGGCCGCCACCAGCCCGTCCACCACGAGGGGGAACCGGTCGGTGAGGCCCGCCGCGGCCAGCACGGGCACCGCGTTGCGGCTGCTCGACACCACGGCGACGGCCCGGCCGTCCGCGATCAGCGCGTCCACGAGCCGCACCGAGCCGGGGTAGGGCGTCACGCCCTCCGACTCCAGCACCTGCGTGAACACGGCGTTCTTCCGGTTGCCGAGGCCGCAGACGGTCGCGGCGTCGGGGGAGTCGGCCGGGTCCCCCCACGGCAGCTCGATCCCGCGGGACGCCAGCAGCGACCGGACGCCCTCGTAGCGCGGCTTGCCGTCGATGTGCGCGAAGTAGTCGGCGTCGGTGTACGGCGCCGCGCCGCGCTCCTCCAGCAGCGGGGCGAACAGCCGCTCCCACGCGTGCATGTGCACGACGGCGGTCGGCGTCAGGACGCCGTCGAGGTCGAACAGGACGGCGTCGAGGCCGTCGAGGACCGCGGAGGGGCGGTCGGGGGCGGGTGCCACGGGCGGGTGCTCCAGGGTGCTCGGGGGTTCAGCGGGGGGCGGGGGTGACGGGGTCTGCGGGGGTCCTGCGGACGACGGGGACCGCGGGGACGGACCAGGCGCTGGACGCGCGGGCGACGAGCTCCGGGGCGACCGGGCCGGCCGGGGCCGGCGGGTGCCCGAGGTCGACGCCGAGCCGGTCCAGCACCTGCTCGACGAGGATCTGCGCCACCAGTGTGAGGGGTTGCCGGACGCTCGTCAGCCCGGGACGCGCGAGCGAGGCCAGGTCGGAGTCGTCGAAGCCCGTGACGGCCACGTCCCGGCCGGGGGTGGCGCCGGCGTCGGTCACCGCGTCCAGCACCCCGAGGGCCAGGACGTCGGAGGCGCACACGAACGCCGTCGGGGCCTCCCCGGGGCGGGCGAGCGACGCGGCGACCACCGCGGTGGCGGCGCCGGGGTCGTCGGCGGCCGCCGTCAGGTCCGGTCCGGGGTGCAGGCCGAGCCGGGCGGTCTCCGCGCGCCAGCCGGAGCGCCGGGCGTCGCCGCCGGCGCCGTCCGCCGGCCAGCCGACGAACCCGACGCGGCGGTGGCCGCGGCCCGCGAGGTGCCGGACGGCGAGGGCCGTGCCGAGGGCGCCGTCGACGTCGACCCACGGGTGCGCCGCGTCGTCGTCGCCCCAGGGCTGCCCGTGCACCGCGAACGCCGCCCCCTGCCGGGCGAGCCAGGCGGGCCGGCGGTCACCGGGGTGGGTGTCCGCGACCACGACCGCGTCCACGTCGTGGCCCGCGAGCAGCTCGGCGTACGCGGCGATCTCGGCGTCGTCGTCGCCGTACGGGGCGTCGAAGGCCAGCAGCCGGTAGCCGTGCGGCCGCGCGGCGGCGACGAGCGCGTGCAGCAGCCGGTCGGGGTGGGCGGCCGTGCGGTGCGCGGTGGGCCCGACGCGGATGCCGATCAGCCCGGAGCGCCGTGAGGACAGCGCCCGCGCGGCCCGGTCCGGCACGTACCCGAGCAGGTCGACGGAGCGGCGGACGCGGGCCAGCGTGCCCGCGGACAGCCGGCCGGGGGCGTTGAGCGCGTTGGAGACCGTCTGCCGCGAGACGCCCGCGTGCTCCGCGACGGCGCGGATGGTGACGCGACCGGCCGGGTCCGCGTGCTGGCGCGGGGCGTCGGGCGTGTGCATGGGGTCCTCGGGGCGTCCGTGCGGCTGGTGCGGAGGGGGCGGAGGCGACGGAGCGCTTTGACCGGTCAAATCCTCCCGCCGCGCGCGCGACGCTGTCAAAGCGCCAGGACGACTCGGACGAACCCGGCATCCCGCGCGCTGCCTGCGGGTTCGCGGGGCCACGGCCGGCCTGCTGCCGCCGGCGCGGGTGTGACTAGGGTGACACCCATGACGTGGCTGACGACGCCCGCGCACGCCCGCTGGCTGGAGACCGAGACCGACCGCCTGCTCGCCTTCGGGAGGGCGTCCGTCGCGCCGTCCGGCGGGTTCCTGCGCCTGGACGACGTCGGGCGCCCGCTGCCCGGCCCGGTCGAGCTGTGGATCACCTGCCGGATGACGCACGTCTACGCCCTCGCTCACCTCATGGGACGGCCGGGGAACGCGGCGCTCGTCGACCACGGGCTCGCGGCGCTGGACGGCCTGTTCCGCGACGCCGAGCACGGCGGCTGGTACGCCGAGGTCGACGCCGACGGCACGCCCCGCGACACCGAGAAGGCGGCCTACCCGCACGCGTTCGTCGTGCTGGCCACGTCGTCGGCGGCCGCGGCCGGGCGTCCCGGCGCCGAGGCGCTGCTGCGCGAGGCCCTGGCGGTGTCCGAGCAGCGGTTCTGGGACGAGGAGGCCGGCATGGCCGTCGAGTCCTGGGACCGGACGTTCACGCACCTCGACGGGTACCGCGGCGTCAACGCCAACATGCACACCGTCGAGGCGTACCTGGCCGCGCACGGCGTGACCGGGCAGCGGGTGTGGCTCGACCGCGCCGTGCGGATCCTCACCCGCGTGGTGCACGGCTACGCGCGGGGCAACGAGTGGCGGATCCCCGAGCACTTCGACGCCCGCTGGGAGGCCGACCTGGAGTACAACGCCGACACCCCGGCCCACCCGTTCCGGCCGTACGGCGCGACGATCGGGCACTGGCTCGAGTGGGCGCGTCTCACCCTGCACGCCCGGGCCGCGCTCACCGCCGCCGGCGACGTGGCGCCGACGTGGATGCTCGACGACGCGGTCGCCCTGTTCGACGCCGCCGTGCGCGAGGGCTGGTCGGTGGACGGCGCCCCCGGGTTCGTCTACACGGTCGACTGGTCCGGGAAGCCCGTCGTGCGGGAGCGGATGCACTGGGTGGCGGCCGAGGCCGTCGCGGCGGCCGCAGCGCTGCACGCGGCGACGGGCGACCAGCGGTTCGACGACTGGTACGTCACGTGGTGGGAGTACGTCGCCGAGCACCTGCTCGACCACGAGGGCGGCTCCTGGTGGCACGAGCTCGGCACCGACAACCGGGTGTCGCGCACGGTGTGGGAGGGCAAGGCCGACCTCTACCACGCGGTGCAGGCGACGCTGATCCCGCGGCTGCCGCTCGCGCCGGTCATCGCCCCCGCTCTCGCGCAGGGGCTGCTGGACTGAGGCCGCCGGGGTCGCGGCGCCGGACCTGGCGCGCGGCGCACCGGGCCGGACCTGCCGCGCGGCGCGCGGGGCGGGGTCCTAGAGTCACGCCGTGTCCCGGAGCCGGCGGTCCGTCCCGTGGTGGGTCGCCGCCGTCGTGGTGGCGGCCCTCCTCGTGCTGACGGGGGCGCTCCCGCGCGCCGACGCCGGCGCCCTGGCCGAGCGCGTCGGGCCCGTCCTGCTGTTCGTCGCGGCGCTGACCGTGGTCGCGGAGCTGTGCGGCGCGGCGGGGCTGTTCGACGTCGCGACGGACGCGGCGTCGCGGTCGGCCGGCGGGCGGCGGTGGCTGCTCTGGCTGCTGCTCGTCGTCATCGCCGTGGCGTCCACGGTCCTGCTCTCGCTCGACACCACCGCGGTGCTGCTGACGCCGCTCGCCATCAGCCTGGCCCGCCGCACCGGCACGTCGCCGCTGCTGCTGGTGCTCACGGTCGTCGCGCTCGCGAACACCGCGTCGCTGCTGCTGCCGGTGTCCAACCTCACGAACCTGCTCGCCGACCACCGGTTCACGGACGCCGGGGTCGGCTACCTCGGGCTGATGTGGGCTCCCGCGCTCGCGGCCGTGCTGGTGACGGTGGCCGTGCTCGCCGTGCGCGGGCGGGCCGACCTGCGCGGACGGTTCGAGCCCGGGCCGCGCTACGTGCCGCCCGACCGGGCGCTGCTGCGCGTCACGGGCGCGACCACCGTCGTCATGGCCGCGGGCTTCGTCGCCGGGCTGCCGGTGTGGGCAGTCGCGCTCGCGGCGGCGGTCGTCCTGCTCGCGGCCTTCGCCCTGCGGCGCCGGGCGCTCCCGGTGCGCCCGACGCAGCTCGTGCCCTGGCGGATGCTGCTGGTGGTCGCCGCGCTGTTCGTGGTCGTCGAGGCGCTGCACGTGCGCGGGCTCGGCGAGGCGCTGGTCGCCGCAGCGCCCGGGGGAGACGGCACGGGCGCCCTGCTGGGCGTCGCCGCGCTGTCGGCCGGCGCGGCGAACGTCGTGAACAACCTGCCGGCGTACCTGGTGCTCGAGCCCGTCGCCGCCGACAGCCCGCTGCGGCTCGCCGCCGTGCTGATCGGGACGGGCGTCGGCCCGCTGCTGACCCCGTGGGCGTCGCTCGCGACCGTGCTGTGGTGGCAGCGCTGCCGGCAGGCGCTCGTGCACGTGCCCGTGCGGGCGTTCGTCGTGCAGGGGCTGTGGCTGGCGCCGCTCGCGGTCGCGGGGGCGGTGCTCGCGCTCGCGGTGACGGCCTAGCGGGAGCCGCCGGGGCCGCCCGCGTCGTCGGCGCCCGGCGCGGCCCTGCGCCGGGTGGACCGGGCACGCACGTGCATGCGCTCGCCCTGCGGGCCCCACAGGCTGAGGACCTCCGCCGGGCCGGGGCCGGGGTTGGTGAACCAGTGCGGCACGCGGGTGTCGAACTCCACGGCCTCGCCGGCGTCCACCAGCAGGTCGTGCTCGCCGAGCACCAGGCGCATGCGGCCGGACAGCACGTACATCCACTCGTAGCCCTCGTGGGTGCGCGGGTCCGGCGGGCCGGGGTGGAGGCCAGCCGGGAAGACCATCTTGTAGGCCTGCAGCCCGCCGGGGCGGCGGCTGAGCGGCACGTACGTGACGCCGTGGCGCTCGAACGGCGACAGGTGCACGCGCGGGTCGCCCGTCGCGGGCGCACCGACCAGCTCGTCGAGCGGCACCTGGTGCGCGCGGGCGAGCGGCAGCAGCAGCTCCAGCGTGGGGCGGCGCTGCCCGGACTCGAGCCGGGACAGCGTGCTGACGGAGATCCCGGTGCTGCGGGAGAGGTCCGCGAGCGTGCTGCCGCGTCGCTGCCGGAGGTCGCGCAGCCGCGGGCCGACGGCCTCGAGGACGGGCTCGAGGTCGTCCGGCGCCGGGTCGGCCGGGGTGTGCTGCCGCCGGGTGGCGGTGCGCTCGCCCTGCGGGTCGTGGGCGCGGCGTGCGGTGCGGTCGGGCATGACCCCAGTTTGCCGATCCGGCAACGGTGTTTGTCAATGTGGCGCCGCGCGCGCAGGCTCGTCACGACGACGGAGGAGGACGGGATGGACGAGGACCGGTACGACGTCCTGGTGGTCGGCGGCGGGGCCGCGGGCCTGAGCGGGGCGCTGACGATCGCGCGCGCCCGCCGCAGGGTGCTGGTGGTGCACGACGGCACGCCGCGCAACCTGCCCGCGGCGCACATGCACGCCTACCTGGGGCTCGACGGCCTGCCCCCGGTCGAGCTGCTGGCGCGCGGGCGCGCGGAGGTGCAGGGGTACGGCGGCGAGGTCGTCGAGGCACGCGTGGCCGACGTCCGGCGGGACGGCGACGGCTTCCGGGCCGTGCTCGACGGCGGGCGCGTGGTCCGCGCACGCCGCGTGCTGGTGGCGACGGGCCTGGCCGACGAGCTCCCCCTGGTCGACGGGCTCGCCGACCGCTGGGGCCGCGACGTGCTGCACTGCCCGTTCTGCCACGGCTGGGAGGTGCGCGACCGGGCGGTGGCCGTCCTCGGCTCCGGTCCGGTCGCCCTGCACCAGGTCCAGCTCTGGCACGGGTGGACGCGGGACCTGACGCTGTTCCTGGACGGCGGCGAGGACCCCGACGACGCCGGGTGGGAGCGGCTCGCCGCGCTCGGCGTGCGGGTGGTCGACGGGCGCGTCGCGGGCCTGGAGGTCACGGCCGGCGCCGTCTCCGGGGTGCGGCTGGCGTCCGGGCCGGTGCTGCCGTGCGACGCCGTGGTGGTGGCCACGGGGCTGTCCGCGCGGCTCGACGGCCTCGAGGGCCTGGGGCTGCCGACGGCGCCCGTGACGATGGGCGGGCGCCGCATCGGCACCGCCGTCGAGGCGGGGCCCGACGGCGCCACCGCGGTGCCGGGCGTCCGGGTCGCCGGGAACGTCACCGACCTGCGGGCGCAGGTGCAGGTCGCGGCCGCCGAGGGGCTCGCCGCGGGTGCCGCGTTCGTGGGCGAGCTCGCCGCGGAGGACGCCGACGCGGCCGTCACGCGGTACCGGCGGGAGCAGGCGGGGCCGTTCTCCGCGGCGTCCGAGCGCGCCCTCGCGGACCGGCTCGCGGGCGACGGGCGGCACGGGCTGTGAGTCGCGGGACGGGCGGGCAGGCGGGACGGGCGCGGGCCGGGAGCACCCGGCGCGCGACCGCGGGCAGGACGACGAGCGGGACCGACGGCAGGAGGACGGCATGAGCGACCACGACCACGGGCACGGGCACGGCGGCGACCCGGGAGAGGTCCGCCACGACCGGGAGTTCTGGGAGGAGCGGTACCGGTCGGCGCCGCAGGTGTGGAGCGGGCGACCGAACCCCTCCCTCGTGGCGGAGGCGGGGGCGCTGCCGCCGGGCCGCGCCCTGGACGTCGCGTGCGGCGAGGGCGGGGACGCCCTGTGGCTGGCGTCCCGCGGCTGGCGGGTGACCGCGGTGGACCTCGCGCAGACGGCGCTGGACCGGGTGCGGGCCGCGGCCGAGGCGGCCGGGCCGGACGTGGCGGAGCGGGTGCGCACCGAGCGCGTCGACATCGCCGGGTGGGACGCGGGGGAGGGCGCCTTCGACCTCGTCACGACGCACTTCCTGCACCTGCCGCCCGACGTGCGGGCCGCGGCGTTCGGGACGATGGCCCGGGCGACCGCTCCCGGCGGGACGCTGCTCGTGGTGGCCCACCACGCGAGCGACCTGGCCACGACGATCGGCCGGCCCGACGTGCCCGAGCTCTTCTTCGAGCCCGAGGACGTGGTGGCGGCGCTGGCGCCGGGCGCCTGGGACGTGCCGGTGGCGGAGGCGCGCCCGCGGCAGGTCGTGGACCCCGACGGCCGGGAGATCACCATCCGGGACACGGTGGTGCGGGCCGTGCGCCGCCGCTGACCGCGACCTTCCCGGACCGCGGCGCGCGTCCTGCCACCCGCCCCGCCCCCCCCCGGGCGGGTGGCAGGATCGCGGGCATGAGCGACGACAGCGACGTGCGGGCCGTGATCGCCGAGGTCGAGCGGCAGGAGCGCGAGCTCCGGTTCGCCACCTTCACGAACGACGACGCGTGGGAGCTCGGCTGCCTGCTGGTCCGCCTGGCGACCGAGCGGGACCTGCCGGTGACGGTGGACGTCCGCCGGGGCACCCAGCAGCTCTTCCACGCCGCGCGGCCGGGCACCGTGGCGGACAACGACACCTGGGTCGAGCGCAAGGTGCGGGTCGTCGAGCGGTTCGGCACCTCGTCGTACCTGCAGGGCCTGCGGGCGCGGGCGAAGGGCACGACGTTCGCCGCGGCGCACGACCTCCCGCTGCAGGAGTACGCGGCGCACGGCGGGGCGTTCCCGGTGCACGTCGAGGGCGTCGGGGTGGTGGGCGCGGTGACCGTGTCGGGCCTGCCGCAGGCCGACGACCACGCGCTGGTGGTCGAGGCCGTCCGGACGTTCCTGGACGGCTGAGGTCAGCCGGCGGGCGGCACCGGGAGCACCGACGGCAGCCAGTCGCGCACCGCGGCGGTGACGGCGGGCAGGTCCGCCTTGAGGCCGTGGTCGCCGCGCACCACGACCACCCGGCGGCCGGGCGCCTCCGGCGGGACGCCGTACGGGTCGGTCGCGCCCTGCACCACGAGGACGGGGACCTGCGGGGTCTCGAGCTCGGGGAGGCGGCTCGGCAGGTCCGGGCGGCCCGGCGGCTGTGTCGGGAACGCCAGGCAAAGCACGCCGGCGGCGCCGGTGGCGGGGGCGGTGCGGCACGCGGTGCGCGCGCCGGCGGACCGGCCCCCGGTCACCAGCGGCACGCCGGGCAGCCGGTCGCGCACCCCCGCGACGGCCGCGGACCAGGCCTCGTCCAGCGCGGCCGGGCGCGGGCCGACGCGCTTGCCGGCGACGCGGTAGGGCTGCTCGACCAGCGCGACCGCCAGGCCGAGGCCGGTCGCCAGCGCGGTGACCGCGAGCAGGTCGGGGGCGCCGACGCCACCCCCGGCGCCGTGCCCGAGCACGAGCGCGCCGGGCGCGGGGGCGGCTCCGGGCGGGAGGTGCAGGTGCGCGCGTGCCGTCCCCTGCGGGGTGTCGAGGTCGAGCAGCTCGGCCGGGACGTCGTCGCGCGCCATGCCCCGCACGGTAGCGCGGGGCACGGCGCGCGGGTCCGGACGGCGGACCGCCGGCCCGGACGGGCGGGTCCCGTCAGGCCGGGTCCACCAGGCCGCGCTCCACGGCGCGGACCAGCCGGCGGGGGACCTCGACGGTCCGCCCGTCCGGGGTGCGTGCCGTCGCGAGCGGCACGGGGGTCGCCTTCCACCGGGAGCGGCGGGAGCGGGTGCTGCTCCGGGAGAGCCTGCGCTTGGGGACGGCCATCAGCCCTGCCTGGCCTTCCAGCGGGGGTTCTTCTTGTTGATGACGAAGGTCTTCCCGTGGCGGCGGACCACGATCGAGCCGTCCTTCTTCTTCAGGGACGCCAGGGAGGCGCGGACCTTCATCGGGTCTCCTCGGGGGTGGTGGGCGCGGTGATGCCGTAGCGCCGGCGGAACTTCTCGACGCGGCCGGCGGTGTCCAGGACGCGGGACCTGCCGGTGTAGAACGGGTGGCTCGCGGAGGACACGTCGACGTCGACGACGGGGTAGGTGTTCCCGTCCTCCCACTCGACGGTCCGGTCCGAGGTCAGCGTGGACCGGGTCAGGAACGCGAAGCCCGCGCTGACGTCCCGGAACACCACCGGGTGGTAGTCGGGGTGGATGCCCTGCTTCATGTCGTCCTCCTCACCAGCTGGACTTCGTGACGCCGGGCAGCTCGCCGCGGTGGGCCATCTGCCGCATCCGGACGCGGGAGAGCCCGAACTTCCCGACGTAGCCCCGGGGGCGGCCGTCGGCGGCGTCGCGGTTGCGCACGCGGGTGGGGCTGGCGTCGCGGGGCAGGGCCTGCAGGGCGGCGCGCGCCGCGACGCGCTCGGCCTCGGGCAGGTGCGGGTTCACGGACGCGGCCTTGAGCTCGCGGCGCCGCTCGGCGTAGCGGGCGACGACGGCCTTGCGCTGCTCGTTCCTGGCGATCTTGCTCGTCTTGGCCATCAGCGCTCCTCCTTGAAGTCGACGTGGCGGCGGACGACCGGGTCGTACTTCTTCAGCACGATCCGGTCGGGGTCGTTGCGGCGGTTCTTGCGGGTGACGTAGGTGGAGCCCGTCCCGGCGGTGGAGCGCAGCGTGACGATCGGGCGGACGTCGGCGGCGCGGGCCATCAGAGCCTCTCCCCGCGGGCCAGGATCCGGGCCACCACGACCTCGATGCCGAGCTTGTCGACCGTCTTGATGCCCCGGGCCGAGACGGTCAGCGTCACGTGCCGCCCGAGCGAGGGCACCCAGTAGCGCTTGCGCTGGATGTTCGGGTCGAACCGCCGTTTGGTGCGCCGGTGGGAGTGGGAGATCGAGTGGCCGAACCCCGGGGTCGTCCCGAGGACCTGGCAGTGAGCGGACATGGGCTCAGCATACTAATGAGAATCGTTTGCGACAAGCGCTAGGCTGGCCCCATGACGCCGACGACCCTCACCGTCCTGGCCACCGTCGACCCCCTGCTGCGCGACGCCGTCGCGTTCGGCGTGGTGACCGACCGCCCCCGCACCGTCGTGCTGCGGCACGACATCGTCGACGGGCCCGACGGCGGCGGCATCCGGCGCGTCGTGGCGGACGCGGGCGGCGTGCTCGAGGACGTCCTCGTCCCGCTCGCGCACGCGTGCCTGAGCTGCTCGGTGCGGGAGGACGCGGTGCCGACCCTCGAGCGTCTCGCCCGCGACGGCCGCTGGGACGCCGTGCTGCTCGCCCTGCCCGTCTCCGCCGAGTCCCTGCCCGTCACCCGGGCTCTCGGGGCCGCGGCGCGCGAGGGCGGCCGGCTCCGCGGGCTGCGGCTCGCCCGGGTGGTCGCGGCGCTCGACCTGGCGACCCTCGAGCACGACCTGCTCGGCGACGACCTGCTCGCCGAGCGCGGGATCGCGCTGACCGAGGACGACGAGCGCGGCGTCGGCGAGGCGCTCGCGGCCCAGGTGGCGCACGCCGACGTCCTGCTGGTCAGCGGCGACGCCGCCGAGCACCCCGTCGCCTCCGACCTGCTCGACCACGTCCGGGCCGCGGACGGCCTGCGGGTCGACGGCGTGTGGGGCGTCGACGCGGACGTGCTGCTGTCCGGGCGCCACGACGCGGCGGCGGCGGAGCGGCGACTGGACCCGCGGGCGGCGGCGCCGGTGGCCGGGGCTCCGACCGCCCACGGGGTGTGGACGCTCGACCTGCGCGCCGACCGTCCGCTGCACCCCGACCGTCTCGTGGCCGAGGTCTCCCGGCTCGGGGGCGGGAGGCACCGCAGCCGGGGGCACTTCTGGGTGCCCACCCGGCCCGACTCCGTGTGCGGCTGGGACGGCGCGGGCAGACAGCTCAGCATCGGCGAGATCGGCACCTGGGGTCGCGGCACGCCATCGACCCGGCTGGTCTTCACGGGCGTGGACGACGTGCGCGGCGACCTGCTCGCCGCGTTCGAGGACGTCCTGGTGTCCGCCCGGGAGCACGCCCGGGGCCTGCACGCGTGGCTCGGGCGCGAGGACGTGCTCGCGCCGTGGCTCGGGGACCGCGCCGCCTGATCGCGGTCCGGTCGCCGCCCGTGCCCGCCGTGCGGATGCGGGCGGGCACGGGCTGGGGCAGTGTCGGAGGGGTCAGCACCGCCGACAGCCAGGAGGCCGCCATGCCGCGTCGTGACCCCGGTCCGGGTGTCAAGGACAAGGAGCTGTACGAGGAGCTCCGGGACGAGGGCAACAGCAAGGAGAAGGCCGCGCGGATCGCCAACGCGGCCGCCGCGCGCGGACGGTCGTCGGTCGGCCGCAAGGGCGGCGAGTCCGGCTCCTACGAGGACTGGACGGTCGCGGACCTCCGCAAGCGGGCTGCCGAGATCGGCATCGACGGACGCTCCTCGATGAGGAAGTCCGAGCTCGTCGACGCGCTCCGGTCGCACTGAGGCGGACCGTCAGCCGCCGCAGGTCAGGCCGGTGGCCAGCGCGTCCAGGTTGTCCCGCATGACGTCCAGGTAGTCGCGGTCGTCGTCCTCGGCCATGCCCTCCAGCGGGTCGAGGACGGCCGTCGCGACGCCGAGCTCGTCCGCGAGGGTCTGCGTGACCTTCGGGCTCACGAGCACCTCGAAGTACAGCGTCCGCACGCCCTCGTCCCGGACGACCGCGGCGACGTCGCGCAGCCGGGCGGGGGAGGGCTCCACCTCGGGGTCCACGCCGGACAGCCCGACCTGGTGCAGCCCGTACCGCTGCGCCAGGTAGCCGAACGCCTCGTGCGAGGCCACGAGCGTCGCCCCCCGGCAGGACGCGAGGCCCCCGGCCAGGTCGGAGTCCAGGGCGTCGAGGTCCGCCTCGAGGTCCGCGGCGCCCGCCGCGAAGTCCGCCGCGTGCGCCGGGGCCACCTCCGCGAGCGCGTCCGCCACCTGGTGCCCGACCTGCGCCAGCCGCGCCGGGTCGAGCCAGAAGTGCGGGTCGGGCGCCCCGGAGCCCGACCCGGCCCGCGTCCCGTCCGGTGCGGGCTCGAGCGCGGCCGCGCGCGCCGTGTCGACCACGTGCGCCGGGCTGCTCGCGGCGACCGCCTCGTCGGTCGCCGCCTGGAAGCCCGACAGGTAGACGACGAGATCCGCGTCGCCCAGCCGCGAGACGGCGCTGGGCGAGAGCTCCAGGTCGTGCGGCTCGCCCCCGGGCGGCGTGAGCGAGCCGACGGCCACGTGCTCGCCCCCGACGCGCTCCGCCACGAACTGCAGCGGGTAGAACGCCGCGACGACGTCGACGCGGTCGTCGTCGCCCGCGGGTGCGCACGCCGCCAGCGCGAGAGCGGCGGCGACGGTTGCCCCGGTGCGTGCGGGGCGTGCCGTGCGCGCCGGTGGGCCGCACGCCGCGGTGCGCTCGGGCGTCGCGGCGGCGTGCGGGCCGGCGTGCGGGTCGAGGTGGGTCTGCTGGTGGGGTCGGGGCACGGGGTCCTCCCGGGTGCAGGGGTGCGGGGGTGCGAGGTGCGGGGACGCGGACGGCCGCGCGCGGAGCGGGCCGGAGCGTGCGTCGCTCCGGGCCTCGCTCCGGCGCGCGGCCGGGTGTGGTGGCGGGCCGGTGCGCGGTCGCGTCAGCCGGCGTTCTCGTCCTCGTGGTCGTGGTCGTGGTCGTGCTCGTCGTTGTGGTCGTGCTCGTCCGCGTGGTCGTCGCCGTGGGCGTGCGGCACGGCGCCGGAGACGCCGGTGATCTCGTTGGGCTCGACGTCGAGCGTGGTCGACAGCCACACCTCGCCGGACACCACGTCGACCGCGTGCACGCTGCGCGTGGCGGGGTCGGTGACGTAGACCGACCCGTCGAGGACGGTCAGCGCGGGCCGGGGGGACTGCCACTCGTCCGGCTCCTCCCAGGCGTCGACCACCGGGATGGAGCGGACCAGGGTGCCGGACACGGGGTCGATGACGTGGAGCGAGCCGTCGGTGCCGAGCACGAGGGCCTCGCCGTCCTCGCCGCGGGCGAGCGACCGGAACGTGTAGGACGAGGGCAGGTCGACCAGGCGGAGGCTGCCGTCACGGGTGTCGATCAGCGAGACGCGGGTGGGGCGCTCGAGCTCCGCGTCTCGGTCGGACTTGTAGTCGCCCAGCACGACCGGCGACTCCTCGGTCCCGGCCTGGTTGCCGATGCGGCCGTAGGCGTCGGGCGCGGCGACCTTCGTGATCGTGCCGCCGGCGTACACCACGGCGCCGTCCTCGCAGCCGATCACCACGGCCTCGTCGGCGGCGACGGCCTCCCCGTGCACACCGGGGCACTCCTGCGTGGCGGCCACCTCCTCGCCGTGGGCGTCGAGCACGCGGATGCCGGTGCGGGCCTCCTCGGTCCCCTCCGACACGACGAGCGTGCCGTCGGAGAGCTCCACCGCGACGCCGTGGTGGGCGCTGGGCGTGGTCAGCTCCCGCGCCGGGGCGTCGGGGTCGGCGACCTGGTCGGAGTCGAGCACCGTGATCGCGCCCGTCCCGTCGTCGAACAGCGCCGTGCGGCCCTCGTGCGGCACGACGTGGCCGGGCTTCTCGGCGGCCCAGCGCACGTCGGTGAGCACCGGGTCGCTCGTGTACGCGTGGGCGTGGTCCCCGTGGGGCTCGGACCAGGTGCCGGCGTCCAGGACCTGGAAGCCCCCGGTGGTCGTCACGAGCACGTGGCGGTTGTCGCCCGCGCCGTTGACGCGGGTGAAGCCCTCGAGCGGCAGGTCGGCCACGACCTCGAGGCTGTCGGCGTCGAGCACCTGGACGCCGCCGTCGTAGGTCAGGACGAGGCGCGGCTTCGCGGTCGCGACCTCGGTGGCGGAGGGTGCGGACGAGGTCGGGTCGGGCGCGGGTGCGGCGGTGTCGCCGGCACCGGTGCTGCAGGCCGCGAGCAGGGCGGCGGACACCCCGAGGCCGAGGGCGCCGAGGACGCGCGGACGGGGACGGG
The DNA here is from genome assembly GCF_030053835.1 of Cellulomonas sp. ES6. Taxonomy (NCBI): domain Bacteria; kingdom Bacillati; phylum Actinomycetota; class Actinomycetes; order Micrococcales; family Cellulomonadaceae; genus Cellulomonas; species Cellulomonas sp. ES6. The sequence goes on along the minus strand of NZ_CP125655.1, from coordinate 1,168,551 downwards.
TGGTTCGGATCATGGCGCGACGCTAACACAAATGATACCCGTTCTCATTTTTGCACAGCCGTGACCTGGACGCGCACGAGACGGCACCCGGCCCGGCGGGTCACACTGGGCGCCATGACGCCAGCAGCCCCGGCCCCCGCGGTGCCGTCCGAGCCGTCCTCGCGCCCCGCACGCCCCGCGGGACCCCTCCGTCGCGCCGGGGTCGCCTGATGGACCTGCTGCTCGTCGCGCTGATCGTCGCGGTCGCCGTCATCGGGGTCACGGCCCTCGCGCCGAAGGTGGGCGTCGCCGCACCGCTGCTGCTCGTGCTGCTCGGCGTCGCGATCAGCCTCGTGCCGGCCGTGCCCGCCGTGGAGATCGAACCGGAGTGGATCCTCGGCGGCGTGCTGCCGCCGCTGCTGTACGCGACGTCGGTCTCGATGCCGACCATGGACTTCCGGCGCGACCTGACCGCGATCAGCGGGCTCTCGGTCGCGCTGGTGGTGGTGACCTCCGTGGTGCTCGGCCTGGTGTTCTCCTGGCTGATCCCCGACGTCACGCTCGCCACCGGCATCGCCCTGGGGGCCGTGCTCAGCCCCACGGACGCCGTCGCGACCTCGATCGTGCGCCGCTCCGGCGTCAGCCCCCGCGTCGTCACGGTGCTGGAGGGCGAGAGCCTGCTGAACGACGCCTCCGCGCTGGTGCTGCTGCGCTCGGCCGTCGCCGCCACGGCCGCCTCCGTGACCCTGTGGGGCGTGGTCGGGGACTTCGTGTTCGCGGTGGCCGTCGCCGTGGTGGTCGGCGCGTCCGTCGGCAAGGCGAGCCTCTGGCTCCGCACCCGCGTGTCCGACCCGCACCTGACCACGGCCATCTCGTTCCTCGTCCCGTTCATCGCCTACCTCCCGGCCGAGAGGCTCGGGGCGTCGGGCCTCGTGTCGACGGTCGCCGCGGGCCTCGTCGCCGGGTCGGGCAGCGTGCGGCTGCGCCCGCAGGACCGCATCGCCGAGGCGGCCAACTGGCGCACGCTGGAGCTGCTGCTCGAGGGCGCGGTGTTCCTGGTGATGGGGCTCGAGGTGTACGGCCTGGTCGAGGAGGTCCGCGGGGAGCACGGCAGCCTCTGGCTGGCGCTCGGGCTGGCGGCGCTCGCGGCCGTGGTGGTGCTGGTGGTGCGCACCGGCTACGTCACGTTCCTGGTGCGCACCCTGTCCCGCCGGGCGCGCCGGGGGGCGGGGGTGCGCGGGCTCCTCACCGCGGCCAACGACCGGGTCGACGCGTTCAGCAGGATGACGCCGGAGGAGCGCGCGCAGGTCTGGCGGCAGGGCCCGTCCGGGACGACGTGGCGCGCCGGGTCCGACCCGCTCGCGGAGCGCGGCGCCGGGGTCTCGGAGGCCGCCGCGGCAAGCCCGCCGGGGGCCGGGGCGCCGGACGGGACGGCCGCCGCGGCACCGTCGGAGGCTCCCACGGTGCCGCCGGCGCCCTCGGCGCCCTCGGCGCCCGCCCGGGAGGACCTGCGCCGGGCACTCGGCCGCCGGCGCTGGACGCGCAAGCCGCGCGCCCGGGCTGACGAGACCCCCGAGACGCGCACGAGCCGCGTGCGCGCCCGCATCACGCGGCGGATCGCCGACATCGACTACCTGCAGGCCGAGCCGCTCGGTGCCCGTGAGGGCGTCGTCCTGGTGTGGGCGGGGATGCGCGGCGTGGTCACGCTGGCCGCCGCCCAGTCGCTGCCGCGCGAGACGCCGCACCGGGCGCTGCTGATCCTCGTGGCGTTCACGGTCGCCGCGGGCACCCTGCTGGTCCAGGGCGGCACCCTCGCGTGGGTGGTGCGGCGGCTCGGGCTGTCGCGCGACGGCACCGACGACCGGGCGGACCTCGACCGGCTGGTGGTCGAGATGTCACGGGCGGCCGCCGAGCTGCTGGGCGACCCGGACCTGCGGCGCCCGGACGGGACGCCGTACGCGCCGGCGGTGCTCGAGCTGGCCCGGCGGGTGGCCGAGCGGCAGGCGGAGGAGGTGGACGTCGAGGTCGACGCCGACACCGACCGCGCGTCCGTCGCGGCCCAGGTGCGCGAGCTGCGGCTGGCGACGCTCGACGCCCAGCGCGCGGCCCTGCTCCGCGTGCGGGACCTCGGCACGGCCTCGTCCGGGGCGCTGACCGAGGCGCTCACGGTGCTCGACGCCGACCAGATCAGCCTGGAGCTGCGCGCGCACGAGTGAGCGGTCCGGCGCGGCCGGGGCGGAGCCCCGCGCGAGGTCGCGGCGTCCGCCGGGGGCTCCGGGGGCTCCGGGGGCCGGGGGTGCTCAGCGAGCTCCGGGTGCTCGGCGTTCCGGGGGCTCCGGGGGCTGGGGGTGCCCCGGGTGCTCAGGGCGCGGCGACGGGCTCCGGCGCCTCGGCCCTGCCCGGGCCCTCCGTGGCCTGCGGCGCCGCCGTCGCCGCCCGGGCCGACGGCGGGACGAGCCGCGCCGCGAACACCTCCGCCGGCTCGGGGCGCCCGAACGCCCACCCCTGGGCGCGGTCGCACCCGAGCTCCCCGAGCAGCGTCGCCGTGGCGGGGTCCTCGACCCCCTCGGCGACGACGCGCATGCCCAGCGCGTGCCCCAGGTCGACGGTCGAGCGCAGGATCGCGGCGCACACCGCGTCGGCGGCGGCGGGGGCGACGAAGGCCCGGTCGATCTTCAGCGTGGAGAACGGCAGCCGCCGCAGGTAGTCGAGCGACCCGTAGCCGACGCCGTAGTCGTCGACGGCGAGCCGGATGCCCAGGTCGGCGAGCGCCCGCAGCGTGCGCTCCGCCCCCGGTCCGTCCCGCATCGCCATCGTCTCCGTGACCTCGAGGGTCAGGGCCTGCGGCGGGAGCCCGTGGCGGTCGAGCGCGGCGCGCACGTCGTCGACCAGCCGCGGGTCCTCCAGGTCCTGGGCGGACACGTTGACCCCCACGACGAAGTCCGCCTGGTGGACCCGCCACTCGGCGCAGCGGGCGAGCGCGACGTCGAGCACGTGCAGGGTCACCGGTCGCACGAGGCCGGTGCGTTCCGCCGCGGGGATGAACGCGGCCGGGCCGAGCAGGCCGTGCTGCGGGTGCTGCCACCGGACGAGCGCCTCGGCCCCCGTGACGAGGGCGCCCCGCACCGTCACGACGGGCTGGAAGTGCACGACGAGCTCGCCACGCCCGACGGCCGCCGCCAGCCCGCGGAGCAGGTCCGCCTCCGGCAGCGTGGTGGCCCCGGCCTCCCCGCCGCCGTCGCAGTGCGCGCACGCCACCCGGTCGGGGCGGCGGCGCGCCTCCGTCAGCGCCGCGTCCGCGTCGGCGATGAGAGCGGGCAGCGACGCGGGCCGGCCGGGTGCCAGCGCGACGCCGATGAGCGCGCGGGTCGGCAGGTCCATCCCGCGCGCCCGCACCGGCGCGGCCAGGCGCGCCTGCAGGTCGCGGGCCGCGCCGCAGCCCTCCGCGGGCGTCGTGACGTCCAGCGTCACCGCGTACACGTCGCGTCCGAGCCGGGCGACGCGGGACGTCGCGGGCGCGAGGTCGTCCAGGAGGTGCGCGACCGCCACCAGCAGGTCGTCGGCGACGCCGTAGCCGAGCGTCTCGACGACGTCCCGGTAGCCGTCGAGCGAGACGAGCAGCAGGACGGGGACGGTGCCGGGCGGCGCCTCCGCCGCGGGCCTCTCGACGTGCGCGGCGAGGCCCGCGGTGTTCGCCAGCCCGGTCAGGGGGTCGGTGACCGTGAGGTGCGCGAGGTGCGCGTTCTGCCGGCTCAGCGTGCGCACCAGGCCGCCGAACCGCAGCAGCAGGGCGGTCATCATCACGATGCCCACGGTGCAGGCCTCGACGATGCGCAGCGGAGCGCCGGTCAGGGCGCCGACCAGGAGCGTGCCCGGGATGACGGCGCACGACGCGGCGACCAGCGCGATCTGCCCGACGGTCAGGTCGGCGGACGGCCGCGCGGGCGCCTCGGAGGCCGCCGACGGGTGACGGCCGGCCGCGGCCATCAGCACGTACCCGCCGAGCCACAGGGTGTCCAGCGGGTGCAGGTACCGGTCGAGGGACGGCACGGCGGGACTGAGCTGGAACAGGACGTCCGCCACCAGGATCAGCAGCACCGCCCAGGTCGCGTGCACGTGGGCGGCGGTGCGCCGGCCGGACGCCGTGGCGGTGCGCGCCAGGACCACCAGCAGCAGGGCGTCGCCCAGCGGGTAGAGCGCGCCCACGAGCGTCGCCGCGGGCGCCGTGCTGAACTCCGTCACCGCGGGCCCGAGCACCGCGAGCCACAGCAGCAGCACCGGGCCGCCGGTGACCAGCAGCGCGTCGAGCACCCAGACGGGCCGCCGGCCGGGCGGGGCGGGGAACGCGCGGACCATGCCGGCGGCGAGCAGCGGGTACGAGGCGACGTACGCGACGTCCGCGACGGACGGGAACGGGGACACGCCCAGGACCCGGTCCAGCACGGTCCACACCAGGTCCCCGAGCACCCAGGCCGCGAGGCCGGCCGCCAGCAGGCGCCAGGCGCGGCGCCGGCCGGGGGGCATGCGCGAGGCCGCGCGCGCGAGCACCACCACGCAGGCGGCGCCGATCGCCACGAACAGCGCGTCGCGCGGGGCGCCGTCCGGCAGCAGGGCGTGCACCAGCATCCATCGCCCCGCCGACGACTGCGACCCGCGGGGGCGCCCACCTGCCAGGTCGCCCGGTCATGATGGTGTCATCGGCTGCCGGGGGCGGTTCCTGACCCCGGGAGCGGGTGGTTCCCCCGGGTGTCACAGCCGCGCAGGTCAGCCGCGCAGGTCAGCCGTGATCGCGACCGACCGGGGACGTGCTCGCCGCGGACCCGCGCGCGATGGGTCCGTTCGCCGCGGCCCCGCCCGACGTCGGAGCGCTCGCCGCCGGACGGCCGCCCGGCCCGCCCGCGGGCGCCGCCGGCCGACGCGGCGCCACCGGGTGCAGCGTGACGTCGCGCAGCGCGCCGTCCACCACCCGCGCGGTGAGGTACGTGCCGGTGGGCTGCCGCCGCCGGTCCGTCGGGGACCCCGGGTTGAGCAGCCGCAGGCCGCCCGGCGCGACCGTGTCCCACGGGATGTGGCTGTGCCCGAACACCAGCACGTCGGCGTCCGGGAACGCCTCGGCGCAGCGCGCCTCGCGGCCGGTCCGCGGGCCGGTCTCGTGCACGACGGCGAACCGCAGGCCCCCGAGCGTCGCGCGCGCCACCTCGGGCAGCCGGGCCCGCAGGTCCGGTCCGTCGTTGTTCCCCCAGCACGCGACGAGCCGCCGGGCGCGGGCCTCCAGCGCGTCGAGCAGGTCGACGTCCACCCAGTCACCCGCGTGCAGCACCACGTCCGCCGCGTCCACCGCCGCCCAGACCTCGGCCGGCAGGTCGCGGGCCCGTCGCGGGACGTGGGTGTCGGCGAGCAGCAGCAGCTCCACCGCCGTCCCGCGCCCGGCGTCCCCGCCCGCCGCGTCCACGGTCGTCACGCCCCGACGTAGGCGGCCAGGTGCTCGCCGGTGAGCGTCGACCGGGCCGCGACCAGCTCCGCGGGCGTGCCCTCGAACACCACGCGACCACCGTCGTGCCCCGCGCCCGGGCCGAGGTCGATGATCCAGTCCGCGTGCGCCATGACGGCCTGGTGGTGCTCGATCACGACGACCGTCTTGCCGGCGTCGACCAGCCGGTCCAGCAGCCCGAGCAGCTGCTCGACGTCCGCGAGGTGCAGCCCCGTGGTCGGCTCGTCGAGCACGTACACGCCGCCCTGCTCGCCCATGTGGACGGCCAGCTTGAGGCGCTGCCGCTCGCCGCCGGACAGCGTGGTGAGCGGCTGCCCCAGCGTCAGGTAGCCGAGGCCGACGTCCGCGAGCCGGGCCAGGACGGCGTGCGCGGCCGGCGTCCGGGCGTCGCCCTCCGCGAAGAACCGCTCCGCCTCGGTCACGGGCAGCGCGAGCACGTCGGCGATGTTCCGGCCGCCGAGGGTGTACTCCAGGACGGACGCCTGGAACCGCCGGCCCTCGCACTCCTCGCACGTGGTGGCGACGCCGGCCATCATGCCGAGGTCGGTGTACACCACCCCGGCGCCGTTGCAGGTGGGGCAGGCGCCCGCCGAGTTGGCGCTGAACAGGGCGGGCTTGACGCCGTTGGCCTTCGCGAACGCCTTGCGCACCGGCTCCAGGAGGCCGGTGTAGGTGGCCGGGTTGCTGCGGCGGGACCCGCGGATCGCGCCCTGGTCCACCGTCACGACGCCCTCGCGCCGCGAGACCGACCCGTGGATCAGCGAGCTCTTGCCGGACCCGGCGACGCCCGTCACGACGGTCAGCACGCCGAGCGGCACGTCGACGTCGACGTCCCGCAGGTTGTGCGTCCGGGCGCCGCGGACCTCGAGGACGCCCGTGCGCCGCCGCACGGCGGGCTTGAGCGTGGCGCGGTCGTCCAGGTGCCGCCCGGTCAGCGTGCCGCTCGCGCGCAGGCCGGCGACGGTGCCCTCGAACACGATCTCGCCGCCCGCCGAGCCCGCCCCGGGGCCGAGGTCGACGACGTGGTCGGCGACCGCGATCGCCTCGGGCTTGTGCTCGACGACGAGCACGGTGTTGCCCTTGTCGCGCAGCCGCAGCAGCAGGCCGTTCATGCGCTGGATGTCGTGCGGGTGCAGGCCGATGGTCGGCTCGTCGAACACGTACGTGACGTCGGTGAGCGACGACCCGAGGTGCCGGATCATCTTGGTGCGCTGCGCCTCGCCGCCGGACAGCGTGCCGGACGGCCGGTCGAGCGAGAGGTAGCCCAGGCCGATCTCGACGAAGGAGTCGAGCGTCTCCCCGAGCGACTCCAGCAGCGGAGCGACGGACGGCTCCTCGAGGCCGCGCACCCACGCCGCGAGGTCGCTGATCTGCATCGCACAGGCGTCGGCGATCGACAGGCCGTGGACCCTCGAGGACCGCGCGCCCTCGTTGAGCCGCGTGCCGTCGCAGTCGGGGCACGTCGTGAAGGTGACCGCCCGCTCGACGAACGCCCGGATGTGCGGCTGCATGGCGTCGACGTCCTTGGCGAGCATCGACTTGCGGATCTTGGGGATCAGGCCCTCGTAGGTGAGGTTGATGCCCTCCACCTTGATCTTCGTCGGCTCCCGGTGCAGCAGGTCCGCGAGCTCCTGCTGCGTGAAGTCCCGGATCGGCTTGGTCATGTCGAAGAACCCGCTGCCGGCGAAGATGCGGCCGTACCAGCCGTCCATCGTGTAGCCGGGCACCCGCAGGGCGCCGTCGGCCAGGGCCTTGTCGGCGTCGTACAGCTCGGCGAGGTCGAAGTCCTGCACCGTGCCCCGGCCCTCGCACCGCGGGCACATGCCGCCCGTGACGCGGAACTCGCGGCGCTCGGCGACCGGGGCGCCGCCCTTCTCCACGGTCACGGCCCCCGCGCCGCTGACGGAGGCGACGTTGAACGAGAACGCCTGCGGCGGGCCGAGGTGCGGCTGCCCGAGCCGGCTGAAGACGATGCGCAGCATCGCGTTCGCGTCCGTCACGGTGCCGACCGTCGAGCGCGGGTTCGCCCCCAGGCGCTCCTGGTCGACGATGATCGCGGTGGTCAGCCCGTCGAGGACGTCGACGTCCGGGCGGGCGAGCGTCGGCATGAAGCCCTGCACGAACGCGCTGTAGGTCTCGTTGATCATCCGCTGGGACTCGGCGGCGATGGTCGCGAACACCAGCGAGCTCTTGCCCGACCCGGACACGCCGGTGAACGCGGTGAGCCGGCGCTTCGGCAGGTCGACGCTCACGTCGCGCAGGTTGTTCTCGCGAGCGCCGCGGACGCGGATGCGGTCGTGGCTGTCGGCGACGTGCGGCCCGGTGGGCGTCCCTGCGGGCGTCTCGGTGGTCATCGGGTCTCCTCTGCTCGGGCCCCAGTGTGGCCGACGGGTCCGACACCGGTCGTCGTCCGGAGCGGGTGTCGTGCGACCAGGACCAAGGTCCCGGTCGTGGAGTACGGTCGGCGGCGTGGACCGCCCGCCCCCGTCACGCGCGCTCGCCGTCGGGCGCCTGCTCGGCGTGGCGGTCACCGTGCTGGGCCTCGGGTCGGGCGCGCACGTGCTCGGCGGCGGCGGCGCCCCGACGGCACCGGCGCTGCTGCTCGCCGGCGTGCCCGTGCTGCTCGGCTCGACGGCGCTCTCGCGCCGGCCGCTGACCGTCCCCGTGCTGCTGCCGGCGGCCCTCGCGGGGCAGCTCGGGGTGCACGCCACGCTGACCTGGCTGTCCGGCCCGGCGCGGCCCGGTGCGCTGCCGCCGGACGGGCCCGGTGCCCACCACGGTGCCGGGGCGGTGGCGGCGGGCGGCCTCGTCGACGCCGCCCACGCCCACGCCCACGCCCACGGCACCGGCACCGGCATGCTCCTCGCCCACGCCGTGGCGGTCGTCGCGGCCGTGCTGCTGCTGACCGCGACGGACCGCGGGGCCAGCGCGCTGCTGCGGCGCTGGACGGCCGTGCTGCCGGCGCTGACCGCCGGGCCCGCCGTCGCCGTGGCGCCGCGGCCGGCGCCCGTGCGCCCCGAGGTCGTCCGCCCGCGCCCGCCCGCGGTGCACCGGGGCGGGGCGGTCCGCCGCGGTCCGCCGGTGCCGGTGCCTGCCGCGACCGCCGCCTGACACCCCCCGGCCGGCCGCCGGGCGGGACCGGCCCCGGTCGCGTCGTCCTCGCGCGCCGCCCGTCCCGGGCGCCGCCGCGCGTCCCGTCGCACCCGGAAGGCACCACCATGTCCGCACCTCGTCCTGCCCGCGCCCGCGCGGCGTCCCTGCTCGCCTCGGCCGCCCTGGCCGGCGCGCTCGTCCTGCTGCCCGCCGCCGCCGCGTCCGCCCACGTGCGCGTCGTCCCGGAGTCCACCGCCGCGGGCGGGTGGACGGTCCTCACGTTCCGCGTGCCCAACGAGTCCCCGACGTCGGCGACCACCCGCGTCACGGTCGACCTGCCCACCGCCACGCCCCTGAGCTCGGTGTCCACGCGCCCCGTCGCGGGGTGGACCGCCACCGTGGAGGAGGGGGAGCTGCCCGAGCCCGTCGACGTCGGCGGGGCGACGCTGACCCGCGCGCCGGTGCGCGTGGTCTGGACGGCGCAGGGGGAGGGGATCGGTGACGGCGAGTTCGAGGAGTTCGAGCTCTCCGTCGGCCCGCTGCCGGAGGCGGGGACGCGACTGGTCCTGCCGGCCCACCAGGAGTACGCCGACGGCGAGGTCGTCGACTGGGACCAGGTGGCGGACGGCGACGCGGAGCCCGACCACCCGGCACCCGAGCTCACCACGACCGCCGCGGGGGAGGCGCACGGGAGCCACGACGGGGCGCGCGCGACGGCTGCCGGCGCGGACGACGCCGCGACGGCGGCCGCGGACGCGGCCGCCGACGTGCCCTCCCGCGTCCTGGGCGGGCTCGGGCTCGTGGCCGGGGTCGCGGCGCTCGTCGTCGCGCTGAGCGGTCGGCGCCGGGGGAGCGCGCCGCGCTGACCCGGCCGCGGTCGGCGCGGGGCCGTGGCGCCGGGCTCCGGGGTGCCCCCCGGGCCCGGCGCCGGCCCCGCGGGGCAGACCGCGCGCGGCGGGTCGTCCCGGAGCGCTCGCCCCGGAGCGCTCGCCCCGGGGTGCTCGTCCAGGGGCGCTCGCCCCGGGGGGGGGGGGGGGGGGGAGGTCAGCCCGAGACCGGGCGCTCCACGAGGTACGACCGCCCGTCCGCGCCGGCGACGCGGACGAACTCGGTGCGCAGCGCGAGGTCGCGCTCGCGGTCGGCGTCGGCGACCTCGCGGTCCGGTGCGAGCGGGTCGCCGACCTGCGCGGGGCCGAACACGCTCAGCAGCGCCGCCTCGCGCTTGTCCTGCGCCCTGCCGATGGTCGCCATCGCCGTCCCTCTTCCGTGCGTCCCCGGGTGGTGCCGGTCGTGCCGTCCGCGCACCGGGCGCCGCGGGAGCGGCGCCCGGCCCATTGTGCCCCGGCGCCGCGTGCGACCGGCCGGGGCGTCCGCCTCAGCCGCCGAGCGCCTGCTCGACGACGGCGCAGGGGTGCTCGTCCGGGTCGCGGTACCCGCACGCCGCCCGGCGCAGCAGGGCGCAGACGGTGCCGCGCTCGGACGGGTCCAGGGCGCCGAACACCGCGTCCTCCGCGTGGGCCACGCGCTGCTCGAGGTCGGCGAGCAGCCCCTCCGCCTCGGGGGTGGCCAGGACGCGCCGCTGGCGGCGGTCGACCTCGGCGACGCGCCGCGTGACCAGCCCGGCGCCCTCGAGGTCGTCCAGCAGGTAGGTCATCACGGTGCGGTCGATGCCGAGGCTGGCGGCGAGGGCGGCCTGGCTCGGGTGGGCCCCGCGCACCACCTCCCGCAGCACGAGGAACCCGCGGAACCCGTGCGGCACGTCCGCGAGCGCCGACGCGAGCCCGCGCTCGTACGCCCGGAGCAGCACGCCCAGCGACCAGCCGAGGTCGGACTGGCGGGTCTCGGTCCCGGTCTCGATCGCGGTCATGGTCGCCGATGGTACGCCGGTCGCGTGGTTGTGCCAATGATCTGTGCGACATACGATCGTGTGAGCCGACGAGCGTCGGCGCGCGGAGGGAGCACGATGACGGACTACGGCCACGACCTGCTGTTCGGGTCGTTCATCACGCCGACGAACGCGGACCCGGACCGCGTGGTGGGCCTGGCGCAGCTCTCGGAGCAGGTCGGCCTGGACCTGGCGACCTTCCAGGACCACCCGTACCAGCCCTCGTTCCTCGACACCTGGACCCTGCTGTCGTGGGTCGCCGCGCGGACGACGACCATCCGGCTCGCGCCGAACGTCGCGAACCTGCCGCTGCGCCCGCCCGCCGTGCTCGCCCGGGCCGTCGCCAGCCTGGACCTGCTGTCGGGCGGGCGCGTCGAGCTCGGGCTCGGGGCGGGCGGCTTCTGGGACGCGATCGAGGCGATGGGCGGCCGCAGGCTGACGCCGGGCCAGGGCGTCGACGCGCTGCGCGAGGCGGTCGCGGTCGTCCGGGCGCTGTGGGACACGGGAGACCGGTCGCGCGTCGACCTGCCCGGGGAGTACTGGTCCGCCGTGGGTGCGCGGCGCGGGCCGGCCCCCGCCCACCCGGTCGGCATCTGGATCGGTGCCTACAAGCCGCGGATGCTCCGGCTCACGGGGGAGGTGGCCGACGGCTGGCTGCCGTCGCTCGCCTACCTGAGCAGCCTCCAGGACCTCGACGACGGCAACGCGCGCATCGACGAGGCCGCGCTCGCGGCCGGTCGCGAGCCCGCCGCGGTCCGCCGGCTGCTCAACGTCGGCGGCCGCCTCACGCCGCAGCCCACCGGCGAGATGCTCGTCGGTCCGCCGCGCCAGTGGGTCGAGGAGCTCGCCGCTCTCGCGATCGAGCACGGGGTGAGCGCCTTCGTCGTCGCGGGGGACGACCCCACGCTGCTCGCCACGGTCGGTCAGGAGATCGCGCCGGCTGTCCGCGAGCTCGTGGCCGCCGAGCGCGCGCAGGCCCCCGCGCCGGGGGTGGGCGCGTGACCGCCGACCTCGGGCACCCGCTCCGGCTGGGCGTCCTGCTGCCCGTCGACCCTGCCGACCCCGGCGCGGCCGCCCGCCTCGCGGCCCGCGCCGAGGACGAGGGCCTCGACCTCGTCGTGGTGCCGGACGGGGGCGACGCGGCCCTGGAGCCGTGGACGCTGCTGGCGCACGTCGCGTCCGGGACCCGGCGCGTCGGCGTCGCGACGCTGGGTCTGCGGACCACGGGACGGCCCCCGGCGGTGCTGGCCCGCGCGGCGGCGCACCTCGACCACCTGTCGTCGGGCCGCCTCGCGCTCGGCCTGGCCGCCGAGGAGGTCGACGCCGACGGGGCCGACGAGGCCCTCGAGGAGGTCGCGGCCGTGCTGCGCGGGCTGTGGGACGCCGCGGACCCGCGACCGTTCGTGCTGGCGGGCCGGCACCACGTCGTCCCCGGGGCGGCGCGCGGCCCCGCCCCGGCGCACAACCTCCCGCTGTGGCTCGGCGCGCCCGGTCCCGGCCGCGCGGTGGCGTCGGCCGCGCGCGCGGCCGACGGGTGGTGGCTGTCCGCCACGTCCCCGGACGCCCTGCTCGCCGAGCAGCGCGCTCTCGACGCCGCCCTGGCCGCCGAGGGCCGCGACGCGCGGGAGGTCCGGCGCGGCGTGGTGGTCCCGGCGCCGGACGCCAGTGTCGACGCGCTGGCGGACCTGGTGCTCGAGGCCGGCGTGGGCACCGTCGTCGTCGGCGCGGCGGACGAGGCCGCCGTGTCCCGGTTCGCGGCCGAGGTGGCCGGGCCCGTGCGCGAGCGCGTCGCCGCCGTGCGGGCGGCCCGCGGCACCGTGGTGGGCACGACGCGCAGCGCCGCCGTGCGCGCCGCCCGCCGCCCGGACATCGACTACGACGCCGTGCCCGCGGCGCTCGCGGACGCGGCGGTCGAGCCGGGTGACGCCGGCTACGCGGCCGTCCGCTCGACCTACCTGCGCGGGGGACGGCCGGGGCTCGTGCTGCGTCCGGCCGGCACCGCGCAGGTGGTCGAGGCGCTGCGCTGGTCACGCACCCAGGACGTCCCGCTCGCGATCCGCTCGGGCGGGCACGGCATCAGCGGCCGCTCCACCAACGACGGCGGCATCGTGCTGGACCTGTCACGGATGTCGGCGATCGAGGTGCTCGACCACGCCACCCGCCGGGTGCGCATCGAGCCCGGGGCCCGGTGGGGCGAGGTCGCCGCGGCGCTGCAGCCGCTCGGGTGGGCGCTCACCTCCGGCGACTACGGCGGCGTGGGGGTGGGCGGGCTCGCGACCGCGGGCGGCATCGGCTTCCTCGTGCGCGAGCACGGGCTCACGCTCGACCACCTGCGCGCCGCCGAGGTCGTGCTCGCGGACGGCTCCGTGGTGCGCGCCTCGGACGCCGAGAACCCGGACCTGTTCTGGGGGCTGCGCGGGGCCGGGGGCAACCTGGGCGTCGTCACGTCCTTCGAGTTCGAGGTCGACGAGGTCGGCGACGTCGGGTTCGCCCAGCTCGTCCTGGACGCGTCCGACACGCAGCGGCTGCTCGTCGACTGGGGTGCCGCCGTCGAGGCCGCGCCGCGGGACACGACGGCGTTCCTCCTCATGGGCCCGCCGCGGGGCGGGGTGATGGTCGCGCAGGTCATGGCGATGGTCGACTCGGACGACCCGGACACGATCATCGAGCGGCTGCAGCCGTTCGCGCGGATCGCCCCGCTGCTCCAGCAGCAGGTGCAGCTCCTGCCGTACAGCGCGGTCGTGTCGGTGCCCGACCAGCGGCACACCTCCGAGGGGGAGCCCGTGACGCGCAACGCGATGGCCGAGCACCTCACCCCGGCGCTCGCGGCCGAGCTCGCCCGGCTGGTGCGGAGCGGGGTCACGCCGTTCTTCCAGATCCGGGCCGCGGGCGGTGCGGTCCACGACGTCCCGCGCGACGCCACGGCGTACGCCCACCGCTCGGCGAACTTCAACCTCGCGGCGTTCGGCACCGACCGGCGCAGTCTCGACGCGGCGTGGGACGTGCTGGCGCCGCACGTGGACGGTCTGTACGTGTCGTTCGAGACCGACCCGCGGCCCGAGCGCGTCGCCGAGGCGTTCCCCGGCGCGACGCTCGAGCGCCTGCGCGAGCTCAAGCGGCGCTACGACCCGCAGGACGTGTTCCGGCACAACGTCTCGGTGGCCGACCGTCCGGCGCGCACCGTGCCCGCGCGGGACGGCGCCGCTCAGGGTGCGCCCGGGGTCGCGGAGGCGTCCGCGTAGGCGTCCGGGTGGACCCCGCGACCCCCGGTGTACGCCGTTCGTCGTACGCGAGGATACGGCGGGCGGGCGATCCGCCGAGGGGGTCCGGCGGGCCACGATGGTCGTGCCAGCCAGCCGGAACCGCAGGAGAGAGCAGCATGACGCCCCAGGTGTTGATCGTCGTCGTCGGCCTCGTGGCCGTGATCGCCGTCGTCGGCCTCGGGGACCTCGTGCAGCGCGCCCGCGGGACCCGGCACCGCGTCCACCGCTGAGGAGAACCCCGTGCCCGCACCCGTGAAGGTCGTCACCGCCATCGCCGCGACCGGCGCGCTCATCGCGCTCGGCCGCAAGATCGCCGCCTCGCGGCGCACCCCGGCCTGAGGGCCGGCACCTGACGCCCCGGCCCCGTGAGGGCCGGGGACCAGCTCGCGGCCCCGCGCCGCCGGCTCGCAGGGGGACACGGAGGGGGACCGGGCCAGGGAGGGTGGCCCGGTCCCCCTCCGCTGCGTCCGCCGCTCAGCGGGGCGCGGTGACGAAGACGTCCAGCAGGTGCGGGTGGTGCGCGTGCACGAGCACCCCGAACACCACCAGGTCGAACAGCAGGTGGACCGCGAGCACGTAGGTCAGCGAGGCGCTGCGGGCGAAGATCCAGCCCTGGACGAGCGCGAACGGCACGGTCAGCAGCGGGCCCCACTCGCGGTAGCCCAGCTCCCACAGGAACGACACGAACACCGTCGCCTGCAGGACGTTCGCGGTCCAGAGCCCGAGGTGCCGGCGCAGCAGCGCGAACACGGTGCAGATGAAGAACAGCTCGTCCCAGATGCCCACGGCGTTGACGCCGACGAACAGCCGGGCGATCTCGGCGCCGCCGGTGACCTCGGGCCAGTTGCGGTAGGCGCCCGACCCGATGAAGTAGAACGGCAGGATCAGGTACCCCGCGACGACGACCACGGCGAGGTAGACGAGCTGCGCCCGCGTCCACCGCCGGCCGGTCGCCACCGGGAACACGATCGTGCGCTGGCCGAACGCGTACCGGGACAGCGCCCACGGCACGAGCACCGCCAGCGACAGCGCGACCGTGAACCGCGCCATGCCCGCGTCCGACAGGTCGGCCTCGAGCGAGATCGCCGAGATGATCGCCATGCCGGTCGCGACGAGGCCGAGGTCGCGCGCGAGCCCTCGGTCCACCGCTAGGGCCACCAGCACGCCGGCGACGAGCGGCACGTAGCCGAGCGGGCGGGCGTGCACCGCGAACAGCAGCACCGCCGAGCCGCAGACCAGCGCGGCGGCCAGGAGCCGGGCGGGGGAGCCGGTGTCCCAGGGGGCGCGGGCGACCGGCGCGGCCGTCGTCGTCATGCCCGCACGCTGCCACGACGGGGCGCCCCCCGCGCGCTGGACGGTCAACCCACCCAAAACGGGTGAATCGGGCGAAAGCCACCCGGTCGGCGGTCCCCGGACGCGCCGCCACCCGCCACCCTGGCCGCTCGGCCCGCGCCCCCGCCGGCCCCGACCCGGAGGTGCCGATGCCCGTCCCCGCCGACGTCGACGGCCGCACCGGCACGTCGTCCGGGCGCCTCGCCGCGCTCGACGGCCTGCGCGGCGTCGCGGCGCTCGTCGTGCTCGTGCACCACTCGCTGCTGCTCGTCCCCGCGCTCATGGCGGCCTACGACGACCCGGGTGCCCCGCGCAGCGCGCTCGTCCTGGCGGCCACCGCGACGCCGCTGCACCTGCTGTGGGACGGCGAGGTGGCCGTGCAGGTATTCTTCGTGCTCAGCGGGTTCGTGCTGACCGTCGCGGCGCAGCGCGCCCGGCACCGGTGGGGCGCCTACTACCCGCAGCGCCTGTTGCGGCTGTACCTGCCGGTGTGGGCCGCCGTGGCGCTCGCGGTCGCCCTGCGGCTCGCCGTGCCCCGGGGCGAGACCGCCGGGCTGAGCCCGTGGCTCGTGTTCCACGGCGACGTGGGCCGGGCCGGCGTGCTCGCGGACCTCACCCTGCTGGCCGGCCCCGTCGGCTCCACGATGACGGCGCTGTGGTCGCTGCGCTGGGAGGTCGTGTTCTCGCTGGCCCTGCCGCTGTTCGTGTGGCTCGCGACCCGCCTGCGCCGCCACGCCCTGGTGGCGGGTGCCGCCCTGGCCGTCGTCGCGTGGGTCGGCGCCGCGACCGGGCCCGTCGACCGGCCGTACGCGCTGGGTGCGCTGTACCAGCTGCCGCTGTTCGGCCTGGGCTGCCTGCTGGCGGCCGACCGTGAGCGGCTCGCTGGGGCGGTCGCGCGCTGGGGCGGCGCGACGCGGGCCGGGGTGCTGGCCGGGGCCGCGCTGCTCGCGAGCGGCCCGTGGCTGCTCGACCTCGGGGGGCTGCGCGCGGGGCTGCCGGTGGGGGTGCTCGCGCTCGCCCGGGTGCTCCAGGCGGGCGGCGCGGCGCTGCTGGTCGTCGCGGCGCTCGGGCCGCTCGACCGGCCGCTGCGGCACCCGGCCGTGCACTGGCTCGGCACGCGCTCGTTCAGCCTCTACCTGGTCCACGAGCCGGTCGTCGTCGCGGTCGGCTTCCTCACGGGCTGGGTGACGCCGGTCGTGCTGCTGCTGACGGTGCCGGCGTCGCTGCTGCTGGCGGAGGTGTTCTTCCGGGTCGTCGAGGGGCCGTCGCACCGGCTGTCGCGCCGGGTCGGCGCCCTGGTGGGCCGGAGGCCGGGCCCGCACCGCGCCGACCGGCCGGAGGCGGCGCCCGTCCCCTGAGGCCGTCGGCGGGAGCACCGTGGCTTCGTGGCATGATGGATCCATCAACCCATCATCCGTCGGGAGTCCGGTGCCCACGCCGCAGCCGCTCAACGAGATCAAGGCGAACCTCTTCAAGGGCCTCGCGCACCCGGTCCGCATCCGGGTGCTGGAGCTGCTCGCCGCCGCCGACGAGGTGCCCGTCGCCGAGCTCCTCGAGGAGACCGGGCTGGAGGCGTCGCACCTCTCCCAGCACCTCGCGGTGCTGCGCCGCTACCAGCTCGTCGACTCCGAGCGCCGGGGCAGCACGGTGTCGTACCGGCTGGCCTCGCCGCACGTCGCCGAGCTGCTGCGCGTCGCCCGGGCCCTGCTCGAGGAGGTGCTGCGGACGACGCAGCGGCAGCTCTCCGAGGCTCGGGAGCAGCAGCCCGCGCTGCCGGGCGCCGCGCGGTGAGCGCGCTCGCCGGCGTCCGCTCGCTGCTGCCCTCGGCCCGGGACTACGCCGACCTGCGCACGTCCTGGCGCGGTGACCTCGTGGCCGGCGTGACCGTGGGCGTGGTCGCGCTGCCGCTGGCGCTCGCGTTCGGCGTCAGCTCGGGTGCGGGGGCGGCCGCCGGGCTCGTCACCGCGGTCGTCGCCGGCGTCGTCGCCGCGGTGTTCGGCGGTTCCCCCGTGCAGGTGTCCGGCCCGACGGGCGCGATGGTGGTGGTGCTCGCGCCGATCGTCGCGCGGTACGGGTCGGGGACGCTCGCGCTGGTGGGGCTGCTCGCCGGCGTGCTCGTCGTGCTCGCCGGGGTGCTCCGGCTCGGGCGGGCGGTCGGCCTGATCCCGTGGCCGGTGATCGAGGGGTTCACCCTCGGCATCGCCGTCATCATCGCGCTCCAGCAGGTGCCGGCGGCGCTCGGGGTCACCGCCGGCGGGCACGACGCGAACGCGGTCGTCGCGGCCTGGCAGGTGCTGCACGAGGTCAGCGGCCCCCGCGCTGCGTGGTCGCTCGCGGTGGTCGGCGCGGTCGCCGTCACGATGTCGCTGGCGCCGCGGGTCCACCGTGCGGTCCCCGGGTCGCTCGTCGCCATCGTCCTGGTGACGGTCGTCGCCTCCGCGGCCGGGCTGCCGCTCGCGACCATCGGCGAGCTGCCCGCCGGGCTGCCGGCGCCCGCCCTGCCCGCGCTGGACCTCGGCGCCCTGCCCGCCCTCGCCGCACCCGCGGTGACGGTCGCGGCGCTCGCGGCGATCGAGTCGCTGCTGTCGGCCCGCGTCGCCGCCGGCTACCCCGGAGCCGGGCCGTACGACGGCGACCGGGAGCTCGTCGGGCAGGGGCTGGCGTCCGTCGCCTCCGCCCTGTTCGGGGGCATGCCCGCGACCGGCGCGATCGCCCGGACCGCCGTCAACGTGCGCTCCGGCGCCCGGACGCGCGCGGCCGCGGTGGTGCACGCCCTGGTGCTGCTGGGCGTCGTCGCGCTGGCCGGCCCCGTGGTCGCCCGCATCCCGCTCGCCGCGCTGGCGGGGGTGCTGCTGGTGACCGCCGTGCGCATGGTGTCCGTGCGGACGGTGCGCTCGGTGCTCGGGTCGACCCGCGCGGCGGCGCTGCTGCTGGTGCTGACCGCGGTGGTCACCATCACCGTCGACCTGGTCTACGCGGTGGGGCTCGGCATGGCGGTCGCGGCCGTCATCAGCCTGCGCAGCCTCGCACGGGCCGCGGGCGTTTACCGCCTGGAGCTGCCCGGCCCGGCCGCGGCCGGCGACGAGCGCGTCGCGCTGCTGCGGGTGGAGGGCTCGCTGTTCTTCGCGGCGGCGGAGCGGGTGCTCGACCATGCGGCGTCGGTTCGCGGTGCGGACGTGGTCGTCCTCGACCTCGCGCGCGTGCACCACATCGACGCGACCGGCGCGCAGGTGCTGCAGGAGCTGGTCACCGGCCTGGAGCGGCGCGGGGTCGCGGTGCTGATCACGGGCCTGCGCGTGCACCACCGCGCCCTGGTCGGCCGGGTCGGGGTGCTCGCGGCCCTGCGCGACGAGGAGCACGCGGTGGACGACGTGGCGGTCGCGGTGAGGCGGGCGCGGGCGCTCGTGCGCCCCGCTCCCGGGGAGGACACCCGGCCCGCGCCGCAGCCGGTGCCATGATGGGCCGTCCGGCGTCCGGGACCGACTCCTGACGCCGGTCGGTCCGGGCCTGGACCTGTTAACGTTCACTATCGTCCCGCGGGCGGGACGGCGGCCGGGGCCCGTGTCCGACCGGTGGATCGAGAGAGGTGGACGGGCGATGGAGTCCGGTGGCGCCGAGCCGCAGCGCGCCGCGACGCAGGGCGTCGTCGAGCAGGGCGCCGCGACGCAGGGCGGGCAGGTCGGGCGAGGCCGCGGCGGCAAGCCGCGCCGCCCGGGCATCCTCGACGTCGCCCAGCGCGCGGGCGTGTCCCACCAGACCGTCTCGCGCGTCCTCAACGACCACCCCAACGTCAGCGACCGCACGCGCGCGAAGGTCGAGGCCGCGATCAGCGAGCTGGGCTACCGCCGCAACTCCGTCGCCCGCGCCCTGGTCACGCGGCGCACCGGGTCGATCGGCGTGGTCACGGAGGACTCGCCGCTGCACGGCCCGACCATGACGCTGATCGCCGTCGAGAACGCGGCCCGCAGCTCCGGCATGTACGTCTCGGTCGCCACGGTGACGCAGTGGGACGTGGCGTCGGTGCGGGGCGCGCTCGGGCACTTCCTGGAGCAGGGCGTGGACGGAGCCGTGGTCATCGCGTCGCACGACGAGGCGGTGCACGCCGTGCAGGGCTTCGCGGACGAGCAGCTCCCCGTGGTCATGCTGGGGCCGTCCGACCTGGGGCCGGGCGTGTACACGGCCGCCGTGAACCAGTACGCCGGCGGCCGGATGGCGGCCCAGCACCTGCTGGACCTGGGTCACACGGACATCCTGCACGTCACCGGCCCCGAGTCCTGGCTGGACGCCCGCTCCCGGTCCCGGGGCTGGCGGGACGCGATGCGGCAGGCGGGCGTGACGCCGCGCGAGCCGGTGCCGGGGGACTGGCGCGCGAGCACCGGCTACCGGATCGGCCAGGAGCTGGTGGAGAAGTGGCGCGCGGGGGCGGAGGAGCTGCCCACGGGCGTCTTCGCCGCGAACGACCAGCTCGCGCTCGGTCTGCTGCACGCCTTCGCGGAGGCCGGGGTGCGGGTGCCGGCCGACGTCTCGGTCATCGGGTTCGACGACGTGGAGGGCTCGGCGCACTTCTTCCCGCCGCTGACCACCGTCACGCCGGACTTCGCCGAGCTGGGCCGGCGCTGCCTCGAGCAGATGGTCGCGGCCATCCAGGGCGCCCCGGCGGTGGACGGCAGCGTGGGCGCGTCCGTGCGCGTCCGGGCCAGCACGGCCGCCCCGCGACGGGGCTAGTTACCGGATTGTGATCGTTCACTCTTGACCCTCGCAGTTGTGAACGATCACAATTTCGGAGCCGACACTGCCGTCGGCCCACGTGCTCAAGGAGGAGTTCATGTTCGGACGTCAGTCCCGGCGGGCCGCAGTCGGCGCCGTCTCCCTCGTGGCCGTCCTCGGCCTCGCCGCATGCGGCTCCAGCTCCGACAGCGGCAGCGGCGGCGGTGAGGACGGCGACCTCATCCGCGTCGGCTTCTCGCAGCTCGGCGCCGAGAGCGGGTGGCGCACCGCCAACACCGAGTCGGTCAAGGCGAGCCTCACCGAGGACGCCGGCTTCGACCTCAACTTCGTCGACGCCCAGCAGAAGCAGGAGAACCAGATCAAGGCCCTGCGTGACTTCGTCGCCCAGGACGTCGACGTCATCGCGTTCTCGCCCGTCATCGAGACCGGGTGGGACGAGGTGCTCCAGGAGATCAAGGACTCCGGCATCCCGGTCGTGCTCGTCGACCGCACCGTCGACACCACCGTCGAGGACCCGTACGTGACGTGGATCGGCGCCGACTTCAAGCAGGAGGGCACCACCGCGGGCGAGTGGGTCGAGGAGAACGCCCCGGACGCCAAGATCTTCGAGCTCCAGGGCACGCTCGGGTCCGGCGCGCAGGTCGACCGCGAGGAGGGCTTCGACGCCGTCGTCGGCGACCAGGTCATCGGCAAGGCCAGCGGCAACTTCACGCGCGCCGAGGGCAAGACGGCCGTCGAGGCGGCGCTGCAGGCCTACCCCGAGATGACGATGATCTTCACGCACAACGACGACATGGGCCTCGGCGCCATCGAGGCCATCGAGGCCGCCGGCAAGGTGCCGGGCGAGGACATCCAGATCGTGTCCGTCGACGGCGTGCGCGACGGCCTCCAGGCGCTCGTCGACAAGAAGTTCAACTACGTCGTCGAGTGCAACCCGGTGTTCGGCGACCAGCTCGCCGAGCTCATCACCCAGGTCGCGAACGGCGAGGACGTGCCGAAGGAGACCATCGTGGTCGACCAGGCCTTCGACCAGACCATCACCCAGGCCGACGTCGACGCCCGCGCCTACTGAGCCAGGCGGGCGGGGTGGGTTCCCGGCCCCACCCCGCCCGTCCGACAGCCGGGACCAGGAAGGACGCCGATGTCCGCAGCGACGCACGCCGACGAGCGTGCGGTGGTCCGCATGACCGGCATCACCATCACGTTCCCGGGGGTCAAGGCCCTCGACGGGGTCGACCTGATCCTGCGGGCGGGCGAGGTGCACGCCCTCATGGGCGAGAACGGGGCGGGGAAGTCGACCCTCATCAAGGCGCTCACCGGGGTGTACCGGGTGGACTCCGGGGGCATCGAGGTCGAGGGCGAGGAGTTCGTCTTCGACGGCCCGGACGAGGCGCAGCGCGCCGGCATCAGCACGGTCTACCAGGAGGTCAACCTCTGCACGAACCTCACCGTGGCGGAGAACGTGATGCTCGGCCACGAGGTCCGGCGCGGCCCGTTCATCGACTGGCGGGCCACCCGGCGCGCCGCGCGCGAGGCGCTGCAGCGGCTGAACCTCGACATCGACCCGCGCTCGCAGCTCTCCAGCCACAGCATCGCCGTCCAGCAGCTGTGCGCCATCGCCCGTGCGCTCGTCGTCGACGCCCGGGTGCTCATCCTCGACGAGCCGACGTCGTCGCTCGACAAGGCCGAGGTCGCGGAGCTGTTCCGCGTCATCGGGCGGCTGCGGGAGTCCGGCGTCGCGATCCTGTTCGTCTCGCACTTCCTGGAGCAGGTCTACGCGATCTCCGACCGCATGACCGTCCTGCGCAACGGCCGGTTCGTGGGGGAGTTCCGCACCGCCGAGCTCAGCCGGCGCGACCTGATCTCGCACATGATCGGGCGCGCGGAGGAGGACCTCGCCGGCATCGAGGAGCGCGCCCGCGACGCCGTCACCGAGCACTCCGGGCAGGAGACCCCGCTGCTGCGGGGCGTCGGCCTCGGCTCGAAGGGCGGCGTCGAGCCGTTCGACCTCAGCCTGTACCCCGGGGAGATCGTCGGGCTCGCCGGGCTGCTCGGCTCCGGGCGCACCGAGGCCGCGCGCCTGCTCACCGGCGCCGACCGGCCCGACCACGGCGAGATCGCCGTGCAGGGCGTGCCCACCCGCCTCGCGACACCCCTCGCCGCGCTCCAGCAGGGCATCGCCCTGTCGAGCGAGGACCGCAAGAAGGAGGGGATCATCGGCGACCTGACGGTGCGGGAGAACATCGCCCTCGCGCTCCAGGCCCGCCGCGGCACGCTCCGGCGGCTGCCCCGGCGCCAGCTCGACGAGCTGGTCCAGAAGTACATCGTCGCGCTCAACATCAACCCGCCGAACCCGAACGCGCTCATCAAGAACCTGTCGGGCGGCAACCAGCAGAAGGTGCTGCTCGCCCGGTGGCTGGCGACGTCGCCGCGGCTGCTGGTCCTCGACGAGCCGACGCGCGGCATCGACATCGGGGCGAAGGCCGAGATCCAGCGCCTCGTCACCGAGCTCGCGGCCGACGGCATGTCCGTGCTGTTCATCTCCTCCGAGCTCGAGGAGGTGCTGCGCCTCAGCCAGCGGATCGTCGTGATGCGCGACCGGCAGAAGGTCACCGAGCTCGAGAACGACGGGACCCTGACCACCGAGGACGTCCTGGAGACCATCGCGACCACCGGGGAGAAGGCCTCATGAGCACGCCCACCGCCACCCCGCCCCCCACCCGGGGCCTGAGCGTGCAGGCGCTGCGCCGGGTGACCGACCACGGCATCTTCTGGCCGGTCGTCGCGCTGCTCGTCCTGCTGCTCGCGTGCGGGCTCAAGAGCCCCGGGTTCCTCGACGTGACGCTGCGCGACGGGCACCTGTTCGGCCAGCTCATCGACCTGCTGCGCAACAGCGCGACCCCGCTGCTGCTCGCGCTCGGCATGTGCCTCGTCATCGCGACCGGCGGCATCGACCTGTCCGTCGGCGCCGTCATGGCCATCGCGCTCGCGGTGTCCCTCACGTACCTCGACGGGTCGCCCGACCCGGGGTCCGCCGCCACCGTCGCGGTCGCGGTCGCCCTGGGCCTCGTGGTCGGCGTCGTCGTGGGGGCGTTCAACGGGTTCATGGTCGCGGCGCTCGGCATCCAGCCGTTCATCGCGACGATGATCCTCATGGTCGCCGGGCGCGGCATCGCCATGCTCATCACGCAGGGGCAGATCACCACGGTCACGAGCCCGCCGTTCAAGTCCATCGGCTCCGGCTTCGTGCTCGGCGTCCCGACCCCGGTCGTCATCGCCGCCGTCGTGTTCGTCCTCGTCACGCTGCTGGTCCGGCGCACCGCGCTGGGCATGTTCCTCGAGTCGATCGGCATCAACGGGGAGGCCAGCCGGCTCGCCGGCGTCCGGGCCCGCACCACCACGTGGAGCGTCTACGTCATCGCCGGCGTCCTGGCCGCGCTCGCCGGGCTGGTCTACGGCGCCCCGACGATGGCCGCCGACGCCAACAACATCGGCCTGCTCAAGGAGCTCGACGCGATCATGGTCGTCGTCCTCGGCGGCACCAAGCTCGACGGCGGGCGGTTCAACCTCGGCGGGCTCATCGCCGGCGCGCTGCTGCTGTCGACGCTCGAGCGAGCCGTCATCATCTTCGAGCTCCCGTCGCAGACGACCCCGCTGTTCAAGGCCGTCGTGCTCATCGCCGTGTGCGTCGCGGCGTCGCCGTTCCTGCGTTCCCGGCTCGACGCCCGCCGGCTGCGGGCCGCGCAGCCCCGACCCGTGGAGGTCGTGCGATGACCGGCCAGCTCACCCAGGCGCCCGCCCCCGCGCCCGCCACGCCCGCGCGCCGGCCCTGGTGGCGCGCGCTCGGGAACCTCGACCGCCGGTTCCTGCCGGTGCTCGGCACGCTGCTGACCCTGGCGCTCATGCTCGGCGTCGGGCAGAGCCGCTACAGCACCTCCCGGTCCGACTTCATCAGCATGAAGCTGTTCTCCAACCTCATGGTGGACAACTCCTACCTGCTGGTGCTCGCGGTCGGCATGACGTTCGTGATCCTCACCGGCGGCATCGACCTGTCCGTCGGAGCCGTCGTCGCCCTCGTCGGCCTCGCCGTGGCCCGGCTGTTCCAGGTCGGGCTGCCGCTGCCCGTCGTGCTCGTCGTCGGCGTGCTCATCGGCACCGTCTGCGGCCTGCTCATCGGCGTGCTCGTCCAGGTGTTCGACATCCAACCGTTCATCGCCTCGCTCGCCGTCATGTTCCTGGCACGCGGGCTCGCGAACGTCGTCAGCACCAACTCCCTCGCCATCAAGGACGAGGGGTTCGCGAGCCTCGCGTCCTGGAGCATCACGTTCGGCGAGGGACGCTCGCTGTGGCGCATCAACGCCAGCATGCTCATCGCGGTCGCCGTGCTGCTCGTCGCGGTCTACCTGCTGCACTACACGCGGTTCGGCCGCTCCGTGTACGGCCTCGGGTCCAGCGACCGCGGCGTCGCCGTCAGCCTCATGGGCCTGCGCCCCGCCCGCACCCGCATCTGGGTGTACGTCATCAGCGGCACCTGCGCCGGCATCGCCGGCATCCTCTTCGCGCTCTACACCAAGTCCGGCTACAACCTCACGGGCATCGGCATGGAGCTCGACGCGATCGCCGCGGTCGTCATCGGCGGCACCCTGCTGTCCGGCGGCGTCGGGTTCGTGCTCGGCACCGGCGCGGGCGTCCTCGTGTACGGCCTCATCCAGGTGCTCATCGCCCGCGAGGGCCTCGACTCCTGGTGGACCCGGGTGTTCATCGGGGCGGTGCTGCTGGCGTTCGTGATCCTCCAGCGGGTGATCGTGACGCGGCGGCGGTAGGGGGCGTCGGGCGGGTGCGCGTCGCCGAGCGCAGGGGGCCGGCGACGCACACCCGTCCGCACCCGTCCCGAACGGCCCGGTGACCGCGCCGTCCGGGTGACGCGGACCGGTTTCCCGCACGCTGCTGATCGCCCGCCCCTAGGTTCCTCCGCAGGCGGCTCATCCTGGAGGAACCTGTGGCGCCCTGGGGCGTTTCGGAGAACGACCGGTACGTCGCGGGCCCGACCCCGGCAGCGGTGGAGGCGAGGACGGCGACCAGCGGGCGCGCCCGTGCCGAGCCGCGGGGCGTCACGCCGCCTCCGCTGCTCGGCGTCGGGCTCCGGCGACCGTCCGGCTCCGTCGGCCCCGTCCGGCCCGGGACCGCGTGAGCACGTCCGGCGTCGGCAGACGACGCGAGCACCAGATCTGGCCCTGGGTGACCGGCGGGGTCCTCGTCGCGGTCGTGGTCCTGCTCGCGGTCCTCGCCTGGACGGCGCTGCACGGGGGGCCGTCACCGCACCTGGCGACGCTGGAGCGGGAGCCGATGCTCGACGCACCCGTCCCCGCCACGATGCTCGGCCAGGTGTCGCAGGAGTCGTCCTGGGGTGTGGGATTCGGGCCGGACAGCGTCGCGCGCATCGTGAAGGTGTACGAGGTGGACCTCACCCCGCAGGAGGCGCTGGACGCGTGGCGGCTGGGGTACGAGGACCACTACGGCCCGCCCGATCGCGAAGAGAGCGCGGTGGTGCCGATGCTCGCCTGGTTCCCGGACGAGATGATCGTCACCGTTCGGGCCTCGGACGAGGTCGAGGACGCGGCCGCGCGTGCCGTGGTGCGTCAGCCGACCCCGGGGCTCACGGTGGTCACTGTCGCGGTCAGCGGCGCGGGCTGACGTCCCGGCCACCGCTGCTCCCAGGCGACACCGTGCGTCCCGGAAGCACGACGTTCACGGCCCCGTGCTGTCACGACGGCGACACGTCCCGGCCGACGACGCCGTCTGACGTGCGTCGCCGCGGACGCAACGAAGGCCCGGCATCGGGAAGATGCCGGGCCTCGTTCTGCGTGCCCTCGATAGGATTCGAACCTACGACCTTCTGCTCCGGAGGCAGACGCTCTATCCACTGAGCTACGAGGGCGTGCGCGCGGCCGTCGGACCGGCGCGGTGCACGAGACTACCAGGCCGCGGGCGGTGTCAGTCCTCGCCGAGGAGTCCCGACAGGTACGTCGCGGTCTCGTCGACGGCGCGGCTGTCGTCGCCGGCGGCGATGGCCTCGACGAGGCCGTCGTGGTGGTCGCCGTCCTGGAGCACCTGCGCGAAGTTGAACCGGATGTTGTCGGTGATCGCGTCGATGAGGTTCTCGTACAGCGACAGCAGCACAGGGTTGCGGGCGGCGCGGGCGATGGCCCGGTGCAGCGCGAGGTCGGCGGAGACCATGCGGTCGAGCTGGCCGGACCGCCACGCCTCGGCGCGGGCGTCGCGCAGGGCGGTGATGGTGGCGACGTCGGCGGTGGTGCGGCGGCGTGCGGCGAGGCGGGCGGCCTCGACCTCGAGGCTGCGGCGCACCTCGATGACGTCGCGCTGGCGGGCGTCGGCGATCTGCCGGCCCATGCTGACCGCGAGCTCGGACGCCGACAGCACGTAGGTGCCGGAGCCCTGACGGCGCTCGACCAGGCCGGCGTGCACGAGCGACTGGACGGCCTCACGCACGGTGTTGCGGCCGACGCCGAGCATCTCGACCAGCGCGGGCTCCGGGGGGATGCGGGTGCCGACGCGCCACTCGCCGGAGGTGATCCGTGCCCGGAGCTGGGCCACCGTCGCGTCGATGAGGCCGGTGCGTCGCGTCATGCGGGGTAGTCTCCCTGGTCAGTTGTGCCGCGATTCAACACGAAGCCGGCACCCGTCCGCCAGCGCCCACCGCCGCGCGCCCTCCGCTCCCGCTCCCGAGGTCGCATGCCGTCTGCCTCCGCTCCCGTGGGTCCTGCCGCGCCGTGGCGGGGTCGCCGCGTCGTCCTGCTGGGCGTCGTCCTCGTCGCGCTCAACCTGCGCATCGCGGTCGCGTCCGTGTCGCCCATCCTCGACCTGGTGCGCGCGGACGTGGCGCTGTCCGCCACGGAGGCCGGGCTGCTCGGCACCATCCCGGTGGTGTCGTTCGCGGCGTTCGGCTCGGTGACGCCGCTGCTCGCCCGCCGCATCGGCCTGGAGCCGCTGCTGGTCCTCGCCATGCTGCTGTCGGCGACGGGCGAGGTGGTGCGCTCGGGCACGTCGACGTCGACGGGGTTCCTGGCGTGGTCGGTGATCGCGCTCGCCGGCATGGGCATGGGCAACGTCCTGCTGCCGCCGGTGGTGAAGCGCTACTTCCCGGACCGCATCGGCGTGGTGACGTCCGTGTACTCGGTGACGATGACGTTCAGCACGGCCCTGCCGGCGCTGCTCGCGGTCCCCGTGGCGGAGCGGCTCGGGTGGCGGGCGTCGCTGTCGGTGTGGTCGGCGGTCGGGGTCGTCGCCGCGCTGCCGTGGCTGGTGGTGATCGTGCGGTCCGCCGCCGCGCGGGCCGAGCTCGGCGGGCTCCTGCGGCGCGCACCGGCGACGACGCCCGCGCTGACGTCCCGGCACCGCTCCGGCGGGCGGGTCTGGCGCAGCCCCCTCGCGTGGGGGATGGCGCTGACGTTCGCCATGAACTCGCTGGACTCCTACGCGATGTTCGCCTGGCTGCCGCAGATCCTCGTGGACGGCGGCACGTCGCCGCACGCGGCGGGGGTGTGGCTGTCGGTGTTCGCGATCCTCGGGCTGCCGCCCGCGCTCGTCGCGCCGATCGCCGCGTCGCGGATGCGGAACCCCATCGGCCTCGTCGTGTTCTTCGTCGCGTGCTTCATGGCGTCCTACCTCGGCCTGCTGCTCGCACCCGGCGGCCCGGTGTGGCTGTGGATCCTGCTGGGCGGCTTCGGTCCCGGGGCGTTCCCCGTCCTGCTCGCGCTCATCAACCTGCGGACGCGGACGTCCGCCGGGGCGGCGTCGCTGTCCGGCTTCACGCAGGGCGTCGGCTACGCGATCGCCGGCACCGGCCCGCTGCTGATGGGCGTGCTCTACGACGCGACGGGCACCTGGACGGCGTCGCTGCTGTTCCTCATGGGGACGCTCGTGGTCCTGGTGGTGGCGGCGACCGTCGCCTGCCGGCCCGGGATGCTCGAGGACTCGTGGGGGCCACGGGCCCGGGGCTGACCGCCGGGTCCTCCCCAGCGGCACCGGCCGCGCGGGCTGTGGACGACGGACGGGGCAGCGCCGGGGCGTCGCTACGCTTGTCCGGTGACCCCCGCTGAGCTCTCCGAGTCCCTGCGCGCCGCCCTCGCGGGCGCCGTCGCCGACGGGACCTTCGCCCTCGACGCCGCCGACCTGCCCGCGACCGTGCACGTGGAGCGACCCCGGCAGCGCGAGCACGGCGACTGGGCGACCAACGTGGCGCTGCAGCTCGCGAAGAAGGCCGGCACCAACCCGCGGGCCTTCGCCGAGGAGCTCGCCCGCCGGCTCGCGGACGCCCCGGGGGTCGCGAAGGTCGACGTCGCCGGTCCCGGCTTCCTCAACATCACGCTCGACACCGCCGCCGCGGGCGAGCTCGCGCGCTCGGTCGTCGAGGCCGGCACGGCGTACGGCCGCAACGAGACGCTGACCGGGCAGAGCATCAACCTGGAGTTCGTCTCCGCCAACCCGACCGGCCCGATCCACATCGGCGGCGTGCGGTGGGCCGCCGTCGGCGACAGCCTGGCCCGCGTCCTGGAGGCGTCCGGCGCCCGCGTCGGCCGCGAGTACTACTTCAACGACCACGGCGCGCAGATCGACCGGTTCGCGCGCTCGCTGCTCGCCCGCGCCCGCGGCGAGGAGGCGCCGGAGGACGGCTACGGCGGCCAGTACATCGCCGACATCGCCGACGCCGTCATCGCTCAGGCCGCCGAGGCCGGCGAGCCCGACCCCCGCACGCTGCCCGACGCGGAGGCTCAGGAGGCGTTCCGGTCCCGGGGCGTGGACCTGATGTTCGCGGAGATCAAGAAGTCGCTGCACGACTTCGGCGTCGACTTCGACGTCTACTTCCACGAGGACACGCTGCACGAGAACGGCGCGGTCGACCGGGCCGTGGCGCGCCTGCGCGAGCTCGGGCACGTCTACGAGGCCGACGGTGCCACGTGGCTGCGCACCACCGACTTCGGCGACGACAAGGACCGCGTCATCATCAAGTCCGACGGGGAAGCCGCCTACATCGCCGGCGACCTCGCGTACTACCTGGACAAGCGTGAGCGCGGCTTCGACCGCGTCATCATCATGCTCGGCGCCGACCACCACGGGTACATCGGCCGGATGATGGCGATGTGCGCCGCGTTCGGCGACACCCCGCACGTGAACCTCGAGATCCTCATCGGGCAGCTGGTGAACCTCGTCAAGAACGGCACCCCGGTCCGGATGAGCAAGCGCGCGGGCACGGTCGTCACCATCGAAGACCTGGTCGAGGCCGTGGGCGTCGACGCGGCGCGCTACTCGCTGGCGCGGTCGTCGGCGGACTCCTCGATCGACCTCGACCTGGACCTGCTGAGCCGGGCGACCAACGAGAACCCCGTCTACTACGTGCAGTACGCGCACGCCCGCACCTGCTCGGTCGCCCGCAACGCCGCGGACGCCGGCGTGCGCCGGGAGGACGGCTTCGACGCCTCGCTGCTCGACCACGAGACCGAGTCCCTGCTGCTCGGCCGGATCGCCGAGATGCCGCGGGTCGTCGCGCAGGCCGCCGAGCTGCGCGAGCCGCACCGTGTCGCCCGCTACCTGGAGGAGGTCGCCGGGGCGTACCAGAAGTGGTACGAGCAGCGCCGCGTCCTGCCGTTCGGCGACGAGCCGGTCTCCGACGTGCACCGCACCCGGCTGTGGCTGAACGACGCGACCCGGCAGGTGCTCGCGAACGGCCTGGGGCTGCTCGGGGTGAGCGCGCCGGAGCGGATGTGACCGCCCACCCCGGCTCGGAGGCGGCCGCGGCCGACGACGCCGCGGCGCGCGACGCGGTGGCGGGTGCCGGGACCGACGGCGCCTCCGGGTCCGGCGCTCTGGGCCTGCCGTGGCCGGCGCACGCCGTGCGGGGCGCCGACGGTGCCGTGCGCGTCGCGGGCGTCGACCTGCGCGACCTCGCCGCCGAGCAGGGCACACCGGCCTACGTCCTGGACGAGGCGGCGTTCCGGTCCCGCGCGCGGGGGGTGCGCACCGCGTTCGAGAAGGCGTTCGGGCACCTCGGCGCGGGCGTCGACGTGTACTACGCGGGCAAGGCGTTCCTGTCGGTGGCCGTGGCCCGCTGGGCGCACGAGGAGGGTCTGCGCGTCGACACGTCCACGGGTGGCGAGCTCGCGGTCGCGCTGCGCGCCGGCGTCCCGGGCGCGGACATCGGCCTGCACGGCAACAACAAGTCGGACGCGGAGATCGCCCGGGCGCTCGACGCCGGGGTCGGCCGGATCATCGTCGACTCCCTCGGGGAGCTGGACCGCCTCGTCGCGGCCGTGCGGGAGCGCACCGCGGACGGTGCCGAGCCCGCGCCCGCCCCGGTCATGGTGCGCGTCACCACCGGTGTCCACGCGGGCGGCCACGAGTACATCTCGACCGCGCACGAGGACCAGAAGTTCGGGCTGTCCGTCGCGACCGCCGCCGACGGCACCAGCCCCGCGATGACCGCCCTCGAGCGGGTCGTCGCGGCGCCGGAGCTCCGGCTGCTCGGCATCCACTCCCACATCGGCTCGCAGATCCTCGACCCCGAGGGCTTCGCGGTCGCCGCGGGCGCGGTGCTGCGGCTGCGCGCCGAGCTCGCCGCCCGCACCGGGTGCCTCGCGCCGGAGGTCGACCTCGGCGGCGGCTTCGGCATCGCGTACCTGCCGGGGGAGGTGCCCCTGGACCCCGAGCGCATCGCGAAGGACCTCGCCACGACGGTCGACGCCACCTGCGCCGAGCTCGGCACGCCGGTGCCGCGGCTGTCGTTCGAGCCCGGCCGCGCGATCGTCGGCCCGACCACGCTGACGCTCTACACGGTCGGGACGGTCAAGCCCGTCACGCTCGAGGACGGACGGGTCCGGCTGTACGTCTCCGTCGACGGCGGCATGAGCGACAACATCCGGCCCGCCCTGTACGGCGCGCCGTACCACGCGGCGGTCGTCTCCCGGACGGGCGCGGCGCGGACCGTCCTGGCGCGGGTGGTCGGCAAGCACTGCGAGAGCGGCGACATCGTCGTGCACGAGGTGCAGCTGCCGGCCGACGTCGCGCCCGGGGACCTGCTGGCCGTCGCGGCCACCGGCGCGTACGGCCGCTCCATGGCCTCCAACTACAACCACGTCCCGCGCCCGCCCGTCGTGGCGGTGCGCGACGGCGCCACCCGGGTGCTGGTCCGGCGCGAGACCGAGGACGACCTGCTGGCGCTCGACCTGGGCTGAGCGGCCGGAGCCCCGCCCGGCGCCCGCGCCCCGCCCGGCGCCCGCGCCCCGCCCAGGGTGTGGATGCGCCCCCGGCACCCACGGCACGGCCCCTATCCTGGGGCTCGTCCCGGCGGCGACGCCCCGGGACGCACCCCACCAGGCCCGGGGCACCCGGGCGTGATCGAGAGGCGCACGCGGTGACAGCACGCGACGAGACCGTCGGACCCGCCACGCCCGCCGCCGGCGACCGTCCCGCCGTGCGGGTCGCGCTGCTCGGCTGCGGCGTCGTCGGCACGGAGGTCGTGCGGCTGCTCACGACGCAGGGCGCCGACCTGGCCGCCCGGGTCGGGGCGCCGCTGGAGCTCGTCGGCATCGCGGTGCGGGACGTCGACGCCGAGCGCGACCCGGTCGTCGACCGCGCGCTGCTCACCTCCGACGCCGAGGGGCTCGTCGCGAAGGCGGACGTCGTGGTCGAGGTGGTGGGGGGCATCGAGCCCGCGCGCTCCCTGCTGCTGCGCGCCGTCGAGCACGGCGCCGCGGTCGTCACCGCGAACAAGGCGCTGCTCGCCCAGGACGGCCCGACGCTGTACGCGGCGGCGGACGCCGCGGGCGTGGACCTGTACTTCGAGGCCGCCGTCGCCGGCGCGATCCCCCTGGTCCGGCCGGTGCGCGAGTCGCTGACCGGGGACCGCGTCCAGCGGGTGCTCGGCATCGTCAACGGCACCACCAACTACGTGCTCGACCGGATGGCCGCGGACGGCCTGGACCTCGACGCGGCCGTGGCGGAGGCGCAGGCCCTGGGGTACGCGGAGGCCGACCCGACCGCCGACGTCGAGGGCTACGACGCCGCCGCGAAGGCCGCCATCCTCGCGTCGCTCGCGTTCCACACGCGGGTCTCGCTCGACGACGTCGACCGTCAGGGCATCACGGGCGTCACCGCCGACGACGTCGCCTGGGCCGGTCGCACGGGCCACGTCATCAAGCTGCTCGCGATCGCCGAGCGCCGCACCGGCGAGGACGGCCGCGAGGGCGTGCAGGCGCGCGTGCACCCCGCGCTCGTGCCGCTGTCCCACCCGCTCGCCGGCGTCCGGGGGGCGTTCAACGCGGTGTTCGTCGAGGCCGAGGCCGCGGGCGAGCTCATGTTCTACGGCCGCGGCGCCGGCGGTGCCCCGACGGCGAGCGCCGTGCTGGGCGACGTCGTCTCGGCGGCCCGGCACCGGGTGCACGGCGGCCGCGGCCCGGCGGAGTCCTGGTACGCGGACCTGCCGGTGCTGCCGGCGCAGTCCGCCCGCACCCGCTACCAGGTGCGGCTCGAGGTCGACGACCGCCCCGGCGTGCTGGCCCAGGTCTCCGCGGTCCTGGCGGAGCACGCGGTCTCGATCGAGGCGGTCCGGCAGTCGCCCGCGGACGCCGACGCCACGCCGGGCGTCGCCCGCCTGGTCATCACCACGCACGAGGCGCCGGAGGCCGCGCTGGCCGCGACCGTCGCCGCGATCGGCGGCCTGGACTCCGTCCGCGAGGTCGTCTCCGTCCTGCGAGTCGAGGGAGCCTGATGGCACAGCAGTGGCGCGGCGTCATCCGCGAGTACGCGGACCGCCTGCCCGCGCACGTCCAGGAGCACGTCGTCACGCTCGGCGAGGGCGGCACGCCGCTCGTCGCCGCGCCGGCGCTGTCCGCGCTCACGGGGGCGGAGGTGTTCGTCAAGGTCGAGGGCATGAACCCCACGGGCTCCTTCAAGGACCGCGGCATGACGACGGCGATCTCCGCGGCCGCCGGGCGCGGGGCGCGCGCCGTCGTGTGCGCGTCGACGGGCAACACGTCGGCGTCGGCCGCGGCGTACGCCACCGCCGCGGGCATGGTCTGCGCGGTGCTCGTGCCGGACGGCAAGATCGCGATGGGCAAGCTCAGCCAGGCCGTCGCGCACGGGGCGAAGCTGCTGCAGGTCGACGGCAACTTCGACGACTGCCTCGTCGCGGCCCGCAAGCTCGCGGAGGCGTACCCGGTCGAGCTCGTGAACTCCGTGAACCCCGACCGCATCGAGGGGCAGAAGACGGGCGCGTTCGAGATCGTCGACGCGCTCGGCGACGCGCCGGACATCCACGCGCTGCCGGTCGGGAACGCCGGCAACATCACCGCCTACTGGAAGGGCTTCCGCGAGTACGCGGGGCTCGACGCCGGCGCGGACCTGCCCGCGGTCGCCACCCACACGCCGGCGATGTGGGGCTTCCAGGCCGCCGGCGCCGCGCCGATCGTGCGCGGCTACCCGGTGACGGAGCCCGAGACGATCGCCACGGCGATCCGCATCGGCAACCCGGCCTCCTGGGTGCAGGCGGAGGCGGCGCGCGACCTGTCGGGCGGCCTCATCGAGGCGGTCACGGACGACGAGATCCTCGCCGCCCACCGCGTCCTGTCCTCCCAGGTCGGCGTGTTCGTCGAGCCGGCGTCCGCGGCCGGTGTCGCCGGCATCCTGCGCCTGGCGGGAGAGGGCCGCGTGCCGGCGGGGTCGCGCATCGTCGTGACGGTCACCGGCCACGGGTTGAAGGACCCGCAGTGGGCGCTGCGCACCGCGGACGGCGGCGAGGTCGAGACCACCCGCGTGCGACCCGACGTGGTCGAGATCGCCGCGGCGCTCGGCCTGGGCTGACGACCGTGCGACTGGGTGCGGACCGGGCGCGCGTGCGTGTGCCGGCGACGAGCGCGAACCTCGGGCCGGGGTTCGACGCGCTGGGCCTGGCGCTCGCCCTGCACGACGACGTCGAGGTGCGGGCGCTGGGCTCCGCCGAGGTGGTCGTGGACGTCGTGGGGGAGGGCGAGCAGGAGGTCCCGTCGGGCGAGGACCACCTCGTGGTGCGGGCGCTGCGTCACGCGCTCGACCACGTCGGGGCGCCGCAGACCGGCCTGCACCTGACGTGCCGCAACCGGATCCCGCACGGCCGGGGCCTCGGCTCGTCCGCCGGCGCGGTCGTCGCGGGCCTGCTCGCCGCGCGGGCCCTGGTCGCCGAGCCGGAGTCGCTCGACGACGACGTCGTCCTCGCGCTCGCGACGGAGCTCGAGGGCCACCCGGACAACGCCGCGCCCGCGCTGCTGGGCGGGGCGACCGTCGCGTGGTGCGACGACGCCGCCGCCGGGGGAGCGGTGCACGCGGCGCGGCTCCCGGTCGACCCCTCGATCGCCCCCGTGGTCGTCGTCCCCGGCACGCGCCTGGCGACCTCCCACGCCCGCGGCGTGCTGCCGGCGACGGTCCCGCACGGCGACGCGGCGTTCCAGGCCGGCCGGTCCGCGCTGCTGGTCGAGGCGCTCGGGCGCCGGCCGGACCTGCTGCTGCCCGCCACCGAGGACCGCCTGCACCAGGGCTACCGGCGCCCGGTGATGCGGGAGAGCATGGCGCTCGTCGACGCGCTGCGTGCCCGGGACGTGGCCGCCGTCGTGTCCGGCGCCGGCCCGACGGTGCTGGTGCTGGCGCGCTCCGAGGCGGGTCCCGGGACGCCGGCGGCGACCGACGCGGACGCGGCGCTGGCCGCCGTGTTCGGCGGCTCGATGGGCGGCTGGCGCATCGTGCGGCTGGCGATCGACACCGACGGTGCGACGTGGCGGAGACTGCCCTGACGGCACCTCCCCGGTGGTATGCTGGCGCCGTTCCCCGGACTTCGTCCTGATATCCGCTCAGCCTCATTCGGGTGCAGCGCCGCGCGTGCCAGCGCCCCGAAGGCACGGGTCCCATGAGATCCGAGACCGGGAACGCACCAGCCCACCGACGTCGACGCTTCCGCGCGACCGGTGAGGCCCCACCGACGCGACGGCCCCGACCCGAGGGCTGGACGCAGACCGCGCCCCGACGGAGGGTGGCGGTCCCCGACGAGGGGGAAGGGTCCTTCGTGACAGACACCATCGAGCCGGCCGTGAGCACCAGCTCCGGCGGTTCCGCCCGTGGCGGCGCGATCTCCGCGATGCGCATGCCCGAGCTCCAGGCCCTCGCCGCGCAGCTCGGCGTGACGGGCACCTCCCGGATGCGCAAGACCGACCTGGTCGACGCGATCCAGGCGAAGCGCTCCGGCGCGGGCACCGGCAAGGGCGCGGGTGCCGAGAACGGCGCCGCCGCCGAGCCGCGCGCCCGCCGTGCGGCGTCCCGGGCCGCCGGACGGCCCGCCGCGGCCGCCGACCCGGCCGGTGACGCGCCGTCCGCGAGCACGCCGGTCGCGGACGCCCCGCCGGCGCCCACCGGGCGTGCGGGCACCGCGCCCGCCGAGGCCCCGGTCGTGGACGGCGACACCCGCCGCCGCGACGGCTCCCGCCGCCCCGTGCGCGCGCAGGGCGAGCAGCGCGCCGAGGGCGAGGACGCCCCGGGGCAGCGCCCCGGCCGCGCCGTGGACGTGCTGGCGGGCCTCGAGGCCGTCGAGCGCTCGCTCGACAGCCGCCAGGGCGCCCAGCAGCACGACGTGCGCGACGACCGTGCCGTGCGCGCCGCGGACGCCGTCGGCTCCGTGACGGGCGAGCGCCGCTCGCGTCGCGCGGGCCGGGGCGCCGGCGCGCCCGCGGTCGACGTGACCCTGCCCGAGGGCCCGACCGGCGACGGCCAGCGGCAGCGCCCGCAGCAGGAGCAGCAGGGCGACCAGGACCGCGCGCGCTCCGACCGCCAGCAGGATCAGGGCGACGACGACGAGCGGGGCGGACGCCGCCGTCGCTCGCGCGACCGGTACCGCGACCGTGACCGCACCAAGCGCGGCCGCGGCCAGCGGGGCCCCGGCGACGCCGCCTACGAGGAGGTCGAGCTGAGCGAGGACGACGTCCTCGTCCCGGTCGCCGGCATCCTCGACGTGCTCGAGTCCTACGCGTTCGTGCGCACCAGCGGGTACCTGCCCGGACCGAACGACGTCTACCTTCCGCTCGGCCAGGTCCGCAAGGCGGGTCTGCGCCGCGGCGACGCGATCACCGGCGCCGTCCGCGCGCCGCGTGAGGGCGAGGCGCCGGCGCAGCAGCAGCCCGGGCGGCCGAACAAGGCGAACGCGCTCGTGCGGCTCGACACGGTCAACGGCATGGCGCCCGAGCAGGCGCGGCAGCGGCCCGAGTTCTCGAAGCTGACGCCGCTGTACCCGCAGGACCGGCTCCGCCTCGAGAACGAGTCGAACCACCTGACGCCGCGGGTCATCGACATCGTCGCCCCGATCGGCAAGGGCCAGCGCGGCCTCATCGTCGCGCCCCCGAAGGCCGGCAAGACGATCATCATGCAGCAGATCGCCAACGCGATCACCGCGAACAACCCCGAGGTCCACCTCATGGTCGTGCTCGTCGACGAGCGCCCCGAGGAGGTCACCGACATGGAGCGGACCGTGAAGGGCGAGGTCATCGCCTCGACCTTCGACCGGCCCGCCTCGGACCACACGATGGTCGCGGAGCTCGCGATCGAGCGCGCCAAGCGCCTGGTCGAGCTCGGCCAGGACGTCGTGGTGCTGCTCGACTCGCTGACCCGCCTGTCCCGCGCGTACAACCTCGCGGCCCCGGCGTCCGGGCGCATCCTGTCCGGCGGCGTCGACGCCTCGGCGCTCTACCCGCCGAAGCGGTTCTTCGGCGCCGCGCGCAACATCGAGCACGGCGGCTCGCTGACGATCCTCGCCTCGGCGCTCGTGGAGACCGGCTCCAAGATGGACGAGGTCATCTTCGAGGAGTTCAAGGGCACCGGGAACATGGAGCTCCGGCTCTCCCGGTCGCTCGCGGACAAGCGGATCTTCCCTGCGGTCGACGTCAACGCGTCGGGCACGCGCCGCGAGGAGATCCTCATCGCCCCGGACGAGCTCAAGATCATCTGGAAGCTCCGCCGCGTCATGGGCGCGCTGGACCAGCAGCAGGCCATCGAGCTGCTGCTCGGCAAGCTCCGGGAGACCCGCAGCAACGTCGAGTTCCTGCTCCAGGTCCAGAAGACGACGCCCGGGGTCGGCGCGCACGGCCACGACGAGGCCCAGACCCGCTCGATCGTCTGACGCCCGTCGCTCGACATCGCGGTAGGTGCGGGGTTCCCGACCCGGAAGCCCGCACCTACCGCGATGTGGACGACCGACGGCCCGGTCGGGTCAGGGTCGGCGGGACGCGATCGCCTGCGCGTACCAGGCCAGCGTCTGCCGGGTGATCTCCCCGGCCTCGAACCGCTGCGCCGCCGCGCGCTGCGGGCCGACGGCCGCGAGGCGAGCACCCGGGTCGTCGATCCACCGCGCGAGCGCCCGGGAGAAGGCCGCCGTGTCGCGGGGGTCCACGAGCTGCGCCTCGAGCCCGGCCATCGGCGTGCGGTAGCCCGGGTTGTCGCCGGCGAGCACGACCCCGCCCGCGTCGGCGAGCGCCTCCACCACGGAGATGCCGAAGCTCTCCCCGCCGGTCGACGGCAGCGCGACCACGTCCGCGCCGGCCAGCAGCGCGGCCTTGTCCTCCTCCGCGACGAACCCGGGGAACTCGACCCGGTCGGCGATCCCGGCTGCGGCCGCACGGGCCCGCAGGTCCTCGAGCAGCGGGCCGCGCCCGGCGAGCGTCAGCCGCCACGGCCGCACGGTCGCCGGCAGCGCCGCCATCGCCGCGAGGAGCTCGCGCGGCCCCTTGCGCTCCACGAGCCGCCCGAGGAAGACCACGTGCACGGGCGCGTCGTCCGCCCGCCCGTCGCCGCCCGCCGGAGCGGCCCCCAGCTCCACGGGCCCGCCGATCACCGGCACGTCCCGCCCGTACGCCTCGCGCACCGACTCCCGAGCCGCCTCGGACAGCGCGCTGATGGCGTCGAACCGCCGCAGCCGGCGTCGCTCGGCCAGCCCGAGCGCGCGGATGCCCCACCGGGCCACGGCGTCCTGCGGGTAGATGACGAACGAGCCGACGACGGCCGTGCGGGGCGACGCCGCCGACACCACCCGCCCGGCGAGCAGCGGGCTGTACGGCATCGTCACGTGCAGCACGTCGAAGGGCACCTCCGCCAGCAGCCGCCGGATGCGCGCCCGCGACGCCGGCAGGGGGCTGCGCAGCCGGTTGCCGTTGAACCGCACCGACACGGTGCGGCCGAGCACCTGCAGGTTCGCCAGGTCCGTGCGGTCGGTGCCGGACGTCAGGTAGTGCACCTCGTGGCCGAGGTCGGCGAACCGCCGGCCGAGCGTGAGCACGATCTGCTGGACGCCGTCCGGCTTGTCGAGGCCGTCGTCGATCACCAGGCCGATGCGCATGGCCGCCATCGTAGGGACCCCCGCGGGACCGGGAAGATTTCGTCCGGGCCCGCTGTTCTGGCAGACTGTTCCGTCGGTCTGCGGTTCACGTGCGCGGCTCGCGCGCACGACCCGGAGGCCCAACCCGAGGAGAACACCTGTGAAGACTGACATCCACCCCGAGTACGTGGTGACCCAGGTGACCTGCACCTGTGGCAACACGTTCACCACGCGCTCGACCGCGACCTCCGGCGAGATCCGCGCCGACGTCTGCAGCGCCTGCCACCCGTTCTACACGGGCAAGCAGAAGATCCTCGACACCGGTGGCCGCGTGGCCCGGTTCGAGGCGCGCTACGGCAAGCGCCCGGCCAACTAGCACCCCCGACGCCGGTGACCGGCGGTCCGTCACGGACCGCGGTCACCGGCGTCGTCGCATGTCCGGACGGTGCGCGCCCGCCGCCGTCCCGGCCGCGCCGGGCCCGTGCCCGCACCTCCCGGAGGTTCCCCGCCCATGACCGACCCGTTCGCGGCGGCGCGTCCGCTGCTCGACGAGCACGCGAGCATCGAGCAGCAGCTCGCCGACCCGGCGGTGCACGCCGACCAGGCGCTCGCCCGCCGGCTGGGGCGCCGGTACGCGGAGCTGGGCCGGGTCGCGCAGGCGCACGCCGCCTGGCGCGCGGCGGCCGAGGACCTCGCGGACGCGCGCGAGCTGGCGGAGTCGGACGACGCGTTCGCGGCGGAGCTGCCCGCGCTGGCCGCGGCGGAGGCGGAGGCCGCCGAGCGGCTGCGCCGGGTGCTGGTCCCCAGGGACCCGGACGACGCCCGCGACGCGATCCTGGAGATCAAGGCGGGCGAGGGCGGCGAGGAGTCGGCGCTGTTCGCCGGCGACCTGCTGCGGATGTACCTGCGGTACGCCGAGCGGCGCGGCTGGCGGACCGAGACGCTCGAGTCCACCGAGTCGGACCTCGGCGGCTACAAGGACGTGCAGGTCGCGATCAAGGCGCGCGGCGCCGTCACCGACCCGGCGGACGGCGTGTGGGCGAGCCTCAAGTACGAGGGCGGCGTGCACCGCGTGCAGCGGGTGCCGGTGACGGAGTCCCAGGGCCGGATCCACACGTCGGCGGCGGGCGTCCTGGTCTTCCCCGAGGTGGAGGACGAGGGCGAGGTCGAGATCGACCCGAACGACCTGCGCATCGACGTGTACCGGTCGTCCGGCCCGGGTGGCCAGTCGGTGAACACCACCGACTCGGCGGTGCGGATCACGCACGTCCCCACGGGCATCGTCGTGTCGATGCAGAACGAGAAGTCGCAGCTGCAGAACCGCGAGCAGGCGATGCGCGTGCTGCGGGCGCGGCTGCTGGCGGCCCGCCAGGAGGAGGCTGCCGCGGCGGCGAGCGCGGCCCGGCGCTCCCAGGTCCGCACGGTCGACCGCTCGGAGCGGATCCGGACGTACAACTTCCCGGAGAACCGGATCGCGGACCACCGCACCGGCTACAAGGCGTACAACCTGGACGCGGTGCTCGACGGCGACCTCGGCCCGGTCGTGCAGTCGGCCGTCGACGCCGACGAGGCCGCGCGCCTGGCCGCCGCGGGGCAGTCGTGACCGAGGCCCCGGCCCCGACGGTCCGCGCGCTCGTCGAGGGCGCGACGCGCGTGCTCGCGGACGCCGGCGTCGGGTCGCCGCGGCACGACGCGGTGGCGCTGGCGGCGTACGCCCTGGGGCTGCCGCGGCTGGACCTCGTGATGGCGCCGCCCGCGCCGGAGGGGTTCACCGAGGAGTACGCCGGGCTGGTGGACCGCCGCCGGCGCCGCGAGCCGCTGCAGCACATCGTCGGCTCGACGGTGTTCCGCTACCTGAGCCTGCGCGTGGAGCCGGGCGTGTTCGTGCCGCGGCCGGAGACCGAGACCGTCGCGCAGGTCGCGGTCGACGAGGCCGCGCGGCTCACGGCGGAGGGGCGGTCGCCGCTGGTGGTCGACCTGTGCTGCGGCGCCGGGGGCATCGCGCTGTCGG
Source organism: Cellulomonas sp. ES6 (assembly GCF_030053835.1). Taxonomy (NCBI): domain Bacteria; kingdom Bacillati; phylum Actinomycetota; class Actinomycetes; order Micrococcales; family Cellulomonadaceae; genus Cellulomonas; species Cellulomonas sp. ES6. The sequence continues at coordinate 1,128,372 of NZ_CP125655.1, read as the reverse complement.
TCGACACCGAGGTGCCCGGTGCGCGGGTGGTCGCGGTCGACGCGTCGCCGGAGGCCGTGGCCCTGACGCGGCACAACCACGGCGCGTCGGGCTCCGGGACGATGCGCGTGGAGCTCGGCGACGTGCGGGACCCGGCGCTGCTCGCGGAGCTCGACGGCACCGTCGACGTCGTGGTGTCCAACCCGCCGTACATCCCGCCGGACGCCGTGCCGGTGGACCCGGAGGTCCGGGACCACGACCCCGACCTGGCGCTGTACGGCGGCGGCGCGGACGGCCTGGACGTCCCGCGTGCCGTGCTGGCGGCGGCCGCGCGGCTGCTCGTCCCCGGCGGCCTGCTCGTCATGGAGCACGCCGAGGTGCAGGACGCCGCCTCCCGGGCGGACGCCGAGGCGACCGGCGCGTTCGAGGCGGTCGCGACGCTGCCCGACCTCACCGGCCGCCCCCGGATGCTCGTCGCCCGGCGGCGCGGCCCGGCCCCGGTGCCGCGGGAGCCGGGCGAGCCGCCTCCGGGCGCCCAGGCCGGCGTGGGAGACTCGCAGCCGTGACTGCCCACGCCCTGGACGCCACCGATCCCGCCACCTGGGGGCCGGCCCTCGACGCCGCCGTCCACACGGTCGAGCGCGGCGGGCTGGTCGTGCTGCCGACGGACACCGTGTACGGGATCGGCGCGGACGCGTTCACGCCGCCGGCGGTCGCGGCCCTGCTCGCCGCGAAGGGCCGCGGCCGGCAGATGCCGCCCCCGGTGCTCATGCCCGACGCGCGGACGCTGGACGGGCTGGCGATGGGCGTCCCGCAGGCGGCCCGCGACCTCGCGGAGGCGTTCTGGCCGGGCGGGCTCACGATCATCCTGGTGGCGCAGCCGTCGCTGGCCTGGGACCTCGGTGACACGCACGGCACGGTCGCCCTGCGGGTGCCCGACCACCCCGTCGCGCTGGCCCTGCTGCGCCGCACCGGCCCGATGGCGGTGTCGAGCGCGAACCGCACCGGTCAGCCGTCGGCCCTGGAGGTCGGCGAGGCGGTCGCCCAGCTCGGCGACCGGGTGCAGACGTACCTCGACGGCGGCCGCACGCCCGGTCAGGTCGCCTCGACCATCGTCGACGCCACCGGCGACGAGCTGCGCGTCGTCCGCGAGGGCGCCCTCTCCCTCGAGCGCCTGCGCGAGGTCGCACCCGTGGTGGGTGGACCCGGCCGGTGAGGGCGTACCTCCTGCTCCTGCTCATCGCCGCGGCGGCCACGTACCTGCTGACGCCGGTGGCGCGGTGGTGCGCGCTGCGGTGGGGCGCCATCACGGCGGTGCGGACGCGGGACGTGCACTCCATCCCGACGCCGCGGCTCGGGGGGCTCGCGATGTGGGCGGGCATCCTCGTCGGCCTGGCGATGGCGAGCCGGCTGCCGTTCCTCGACGCCGTGTTCGAGAACCCCCGGCCGATCATCGGCATCGCGGCGGCGGCGACCATCGTGTGCGCGCTCGGCGTCGCGGACGACATCTGGGACCTCGACTGGATGACGAAGCTGGTCGGCCAGGTGCTGGCCGCGTTCGTCATGGCCTCGCAGGGCGTGCAGCTCTACCAGCTGCCGATCGACGGCGTGGTGCTCGGCTCGGACCGGATCTGGCTCGGCCTGACGGTGCTGACGGTCGTCGTCGCGATGAACGCCGTGAACTTCGTCGACGGCCTCGACGGGCTGGCGGCGGGCCTCATCGCGATCGGCGGCGCGGGGTTCTTCGTCTACTCCTACCAGCTCACGCGCGAGGCCAGCCCGGGCGACTACTCGAGCCTCGCGACGCTGATCGTCGCGCTGCTCGTGGGCGCCTGCGTCGGGTTCCTGCCGCACAACTTCCACCCGGCGCGCATCTTCATGGGCGACTCCGGGTCGATGCTCATCGGCCTGGTGATCGCCGCGGCCGGCATCCGGGTCACGGGGCAGATCGACCCGGCGATGACGCGGCAGTCGTTCCCCGCGTTCCTGCCGATCCTGCTGCCGCTGGCCGTCCTGCTGCTGCCGCTGCTCGACATGGGGCTGGCCGTGGTGCGGCGGGTCGGCACCGGCAAGTCGCCGTTCCACCCGGACCGCATGCACCTGCACCACCGGATGCTGGCGATCGGCCACTCGCACCGGCGCGCGGTGATCATCCTCTACGTCTGGACCGCGCTGTTCACGGGTGCCGCGGTCGCGCTGGTGTGGTTCTCGACCACCGCGGTGCTCGTCGGCCTCGCGGCGGGCGTGCTCGTCGCGCTGGCCCTCACGCTCGGACCGCTGCGGGGGCGCAGCGGTCCCGGACCGGCCGGCACCGCGGGGCCGTCCTCCGGGCCCGTGCACCCGCACCCGGGGGAGCCGGGCACGGGACCGCACGGCGGCACCGCGCCCGCGCGCCACGCCGCCGACGCCCGCCGGCACGCCTGGCACCCCGCCGCCGACCCCGGCGGCAGCCCGCCGGTGGCGCTGCACGCCTCCCTGACCGCCCTGACCGACACCGACCCGAGGACGGACCGATGACCGACCCCACGCCCGAGACGACCCCCCGGGGCGACAGCCCGGAGGTGGCGGCCGTCTTCCGCCGCGCCCTGCGCGACATGGTGGTGCTGGTCGCGGGCGTCGCCGTGCTCGGCGTCGGCGTCGGCTGGCTCGTCGCGGGGGTGCCGGGCGTGTGGGGCGCGCTCGTCGGCGCCGCCATCGCGCTGGTGTTCTCCGGCACCACGACGCTGTCCATGCTGCGGACCTCCCACACGGCGCCCGGGAAGATGATGGCCGTCATCATGGGCACCTGGCTGGGCAAGCTCGCGGTGGTCGTCGTCGTGCTCGCGGTGCTGCGCGGCATGGACTTCTACGACCGCTACGTGCTGGCCGTCGTCGTCGCCGTGGCCGTCATCGGGTCGGCCCTGCTGGACTACCGCGCGGTGCAGCGGGGCAGGGTGCCGTACGTGTCACCCTCGGGTTCTGGGCCGAAGGTCCCGAATCGGGATGAGCCGGACGGCGACAGCCCGACGATGGGCTAGGCTTCCCCCGAACCACCCACGACGGCCGGGTCCCGGCGGAGTGACCCATACCTGGGATCGACCGCCGGCGCCTTCGACCTACAGGAGACTGCTCTGTCCAGCCTTGCGACGATCCTGCCGCTCGCTGCCGAAGGCGAGTCCGGGTTCCACAAGCCGTCGATCGCCGAGTTCTTCCCGCCGGCCATCTGGTTCGAGGGCACCGTCTTCGAGATCAACCGGATCCAGCTGGTCCGCTTCGTCGCCGTCGCGGTGCTGCTGACCCTCATGGTGATCGCGGCCCGGCGGGCGCGGCTCGTCCCGCGCCGCGGCCAGAACATGGCCGAGTTCCTGCTCGACTTCGTGCGCGTCAACGTCGCCGAGGACATCATCGGCAAGGAGAAGGCCGGCAAGTACGTCGCGCTCCTGACGACGATCTTCTTCGCGATCTTCGCCTTCAACATCACCGGCGTGATCCCCGGGCTGAACATCGCCGGGACGTCCCTCATCGGCCTGCCGGTCATGCTCGCGCTCTGGGTGTACGTCATGTACCTCGGGGCGGGCGTGAAGGCCCACGGCGTCGGCGGGTTCCTCAAGAACAGCCTGTTCCCGCCGGGCGTCCCGCCGTTCCTCTACGTGCTGCTGACGCCCGTGGAGTTCCTGCAGGTGTTCGTCCTGCGGCCCCTCACGCTGGCGATCCGGCTCATGGCCAACATGGTCGCCGGTCACCTGATGCTCGTGCTGTGCTTCTCGGCCACGCAGTTCCTGCTGTTCGAGGCCAGCGGCGGCCTGAAGCCCTTCGGGGCGCTCACCCTGGCCGGCGGCTTCGCGATCACGCTGTTCGAGGTGTTCGTCGCGGCGCTGCAGGCCTACATCTTCGTCGTCCTCACGGCCGTCTACCTCAGCCAGTCGGTCGAGGACGAGCACTGACCCTGCACCACCCCGGGCGGTCACGGACCTCCCGGCACTGAACGACCGCCGGCCGACCGGTCGGCGGCCAAACGGAAGGAACGAGCAAGCGTGTCTCTTCTCGCGGACCCCAGCGTCATCCTTGCGGCCGAGAACGCCGTCTCCGGCAACATCGCGACCGTGGGCTACGGCCTCGCGGTCCTCGGCCCGGGCATCGGCCTCGGCATCCTCATCGGCAAGACGGTCGAGGGCATGGCCCGCCAGCCCGAGGTCGCCGGCCAGCTCCGGACCACGATGTTCATCGGCATCGGCTTCGTCGAGGTGCTCGGTCTCCTCGGCCTGATCACCGGCTTCCTCTTCTCGTGAGCACCGCCGCGCTCACCGCGGCGAGCGTCCTGGCCGCGGAGACCGAGGAGGTCGAGGGCTGGCGGCTGCTGGTCCCGGCCTCGTACGACCTCCTGTGGTCCTTCGTCATCCTGGTCGTCATCGCGGTCGTCTTCTACAAGCTCGTGCTGCCGAAGTTCACGGCGGTGCTCGACGAGCGCACGGAGAAGATCGAGGGCGGGCTCGCCCAGGCGGCCCACGCCCAGGAGGAGGCTGCCGCGGCGAAGGCCGAGTACGAGCAGCAGCTCCAGGAGGCCCGGACGGAGGCCGCGCGCATCCGCGAGGACGCGCGCGCCGAGGCCGGCCAGATCGTCGCCGAGGCCCGTCAGAAGGCCACGGAGGAGCAGGCCCGCATCACGGAGACGGCCCAGCGCCAGATCGAGGCGGAGCGCCAGCAGGCCGCCGTCTCGCTGCGTGCCGACGTCGGCGCGCTGGCCACCGAGCTCGCGTCGAAGATCGTCGGCGAGTCGCTCGCGGACGAGGCGCGCCGCTCGCGCGTCGTCGAGCGGTTCCTGGACGAGCTGGACGCGCAGACCACGGCCACCGCGGGTAAGGGGAGCTGATGCGAGGGACGAGCCGGGCGTCGCTGGTCGCCGCGGAGGGCCGGTTCGAGCCGGTGCTGCGTGAGGCCGGCGCCGAGGGGCGGCTGCTCGGCGAGCAGCTGTTCGCGCTGGTGGACGCGCTGGACTCGTCCGGCTCGCTGCGGCGCACCCTCACCGACCCGTCGGCCGCGGCGGACCGCAAGGCCGCCCTGGCCGCGCGGCTGCTCACCGGCGCCGACCCGCGCGTGGTCGAGGCCGCGCAGGGGCTGGTGCGGGCGCGCTGGTCCGCCGAGGAGGACCTGGCGGACGCCGTCGAGCACCTGGCCTTCGCGGCCGTGCTCGCCTCGGCGGAGGCCGACGGCACGATCGAGCAGGTCCAGGAGGAGCTGTTCCGGCTCGGCCGGGCGCTCGCCGGCCAGCGCGAGGTGCGCCGGCTCCTGTACGAGGACTCGGTGCACGCCGAGGCCCGCGGGGAGCTCGTCGACCGCCTGCTGGGCGGGCAGGGCGCTCCCGCGACGCGGGTGCTGGCCCGCCGGGCGGCCGTCGCGCCGCGCGGCCGCCGGTACGTCGCCACGCTCGGGCACCTGACCGACCTCATCGCCGAGCGGCGCCGCCGCACGGTCGCGACGGTCGTCAGCGCGGCCGAGCTGGACGGCGGCCAGCAGCGCCGGCTCGCGGAGATCCTCGGACGGGCCTACGGCCGCGAGATGCAGGTGCAGGTCCAGGTGGACCCGCACGTCCTGGGCGGCCTGCGCGTGCAGGTCGGCCCCGAGGTGATCGACGCGACCGTGCTCGCACGGCTGGCGGACGCCCGACGACGACTGGCCAGCTGACGGGCTCTGCGAGCCCGACCCGGAACCACGTGGGAGCGCACGCGGCGAGCGTGCGACACGACAGGAGAGATGCCATGAGCGAGCTGCAGATCCGGCCGGAGGACATCCGCGCCGCGCTGGACAGCTTCGTCACGACGTACGAGCCCACCGGCGCCGCGTCCGAGGAGGTCGGCCGCGTCACCCTCGCCGGCGACGGGATCGCGCAGGTCGAGGGCCTGCCCGGCGCGATGGCCAACGAGCTGCTGCGCTTCGAGGACGGCACGCTGGGCCTGGCCCTGAACCTCGACGTCCGGGAGATCGGCGTCATCGTGCTCGGTGAGTTCACCGGCATCGAGGAGGGCCAGGAGGTCCGCCGGACCGGCGAGGTGCTGTCCGTGCCCGTCGGCGACGACTACCTGGGCCGGGTCGTGGACCCGCTCGGCCAGCCGATCGACGGCCTGGGCGAGATCGCCGCGGAGGGCCGCCGCGCCCTGGAGCTGCAGGCCCCGGGCGTCATGGCCCGCAAGTCCGTGCACGAGCCGCTGCAGACCGGCATCAAGGCGATCGACTCGATGATCCCGATCGGCCGCGGGCAGCGGCAGCTCGTCATCGGCGACCGCCAGACCGGCAAGACCGCGATCGCGATCGACACGATCATCAACCAGAAGGCCAACTGGGAGTCGGGCGACCCGAACCAGCAGGTCCGCTGCATCTACGTCGCGATCGGCCAGAAGGGCTCGACGATCGCCGCGGTGCGCGGCGCGCTCGAGGAGGCCGGCGCGCTCGAGTACACGACGATCGTCGCCGCCCCCGCGTCCGACCCGGCGGGCTTCAAGTACCTGGCGCCCTACACCGGCTCGGCCATCGGCCAGCACTGGATGTACGGCGGCAAGCACGTCCTCATCGTGTTCGACGACCTGTCGAAGCAGGCCGAGGCGTACCGCGCCGTGTCCCTGCTGCTGCGCCGCCCGCCGGGCCGCGAGGCGTACCCCGGTGACGTGTTCTACCTGCACTCCCGCCTGCTGGAGCGCTGCGCGAAGCTCTCCGACGAGCTCGGCGGCGGCTCGATGACCGGTCTGCCGTTCATCGAGACCAAGGCGAACGACGTCTCGGCGTACATCCCGACGAACGTCATCTCCATCACCGACGGGCAGATCTTCCTGCAGTCGGACCTGTTCAACGCGGACCAGCGCCCCGCCGTCGACGTCGGCATCTCGGTGTCCCGCGTCGGCGGTGCCGCGCAGGTCAAGGCGATGAAGCAGGTCTCCGGCACGCTGAAGCTGGACCTGGCGCAGTTCCGGTCGCTCGAGGCGTTCGCGATGTTCGCCTCCGACCTGGACGCCGCGTCCCGCGCGCAGCTCACCCGGGGCGCACGCCTCATGGAGCTGCTCAAGCAGCCGCAGTACTCGCCGTTCCCGGTCGAGGACCAGGTGGCGTCGATCTGGGCCGGCACCAAGGGCAAGCTCGACGACGTGCCGGTGCCGGACGTGCGCCGCTTCGAGTCCGAGCTGCTCGACCACCTGCGCCGCAACACCGACGTGCTGACCTCCATCGCGGAGACCGGCAAGCTCGGTGACGACCTGGAGGAGAAGCTCGCGGCCGCGGTCGACGAGTTCCGCCACGGGTTCCTCAAGGCCGACGGCACGCCGCTCGTCGGTGCCGAGGAGCCCGAGGAGGAGACCCCGGTCGAGCAGGAGCAGATCGTCCGCCAGAAGAAGGCCTGACGCATGGCCGGCCAGCAGCGGATCTACCGGGCCCGGATCAGGTCCACGCAGTCGCTGAAGAAGATGTTCCGCGCGCAGGAGCTGATCGCGGCCTCGCGGATCGGGCGCGCCCGTGACCGCATGGCCGCGGCGTCCCCGTACGCCCGCGCCATCACGCGGGCGGTGTCGGCCGTGGCGACCCACTCCGACGTGCGGCACCCGCTGCTCGCGGAGCGGCACGACACCAACCGGGTGGCCGTGCTGCTCATCGCGTCGGACCGCGGCATGGCGGGCGCCTACTCGGCGTCCGTGATCCGCGAGACGGAGCGGCTCGTCGAGCGCCTGGAGCAGGAGGAGGGCAAGGAGGTCGCGCTGTACGTCAGCGGTCGCCGCGCCGAGTCGTACTACCGGTTCCGGCACCGCGAGCTCGCGGGCGTCTGGACCGGGCAGTCCGACGCCCCGACGTCCGACCTCGCCGAGGAGATCGCGAGCACGCTGCTCGAGGCCTTCGCCGCGGCGCCCGAGGACGGCGGCGTGGGGGAGCTGCACATCGTGTCGACGCAGTTCGTCAACATGGTGAGCCAGCGCCCCCAGGTCATCCGGATGCTCCCGCTGGAGGTCGTCGAGGGCGTCGCGCCCGCCGGCGAGCAGGGTGCGCTGCCGCTGTACGAGTTCGAGCCGGACCCCGACCAGGTGCTGGACGCGCTGCTGCCGCGGTACGTGCGCACCCGGATCTTCGCGTGCCTCCTGCAGGCCGCGGCGTCCGAGCTCGCCGCCCGGCAGCGCGCGATGCACACCGCGACGGAGAACGCCGAGGACCTCATCCGCACCTACACGCGGCTGGCGAACCAGGCCCGCCAGGCCGAGATCACCCAGGAGATCAGCGAGATCGTGTCGGGCGCCGACGCGCTCGCCTCCTGACCCCGCCCGCAGCACGAGCACGACCCGAACCAGCCCGCCGGACACCGGCGGACGACCGAAGGCAGGCAGACATGACCGCGACCACCGTCGACGCGAAGGACACCACGGCCACGCCGGGCGTGGGCCGCGTCGCCCGTGTGATCGGGCCCGTCGTGGACATCGAGTTCCCCGCGGACCAGATCCCGGACATCTACAACGCGCTGACCGTCGAGATCGACCTGTCCGGTCAGGGCGAGGGCGAGGCCAGCGGCGGCTTCACGATGACGCTCGAGGTCGCGCAGCACCTCGGCGACTCGCTCGTGCGCGCCATCGCCCTGAAGCCGACCGACGGCCTCGTCCGCGGCGCGCTGGTGACGGACACCGGCTCCCCGATCAGCGTGCCGGTCGGCGACATCACCAAGGGCCACGTGTTCAACGTGACCGGTGAGGTGCTCAACCTGACCGAGGGCGAGACGTTCGAGGTCACGGAGCGCTGGCCGATCCACCGCAAGCCCCCGGCCTTCGACCAGCTCGAGTCGAAGACGCAGATGTTCGAGACCGGCATCAAGGTCATCGACCTGCTCACCCCGTACGTGCTCGGCGGGAAGATCGGCCTGTTCGGGGGCGCCGGCGTCGGCAAGACCGTCCTCATCCAGGAGATGATCCAGCGCGTCGCGCAGGACCACGGCGGTGTGTCGGTGTTCGCCGGCGTCGGTGAGCGCACCCGCGAGGGCAACGACCTCATCGTCGAGATGGAGGAGGCGGGCGTCTTCGACAAGACCGCCCTCGTCTTCGGCCAGATGGACGAGCCGCCGGGCACGCGTCTGCGCGTCGCCCTGTCCGCCCTGACGATGGCGGAGTACTTCCGCGACGTGCAGAAGCAGGACGTGCTGCTGTTCATCGACAACATCTTCCGGTTCACGCAGGCCGGCTCCGAGGTGTCGACGCTGCTCGGCCGCATGCCGTCCGCGGTGGGCTACCAGCCGAACCTCGCCGACGAGATGGGCCTCCTGCAGGAGCGCATCACCTCGACGCGCGGCCACTCGATCACCTCGCTGCAGGCGATCTACGTGCCGGCCGACGACTACACCGACCCGGCCCCGGCCACGACGTTCGCGCACCTCGACGCGACGACGGAGCTCTCCCGCGAGATCGCGTCCCGCGGTCTGTACCCCGCGGTGGACCCGCTGGCGTCGACGTCCCGCATCCTCGACCCGCGCTACGTGGGCCAGGAGCACTACGACGTCGCGACCCGCGTGAAGTCGATCCTGCAGCGCAACAAGGAGCTCCAGGACATCATCGCGATCCTCGGTGTCGACGAGCTGTCGGAGGAGGACAAGACGGTCGTGGCGCGGGCGCGCCGCATCCAGCAGTTCCTCTCCCAGAACACCTACATGGCCGAGAAGTTCACCGGCGTCGTCGGCTCGACGGTCCCGGTGTCCGAGACGGTCGAGGCGTTCAAGAAGATCGCGGACGGCGAGTTCGACCACATCGCCGAGCAGGCCTTCTTCAACATCGGCGGCCTCGAGGATCTCGAGCGCAACTGGGCCCGCATCCAGAAGGAGTACGGCGTCTGACCCAGGCGCCCGCCGCTCCACCCCGCCCTCGTCCCCACCCCGGAGGTTCTCGTCCCATGGCCCACCTCGAGGTCGACCTCGTCGACACCGACGGCACCATCTGGTCCGGTGAGGCGCGCATCGTCAGCGCGCCCGCCTCGGACGGCGAGATCGGCATCCTGGCCGGGCACACCCCGGTCCTCTCCGTGCTCCGGCACGGGGAGGTCCGGGTGACCGAGACCGGGGGCACCGTCCACCGGTGGACGGTCGAGGGCGGCTTCCTGTCCGTGGACGCCGACCAGGTGACGGTCGTGGTCGACGCTGCCGAGGCGGTGGCCTCCGGCGCCTCCGCGCGCTGACGGGCCGGCGGTGAGCGGGACCCAGGTCGCCCTCGTCGCGCTGCTCGTCGTCCTCGCGGGGTTCGTCGTGCTGGGGCTGGGGCTGTCGCGGTGGCACTCCCTGACCCGGCGGGTCGGCTCGTTCCGCTGCTCGCTGCGGGTGCGGGGCCGCTGGACCCGCGGCATCGCGCACTACGGGGCCCGGCACCTGTACTGGTGGCGGCTGCAGTCGCTCGCGCCGCGCCCGGAGCACATCTGGCCGCGCGGCGGCATCGAGGTCGTCGAGCGCACGGCGGCGGACCCGGCGTCCCCGGGCGGGGCGTACCTCGTGCGCTGCCGCGTCGGGTCCGGACCGGGTCCGCGTCCCGAGGTGGAGCTGCTCATGACCCCCGAGGCCTACGCGGGTCTCACCTCGTGGCTCGAGGCCGCGCCGCCCGTGCCGCACCACGTCATCTGACGCACAGCACCGAAGGACGTCCCCCATGCGCCTGCTCGTCGCGCGCTGCTCGGCCCGGTACAGCGGGCGGCTGAACGCCCACCTGCCGCTGGCGACCCGGCTGGTGGTGGTCAAGGCCGACGGGTCGGTGCTGCTGCACTCCGACGGCGGCTCGTACAAGCCGCTGAACTGGATGAGCCCGCCGTGCACGCTGCGCACCGAGGACGCCGCCGGCGAGGCCGCCGAGCGCGGGGTGCGGCAGGTGTGGACCGTGCAGCACACCAAGAGCGACGACCGCCTGGTGATCGAGGTGCACGACGTGCTGCACGACTCGGAGCACGACCTGGGCGTCGACCCCGGCCTCGTGAAGGACGGCGTCGAGGCGCACCTGCAGGAGCTCATGGCCGCGCAGATCGAGGTGCTCGGCGCCGGGCACACGCTGGTGCGCCGGGAGTTCCCGACGGCGATCGGCCCGGTCGACATCCTCGCGCGGGACGCCTCGGGGTCGACGGTGGCCGTGGAGATCAAGCGCCGCGGCGACATCGACGGGGTCGAGCAGCTCACCCGCTACCTGGAGCTGCTGAACCGGGACCCGCTGCTCGCCCCGGTGCGCGGGGTGTTCGCGGCGCAGGAGATCAAGCCGCAGGCGCGCGTGCTCGCGACCGACCGCGGCATCGCCTGCCTCGTGCTCGACTACGACGCGATGCGCGGCGTCGACGACGTGGACTCCCGCCTGTTCTGAGTGCGCCATGATGGGGGTCGTGACCACCGCCGAGACCGCCCCCGCCGACGTCGTCCTGCGGGGGGAGGTCGTGACCCCCGCGGAGGTCCTCCCGGACGGCGTGGTCGTCCTGTCGGGCGGCTCGATCGCCTGGGTGGGGCCGGCCGCGCAGCTCCCGGGCACGTGGGCGGACGAGCTGCCGCCGGTGCCGGCTCCGGGGACGACCCTGCTGCCCGGGCTGGTCGACGTGCACGACCACGGCGGCGGCGGGTCCAGCTTCCCGGACGCGACGACGCGCGAGGAGGCCCTGGTCGCGGCGCGCGAGCACCTGCGCCACGGCACGACGAGCCTGGTCGCGTCGCTCGTGACCGCGCCCCGTGACGTGCTGCTGGCGCGCGCGGCGCTGCTGGCCGACCTGGTGGAGTCCGGGGACCTGGTGGGCATCCACGCCGAGGGGCCGTTCCTGTCGGCCGCGCGCTGCGGCGCCCAGAACCCGCAGGACATGCTCGCGGGTGACCCCGCCCTGGTGACGGACCTCGCGGCGGCGGCCCGGGGCCACCTCGTGACGATGACCGTCGCGCCCGAGGTGCCGGGTGTCGCGGACGGCCACGGGCGCGGCGGCGACGGGGAGCCGGCCGACGACGTGCTCGCGGCGCTGGTGCGTGCGGGTGCGGTGCCGTCGGTCGGGCACACGGACGCGTCCGCCGAGCAGGTGGACGCCGCCGTCGCCCGCGCGCGGGCTCTGCTCGGGGGCGGCCGCCGGTCCGCGGCCGCCGGCGGGGGAGCGGGCGCGGGACGGTCGGCCCGTCCGACGGCGACGCACCTGTTCAACGGCATGCGCCCCCTGCACCACCGCGACCCCGGCCCGGTCGCGGCGTGCCTGGCGGCGGCGGCACGGGGCGAGCTCGTCGTCGAGCTCGTCGCCGACGGCACCCACCTCGCCGACGGCACGGTGCGGGCGGTGTTCGACCTCGTCGGGCCCGGCTCGATCGCGCTGGTGACCGACGCGATGGCGGCGGCCGGCATGGCGGACGGCGACTACCAGCTCGGGCCGATGGCGGTGCGCGTGGGCGAGGGCGTGGCGCGGCTGCGCGACGAGGACGGCACGGCCGGCGCCATCGCCGGCGGCACCGCGCACCTGCTGGACGTCGTGCGCAGCGTCGTGTCCGCGGGCGTCGGCCTCGTCGCCGCCGTGCGGTCGGCGTCCGCGACGCCCGCCGAGGTGCTGGGGCGGCCGGACCTCGGCGCGCTGGCCGTCGGCCGGCGCGGCGACGTCGTCGTGACGGACGGCGACCTCGCGTGCGTGGCGGTCTACCGCGGCGGGGCGCTCGTCGAGGTGTGACCCGGCAGCGGTACGGTGCGACCGTGCCGCCCGTGCCCCCTGCCCGCCGGTTCCGCCCCGCCGGCCCCGCGGCCCGCGCCCGCTACGCGAAGCGCCGGCAGCGCCGGCTCTCCCGCGTGGAGAACGACCTCACGGCCGCGCAGTGGGCGGCCCTGCTCGCGGCGTGGGACGGGTGCGCGTACTGCCGCGCGCCGGGTCCGGGGCTCCAGCGGGACTGCGTGATGCCGGTCGCGCGCGGCGGCCGGTACACGGTCGAGAACGTGGTCCCGGCCTGCGCCTCCTGCAACGCGAGCAAGCACGACGACGAGGTCACCGGGTGGCTGCGGCGCAAGAAGCTGGACGAGCAGGCGTTCCTGCTCCGGCACGCGCTGGTGCTGCGGTCGCTGCGCGCGGCGACGGCCGATGCGGCGGCTGCGGACGAGCCGGGAGCAGCGGGGGAAGACGGGTCCGTGGCCGGCGGGAGCGCCGTCGCCGGCTAGTGCGGTGGCGCCGTCGCGCGCTACGGCGTCTCGGCTCGGCCCCCGCTCGGCGGTGGCGGTGTGCCGTGCTCGTGCGAGCGGCGAGGTGGCCGCGTCAGACGGCCGCGACGCTGCCGTGGTCCGTGTACGCGGGGGCGACGAGCCGGGTCTCGGCCAGGTCCTCGCCGGCGAGGCGGGCCATCGCCATCTCGACCGCGAGCCGGCCGATGCGGTTCCCGGGCACCTCGATGATCGAGACGGGGACGGGCAGGGCGGCGGCGACGTCGGCGGGGCTGACGGCGACGACGGACAGGTCCTCCGGGATCCGCAGCCCCCGGTCGGCGGCGCGCGCCAGCACGCCCCCGAGCGCCGCCTCGTTGTGGACGACCAGCCCGGTCGTGCCGGGGTGCTCGTCGAGCACGCGGTCGAGGGCCTGCGCGCCGCCGGTGAAGGTCGGCTCGGCGGGCACGACCGCGACGTCGGCGCCGCTGGTGGCGGCCTGCTCGAGCACGCCGTGGCGCATGCGGACCGCGTAGTTCGCACGGTGGTCGAGGCGGTCCTGCGACGCGGCGACGAGAGCCAGCCGACGGTGCCCGTGCCGGGCGAGCTCCCGCACCGCGAGCCGGCCGGCCCCGGCGAAGTCGAGGTCCACGCAGCTCAGGCCCGTGGTGTCGTCGGGCACACCGATGAGGATGCTCGGCAGCGTGAGCGACCGCAGCGCCGGCAGGCGGGCGTCGTCCGCCTCGATGTCCATGACGATGAGCGCGTCGGCGGTCGAGCTCGCGGCGATGCGGGTCATGCCCTGCGGGTCGTCCTGCGTGAGCACCAGCACGTCGTGGTCGTGCTCACGGGCGGTCGTGACGACGCCGCCGACGAACTGCATGATGATCTGCACGTTGATGCCGGGCCGGAACGGGACCATCAGCGCGAGGACGTTGCTGCGGCTGGAGGCCAGGGCGCGCGCGCCGGCGTGGGGGCGGTAGCCGAGGTCGGAGATCGCCTGCTGCACCCGCTCGCGCGTGGGGGCGGAGATGGTGCGCTTGCCGCTCAGCACGTAGCTGACGGTCGAGACCGAGACCCCCGCCGCCCGGGCCACGTCCCCGATGGTCGCCATGCAGCACAGGGTAGTGGTGTGCCGGTGCGGGGCGTGCCGACCGGCCCTCCGGGGTGCGGCCGGCGCGTGCTCGAGGTGGTCGAACACGCAGGTCAGAAGACGTCCTCCATTGGGTGAAGCGCTTCGACTGTCGGGGCTCGCCGAGGGGCGACCGAGGTCCGATCTGCCCGTCCACCCTGGGCGTACAGCCGCATGAACACCGCCGCCACGACATCGAATCGCTTCGACCCGTTCCGTGACCATTTCGATATCTCCACCCCTGGACGCCGCCGCCCCCGGCTGCCTAGAGTGACGACCGCGCGAAGCGCTTCGACTCTCATCGACGAGAGTCACCGCTCGAGGAGGAGGGGAGACCGGTGGTCGTGACGATGCAGGACGTCGCACGCCGGGCCGGCGTCGCCCTGTCGACCGTCTCCGCGACGCTCACCTCCGCACGGCCGGTCTCCGCGGCCACCCGGGCGCGGGTGCAGGCGGCGATGGACGAGCTCGGCTACCGCCCGAACGCCCTCGCCCGCGGCCTCGCGTCGCGCCACAGCCGCGTGCTCGCCCTCACGTACCCCGTCGGGGCCTCCGGCCTGAGCAGGACGTCCGCCGAGTTCGTGCTCGGCGCCGCGGCCGGCGCCCAGGAGCGCGGGTACCAGCTCGTGCTCTGGCCGTTCGCGGTGGACGACGGGGCCGGCGTGCTGGAGGTCGCGCGGCAGGGCCTGGCCGAGGGCGTGCTCGTCATGGAGGTGCACCTGGAGGACGCCCGGGTGCGCGGACTGCGCGCCGCCGGCGTGCCGACGGCGCTCATCGGGCGGACGGCCGGCGACACCGACCTGCCGTCCGTCGACGTGGACTTCGAGGCCACCCTGCACGACGCGGTGGAGCACCTCGCCGCGCTCGGCCACCGCCGCATCGCGTTCGTCAACCACGCGGCGCACCGGGTGGCGGAGGGGCACGGGCCGACCGTGCGCGCCGCGGCCGCCTACGAGCGCGCGATGCGGCTGCGCGGGCTGACGTCCCGGCAGGTGCACGCCGACGAGTCCGTGACGGGCGGGCGGGTCGCCGTCCGGCTCCTGCTGGCCGACGCCGAGGCGCCCACCGCCGTCGTCACCATGAACGAGGACGCCACCTTCGGCGTCGTCGCCGAGCTCGGCGCGCGCGGCGCCGCGGTCCCGGACGACGTGTCCGTGCTCGCGGTCGTGTCGTCGCCCGCCGTGACGGGCCAGTCGGTCCCGCCGCTGACGACGCTGCACGCGCCGGGTGCCGAGCTCGGTCGCGCCGGCGTGGACGTGCTGCTCGCGCTGCTCGGCGTCGGCACGCCCCCGCCCCCGGCGGTGCTGGCCTGCCGGCTCGTGGACTGCGGCAGCACCGGCCCCGCGCCCACGGGGACGCCGGCCGGCCCGGCCGGCGTCGTCGCCCCGGCGGTCGCGGCCGCCGCCCCCTAGACCCACCCGAACGGGCCGGCGACCGCCGCGCCCGGACAGCACGGAGCAGGAACTCGACGAGGAGGACGTGTGATGGCAGTGCAGCGGAAGACGGTCGTGGCGGGTGCCCTGGCGCTCGCCCTGCCGCTCGCCCTGGCGGCGTGCGGCGGTGACAGCAGCGGCGGGGGCGGCGGTTCCGACGCCGACACCCTCACCATCTGGCACTACGAGAACGACGACTCGGCCATGGGCCAGGCGTGGAACAAGGCCATCGAGATCTTCGAGGACGAGCACCCCGACGTCACGGTGAACGTCGAGAACCAGACGTTCGAGCAGATCCAGAAGAACGCCAAGATCTTCCTGACCGGCGACGACGTGCCGGACGTCATGGAGTACAACAAGGGCAACGCCACGGCCGGGCAGCTCGCGTCGCAGGGCCTCATCACGCCGCTGACGGAGGAGGCCGAGTCGCGCGGCTGGGACTCGACGCTCCCGGCGTCCATCCAGACCACGGCGCGCTACGACGAGCAGGGCCTCATGGGCTCCGGCGACTGGTACGGGGTGCCGAACTACGGCGAGTTCGTCGGCGTGTACTTCAACCAGGACATGCTCGACGAGTACGGCATCGCCGTGCCGACCACGTTCGACGAGTTCGAGGCCGCGCTCGCGACGTTCCAGGAGAACGGCGTCACCCCGCTCGCCGAGGCCGGCGCGGAGTACCCGATGGGCCAGCTCTGGTACGAGCTCGTGCTGCACTACGCGGACCGCGAGCTGGTCGACGACTACCAGCTGTTCTCGGCCGACGTGGACTTCCACGGCGACGCCTTCACGCAGGCGACCGAGAAGCTCGACGAGTGGATCAAGGCCGGCTACGTCGCCGCGGACTCCGCCGCGCTGACCGCGGAGGACATGGGCGTGTCGTTCATCAACGGCACGTACCCGTTCATGGTCTCGGGCTCCTGGTGGTTCGGGCGCCTGACCGAGGAGATCCCGTTCACCTGGGGCCAGACGCTGTTCCCGGAGAACACGATGCACCCGGGCTCCTCGGGCAACCTCTGGGTCGTCCCGGAGAACGCGGTCGCGAAGGACCTGGCGTACGACTTCATCGACATCACCCTGCGCCCCGAGGTGCAGGAGGTGCTCGGCCAGGCCGGCGGCCTGCCGGTCGCCGGTGACTCGTCCGCGATCACCGACCCGAAGACGAAGGAGCTCACGGAGAACTTCGAGGCGATCCTCGACGACGACGGCCTGGCCTACTACCCCGACTGGCCGGTGCCGGGCTTCTACGACGTGCTGGTCTCGGAGTTCCAGTCGCTGATCAACCAGTCGAAGACCCCGTCCGAGGTGCTCGACGGCCTGTCCTCGGCGTACGAGTCGGGCAAGACGGACCTCCTCGAGGGCTGACCCCGACCGCCCGGCCGGCGCCCCGCGTCCCCCTGCGGGGCGCCGGCCGGGACCCTCCCGCCGCCTTCACCGAGGAGCCGCTGTGACCACCGTCGACCGACCGCGGGTTCGCAACCGCCGCTCGCGCGACTGGCTCGGGTACCTCCCGTACCTCGTGCCCGGCCTCGTCGCGTTCACCGTCGTCATCCTCATCCCGTTCGGGATGAACATCTACTACAGCCTGCACAAGTGGAAGGGCGGCAACGCCCCGCTGCGCTGGTACGGGCTCGGCAACTACACCGACCTGCTGGCCGACGAGCAGTTCTGGACGTCGTTCCGCAACTCCGTCGCGATGATCGTCGCGATGGTGCTGGTGCCGACCGTGATCGGCCTGCTGCTCGCCACCACGCTGTTCGACGTGCTCGGCAAGCGGTTCGGGCCGCGCGTCGCCTCGGTGCTGCGCGCCTCGTACTACCTGCCGCAGATCCTCCCCGTCGCGGTCGCAGGCGTGCTGTGGAACTGGATCCTCAACTCCCAGACGGGCGCCCTCAACGTGCTGCTGCGGGAGGTCGGCGTGACGGACCCGCCGAACTGGCTGGGCTCGACGTCGACCGCGCTGCCGACCGTGATGCTCGTGCTGATCTGGATCCAGATCGGGTACCCGGTGGTCATCTTCATGTCCGCGCTGCAGCGGGTCGACCCGGAGCTGTACGAGGCCGCCGAGCTGGACGGCGCGGGCTGGTGGCACCGGTTCCGCGCCATCACGATCCCGCAGATCAAGCCCGAGACGTTCGTCATCACGCTGACCTGCACGGTGGCCGCGCTCAAGGTCTTCGGGCCCATCTACGTGCTCACCCGCGGCGGCCCCGAGTCGTCGACGCTCGTGCCGAGCTACTACTCGTACCTGAACTTCTTCGACAAGTCGAAGGTCGGCTACGGCGCCGCGATCGCCAACGTCCTGACGGTCCTCATCATCGTGGTGGCCGTCGTGATCATGGTGCTGCAGTCCCGCAGCGCCCGCCGTGAGGAGGAGGGTCGCTGATGGCCGCCCCGATCGAGACGCTGCCGACGCCCGTCGCCGCCGGCCGGCCGCCGCGCCCGCCGCGCGCCCGGGCCACGGACACCGACCGCCGGCACCGCCGCGGCACCGCCCGCTGGTTCGTGCTCGCCGCCGCGGTCCTGGTGGCGGTGCTCATGCTCGTGCCGTTCGTCATCATGGTGCTCAACGCGTTCAAGGCGCCGGCGGACTACTCGCAGAACGGCCCGCTGTCGTGGCCGGCGGAGTTCTACACCGAGGGTCTGCGGAGCTTCTGGACCCGCGTGAACTTCCCGGAGAAGCTGGTCAACTCGGTGTGGATCTCCGGCACCGTGGCCGTGTTCGGCGTGACGCTGTCGCTGCTGTCGGCGTACGCCCTCGGCGTCGGGCGGGTCAAGGGCCGGATGTGGGTCGTCACGCTGTTCCTGCTGGCGAACATGCTCCCGCAGGAGGTGCTCGTCTACCCGCTGTTCCAGATGGCGCAGGAGGTGGGCCTGTCCAACAACCAGTGGTCGGTCATCATCATCTTCACCGTCATCCAGGCGGCCTTCGGCACGTACCTGCTGTCGTCGGTGCTCGGCACGTTCCCGCGGGCCCTGCTCGAGGCGGCTTCGCTGGACGGTGCGGGCCGGTGGCGCACGCTGTGGGGCGTGGTGTTCCCGGTGGTGCGGCCCACGCTGAGCGTCCTGCTCATCTTCTTCTTCATCTGGACGTGGAACGAGTTCTTCATCCCGCTGGTCATGCTCACGACCAACGCCACCCAGACGATCCCCGTCGCGCTCGCCTCCCTGCAGGGCGACCGCATGATGGACGCGCCCACCACGAACGCGGGCGCGCTCGTCTCGATGGTCCCCGCGATCATCTTCTTCCTGATCTTCCAGCGGACCCTCACCCGCGGCATCACCGCGGGCGCGGTCAAGTAAGGGCAGCGCATCCATGAAGTTCACCGACGGCTACTGGCAGAACCTGCCCGGGGTCGACATCCTGCGTCCGCGAGCGGTCGACGAGGTCGTGGTCGGCGAGCGGGGTCTGACCGCGTACGCCGGCGTGCGCCGGCTGGAGACCCGCGGCGACTCGCTCAACCACCCGCTCGTCACGATCACGCTCGACTCGCCCGCCGAGGGGGTGCTGGGGGTGACGATCGAGCACCACCAGGGCGGGGTGGAGCGCGGCCCGGCGTTCGCGGTCGCGGACGCCCGCCCGGACGTCGTCGTCACCGGACCCACCGCGGACGACCCGCGCGCCGCCCTCACCACCGGCAACCTCACGGCCCGCGTCGCGACGACGGGGGAGTGGGCGCTCGACGTCGAGGTGGACGGGCGCGTCGTCACGGGGGCGACCTCCCGCGGCGTCGGGATCGTCACGGACGCCGACGGCCGGCAGTTCGTGCGCGAGCAGCTCGCCCTCGGGGTCCGCGACCACGTCTACGGCCTGGGGGAGCGGTTCACCGCGTTCGTGAAGAACGGGCAGGCGGTCGACGTCTGGAACGCCGACGGCGGGACGTCGTCCGAGCAGGCGTACAAGAACGTGCCGTTCTACCTGACCGACGCCGGGTACGGCGTGTTCGTGGACCACCCGGGCCACGTCTCGTTCGAGGTCGGGTCCGAGGTCGTCTCGCGCACGCAGTTCAGCGTCGAGGGGCAGCGGATGCGCTACTACGTCATCGCCGGGCCCGACCCGAAGGACGTGCTGCGCCGGTACACCGCCCTGACCGGACGGCCCGCGCGGGTCCCGGACTGGTCGTACGGCCTGTGGCTCTCGACGTCGTTCACCACCGACTACGACGAGCAGACGGTGACGTCGTTCGTCGACGGCATGGCCGAGCGCGGGCTGCCGCTGTCGGTGTTCCACTTCGACTGCTTCTGGATGCGCCGGTTCCACTGGAGCGACTTCGTGTGGGACCCGGCGACGTTCCCGGACCCCGAGGGGATGCTGGCGCGGCTGCACGAGCGGGGCCTGCGGGTGTGCGTGTGGATCAACCCGTACATCGCGCAGCGGTCGCACCTGTTCGCCGAGGGTCGCGAGCGCGGGTACCTCGTGACCCGCGCGGACGGCTCGGTGTGGCAGTGGGACCTGTGGCAGGCCGGCATGGCGCTCGTGGACTTCACGAACCCGGACGCCGTCGCCTGGTACCAGGGCGAGCTCCGGGCGCTGCTCGACATGGGCGTCGACTGCTTCAAGACCGACTTCGGCGAGCGGATCCCCACGGACGTCGTCTGGCACGACGGCTCGGACCCGGAGCGGATGCACAACTACTACACGCACCTGTACAACAAGGCGGTCTTCGACCTGCTGACCGAGGTGCGCGGCGAGGGCGAGGCGGTGCTGTTCGCCCGCTCGGCGACGGCGGGCGGCCAGCAGTTCCCCGTGCACTGGGGCGGCGACTGCGAGTCGACGTTCGTCTCGATGGCCGAGTCGCTGCGGGGCGGGCTGTCGCTCGCGTCGTCGGGCTTCGGGTTCTGGTCGCACGACATCGGCGGGTTCGAGGGGACGCCGGACGCCGCGGTGTTCAAGCGCTGGCTGGCGTTCGGGATGCTCTCCTCGCACTCGCGGCTGCACGGGTCCGGGTCGTACCGGGTGCCGTGGGCGTTCGACGAGGAGTCCGTCAAGGTCACCCAGCGGTTCACGGAGCTCAAGCTCTCGCTGATGCCGTACCTGTCGGCGGTCGGCCGCGAGGCGCACACCGACGGGCTGCCCGCGATGCGCCCGATGGTGCTGGAGTTCCCGGACGACCCGGGTGCGGCGACCGTCGACACCCAGTACCTGCTGGGGTCGTCGGTGCTCGTCGCGCCGGTGTTCTCGGCGGAGGGCGACGTGGACGTGTACGTGCCGGAGGGGGAGTGGACCTCGCTGCTCGACGGGTCGCGGGTCCGCGGCCCGCGCTGGCACCGCCAGCGCCACGGGTTCGACTCCCTGCCGGTGCTGGTCCGGCCGGGCACGGTGCTGCCGGTCGGCGCCCGCACGGACCGGCCCGACTACGACCACGCCGAGGGCGTCACCCTGCGGCTGTTCGGGCTGGCCGACGGGCACGAGTCGGTCACGCGGGTGGCGCGCCCGTCGGGCCGGGAGGCGGTGTTCCGGGTGACCCGCTCGGGCGACCGCGTCCGTGCGGAGGCCACCGGCGACGTGCCCGGTGCGTGGGCCGTGGCCCACGGGCTGGGTGCGCCGGTCGCGGCCTCCGGCGCCGTGCTGGAGGTCCCCGCGACCTGACCGACGCCCCGCCGTCCGGCGGCGGGGCGTGGCCGGCTCGCCGCGCCCCGCCACCGGGAGCACCCGGACGGCGTCGACCCACCCGTCCCGCGGCAGGAGTCGCGGGAGCGCTCCCACACCGTGTATCGTATCGATTCGACAGGGTTGTCCCCGGACGGCCCGCCACCCGACCCCCGAGGACAGCCATGCCGACCACCCGTCCGTCCGGACGACAGTTCCCCGCCGACTTCCTGTGGGGCTCCGCCACCGCCTCGTACCAGATCGAGGGCGCCGCCACCGAGGGCGGGCGCGGCCCGTCCATCTGGGACACGTTCTCCGCGCGCCCCGGCGCCGTGCTGAACGGCGACACCGGCGACGTCGCCGCCGACCACTACCACCGGGTGCCCGAGGACGTCGCGCTCATGCAGCAGCTCGGCCTCCAGGCGTACCGCCTGTCCATCGCCTGGCCGCGCGTCCAGCCGGACGGCTCCGGCGCGTGGAACGACGAGGGCATCGCGTTCTACGTCGACCTGGTGGACCGTCTCGTCGAGGCCGGGATCGCCCCCGTCGTGACCCTGTACCACTGGGACCTGCCGCAGGCCCTCGAGGACGCCGGCGGCTGGGGCAACCGCGACACCGCCTACCGGTTCGCCGAGTACGCCCGGAAGATGGCCGAGGTGCTCGGCGACAAGGTCACGGTCTGGACGACGCTCAACGAGCCGTGGTGCTCGTCCTACCTCGGCTACGCCTCCGGCGTCCACGCCCCGGGCCGCACCGAGCCGGCCACCGCGCTCGCCGCGGTGCACCACCTCAACCTCGCGCACGGCCTCGCCGCGCGCGCCGTGCGGGACGTGCTCGGCGACGCCGCGCAGATCTCCATCACCCTGAACCTCCACGTGACCCGCGCGGCCTCCGACGCCCCCGAGGACGTCGCCGCCAAGCGCCAGGTCGACCTGGTGGCCAACGAGGTGTTCCTGCAGCCGCTGCTCGAGGGCCGCTACCCGCAGGAGGTCCTGCCCCAGACCGCGCACCTCACCGACTGGTCGTTCGTGCAGGACGGCGACCTGGAGCTGATCCGCGTGCCCATCGACCTGCTGGGCGTCAACTACTACTCCACCGGCAAGGTGCAGCGCCTCCAGGGCGAGCCGGTCGTCGGCGACGGCACCCCCGGTCCCGACGGCCACAAGTCCTCGGTCGTCAGCCCGTGGGTCGGCTGCGACGACGTCGAGTGGCTGCCGCTGCCCGGCCCGCACACGGCCATGGGCTGGAACATCGAGCCCGAGGGCCTCACCGAGCTGCTGCTCGACCTGCACCGCCGCTACCCGGGCCTGCCCATGGCGGTCACCGAGAACGGCGCCGCGTTCTACGACGAGGTGTCCGCCGACGGCCGGGTGCACGACCTGCCGCGCGTCGAGTACCTGCACGACCACATCGACGCCGTGGGCGCCGCGATGGACGCCGGCGCCGACGTGCGCGGGTACTTCGTCTGGTCGCTGATGGACAACTTCGAGTGGGCGTACGGCTACGACCGCCGCTTCGGCATCATCCGCGTCGACTACCCGACGGGCGAGCGCACCCTGAAGGACTCCGCGCTCTGGTACCGCGACCTCGTCGCGACCCGGACGATCGCGCCGGCGGAGACGGCCGCCACCCTGTCCTGACCCACGCCGCCGCGCCGGGGGCGGTCACCGCGAGGTCGGTGGCCGCCCCCGGGCGCGTCCGGGATCATGGGGGCGTGCCCTCGACCCGTCGCTCCGGCAAGCGCCCGTACACCGCCGAGCACGTCCCGCTCGACCTCGAGCGCGTGCGCGGCGGGCGCACGTCCGAGGAGGGCCCCGACGGCACCTGGACGGTGCAGCGCGTCGCCGGGTCCGAGCGCACGTACCGCTGCCCGGGCTGCGACCAGGAGATCGCGCCCGGCACGCCGCACGTCGTCGCCTGGGCCGCCGACGGGATGTTCGGGCCGGACGCCGCGCTCGCCGACCGGCGGCACTGGCACGCGGCGTGCTGGTCGGCGCGGGGACGCCGCAGGCCCACCCGGCGCTGACGGCCGGACCGCACGCCCCCGGACTACGCTCGACGGCGATGACCACCGACGCCGCCTCCACCGCCATCCGCTCGCTGACCGTCCTGCCCGCGCACCGCGAGGACGTCGAGCTGCACACCGCCGACGGCCTCACGCTCGTCGGCGAGCTCGCCCTCCCCGTCCACCCCGACGGGACCCCCAGGACGCCCGCCGCGACGCTGGTCACCCTGCACCCGCTGCCGACCCACGGCGGCTACATGGACTCGCACGTGCTGCGCAAGGCCGCCTGGCGCCTGCCGGCCCTCGCGGACATCGCGGTGCTGCGGTTCAACACCCGCGGCACGTCCAGCCCCCGTGGCACCTCGCAGGGGTCGTTCGACGAGGGCCGGTCGGAGAAGCTCGACGTGCACGCCGCCATCGAGCTCGCCGAGTTCCGCGACCTGCCGCACCCCTGGCTCGTCGGGTGGTCCTTCGGCACGGAGCTCGCGCTCATGCACGGCCTCGACCCGGCGGTCGAGGGCGCCGTGCTGCTGTCCCCGCCGCTGCACCGCGCCACCGACGCGGACCTCGACGCCTGGGACGCCGACGGGAAGCCGCTCGTCGTCCTGGTGCCCGAGCACGACGACTACCTGCGCCCCGCCGAGGCCCGCGAGCGGTTCGCGCGCGTGCACCAGGCCGAGGTCATCGGCGTCGACGGCGCGAAGCACCTGTGGGTGGGGGAGGCGTACGTCCGCCGCGTGCTCGACGAGGTCGTCCGGCACGTCCGGCCCGGCTTCCCCGTGCCCCTGCCGACCACGTGGGACGGCCCGAGCGAGCAGGCCGCCACCGGCGCCCCCGAGGAGGACGCATGACGCACACCCCGCGCGCGACCGCCGTCGTCCACGCGCTGCGACCCGGGACCGGCCTGCCGCTGGTCCTGCTGCACGCCTTCCCGCTCGACCACCGGATGTGGGAGGACGCCGCCGCGCTGCTGCCCGGCGCCCCGCACGGTGCCGCCGCGCAGCCCGTGCTCGCGCTCGACCTGCCGGGCCTCGGCGCCGCGCAGGGCGTGCCGCTGCCCGACCCGTCGCTCGACGCGTCCGCCGACGCCGTCGCCGCGGCGCTCGCCCGGGCCGGTCACGACCGCGCCGTGGTCGCCGGCCTGTCCATGGGTGGCTACGTCGCCCTGGCGGTCCTCGAGCGGCACCCCGGCCTGGTCGCCGGGCTCGGGCTGCTCGACACCAAGGCCGGCGCCGACACCGAGGAGGCCCGCGCCAACCGGCTGCGCATCGCCGACGCCGTCGAGTCCGCGGGGACGGTCGACGAGGTGCTCCCCATGGCCGACGCGCTGCTCGGGCGGGCCGCCCGGGACCGCGGGACGGCGGACCGGGTGCGCGCGTGGATCGGGGCCCAGCCTCCGGCCGGTGTCGCGTGGTCCCAGCGGGCGATGGCGGCCCGCCCCGACCGGACGGCGCTGCTCGAGGAGTTCACGGGGCCGGCCCTCGTGCTGGTCGGCGAGGAGGACCAGCCGACGCCCGTGGCCGAGGCGCGCCGGACCGCGGGGCTCCTCGGCGTCGAGCCCGTCGTCGTCCCGGGAGCCGGGCACCTCACGGCGGTCGAGACCCCCGGCGCGGTCGCGGCCGCCCTCGCGGAGCTCCTCGCACGGGCGGCCGCCGGGCGCTGAGGCCGCGGCGGGCGCGCCGGTGCCCGGCCGGCGCGCGACCGTGCCGGCGTCGGTGGGGTCAGGCGGGTCCGGGGGCGTCACCCAGGGCGCGGGCGAGCGCGACGGGCAGGTCCAGCGACTCGCCGTCCTTGCCGCCCGCACCGAGCACCAGCGGCGGGTCCTGCGGCTCGGGCTGCACCCCGCGCAGCCTCGCGCCGATCGACGGCGGCACGGTCAGCACGTAGAACCCGCCGTCCGTCCCCACGGCGACCGTGCGGTCACGGCGCAGGTACCACCCGCGCAGGGGCGTCCGGAAGCGCCCGCGTCCGCCGTACCCCTGCGCCTGGAGCGGCTCGGGCGCGACGCCGCGTGCCGTCGCCTCCGCGACGAAGGCGGCGATGAGCTCGCGTGCGCGCGCGGACTCGGCCTGCCGTCGTGCCCGCAGCGCCGCCTCGTGGGCGTCAGCGGCCTCGCGCCGCCGGGACCGCCAGTCCGACCCGGCGTCGGCGGCCGGCTCGGGCTCCGGGGCGTCGGGGGGAGGGGTGGCGGTCACCGGTCGGCGGGGGCCGGCTCGCCGGCGGCGGCGTCCTCGCCCGACGGGGTGTCCTCGTCCGACGGGGTGTCGTCGCCCGACGGGGTGTCCTCGCCGGAGCCCGCGTCCGCAGCGGAGGCGCCCCCGTCCGCGGCTCCGTCCTCGGCGGCGTCACCGGCCGGTGCGCCGTCCGAGGTCCCGCCGTCGGTGCCGTCGGCGTCCGTGCCGCTGGTCGCGCCCTCGGTCGTCCCGGACGTCGCGCCCTCCTCGGCCTCGGACGCCGCGTCCCCCGCCGAGGTCGAGGTGCCCGGCCGGTCGGGGGTCGCGGTGCCGTCGGCGCCGTCGGCGCTGCTCGCCCCGCGGGCGTCGTCCGCCGCCTCCGGCCCCGTGGTGGCGGCCGGCTCGTCGGCGTCCGCCGCCGCAGGGGCCGGGGCCGCCGCGGCCGCGGAGACCGGCGCCGGCCGGCCCTTCGCCCCGCGGGCCGGGCGCGCGGCGGGACGGACGGCCGCCTGCTTGGCCGCGAACTGCGCCTGCGCGGCGTCCGCCCGCTCGAGCGTCTGCCGGTTCGGCACCGGGTCGTGGCCGAGGAGGTTGCGCAGCTCGTCGAGGTACGTGGTGATCGACTCGCGCTGCCGGTTGAGGTCCTCGACCTGGCGCTGCGCGGTCGTGCGCTCGCGCTCCGCCTCGGACATCGCCTCGGACAGGGTCTTCTCGGCGTGCTCGCGGGCCTCGGCCACCACGCGGTCGGCGTTCTGCCGGGCGTTCGACAGCAGCTCCTTGGCGTGCTCCTGCGAGTCGACCCGGATCTTCTCGGCCTGCTCCAGGGCCTTCGCGACGCGCTGCTCGGCGTCCGCGGCGTGCGCCTCGGCGTCGGCGACGAGCTTCTCCGTCTCGGCGCGGGCGGTCGCGTGCCGCTCGGCGTCGGCGCGCTCGGCCGCCTCGCGCTGGGCGGCGATCGACAGCTCCGCGTCGGCGAGCGCCTGCCGGGCCTGCGCCAGCATCGCGTCCGCCTCGGTCCGCGCCCGGCCCCGGAGCTCCTCCGCGGCGCGCGACGCCTCGGTCGTCCGCCGCTCGACGTCGAGCCGCGTCGCCTCCTGGAGCTCGGCGACCTCGCGCTCGGTGCGCTCGCGCAGCTCCGTGGTCTCGCGCTCGGTGCGCTCCCGCAGCTCGGACGTCTCCCGCTCGGCGAGGGCGCGGAGCGTGGCGACCTCGTGCTCGGTGCGCTCGCGCAGCTCGGTCGTCTCCCGCTCCGCGGTCGCGCGGAGCTCGGTGGCGTACTGCTCGGCCTCCGCGCGCTGGACGGCGAGCGCCTGCTCCGACTCCTGCCGGGCCGCGGCGACCTCGTCGGCCACGGCCGCCCGGAGCTCGCCGGTCTCCCGGTCGGCGGTCGCGCGCACGAAGCCGGCGTACTGCTCCGCCTCGGTCCGCAGCGCGGCCGTCTCGACGGCGACCCGCTGCTGCAGCTCGGCGGCGGCGCGCTCGGCGGCCGACCGCACCGCGTCGGCGTGCGACTGCGCCTCGGCGCGCAGGGAGGTGACCTCCTCGCCCACCGCCTGCCGTGCCTCCGCGATCTCGGTGGCGGCGAGGGACCGCTGCATCGCCGACCAGCGCTCCGCCTCGGTCCGCAGCTCGGCGAGCTCGGCGGTGACGCGCTGGCGCAGCGCGGTCGTCTCGGCGTCGGCGCGCTGGCGCAGGTCCTGGTCGTACCGCTCGGCCTCGGCCCGCATCGCGGAGGTCTCGGCCTCGGTCGTCGACCGCAGCGCCTCGGCCGCCTGCTCGGTGCTGATGCGCAGCTCGGTCGTCTCGCGCTCGACCGTCGCCCGCAGGGTGCCGAGCTCGCGCTCGAGCGTCGCCCGGCGCTCGCTCTCCTCGGTCTGGATCGCCGTCTGGATGCGCGCCGCCTCGCGCTCGGCCGAGCCGACCAGCTCCTCCGCGCGGCGCTGCGCGCCGGTCAGCACGCTCTCCGCCTCGGTGTGCGCGGTCGAACGCTCCTCCGTCGCCTCCCGGCGGGCGGTCGCGAGCATCTCGGCGACCTCGTTCTCCGCGCGGGCGCGCAGCTGCCCGGCGGCGAGGCGGGCGCGCGCGAGGGCGTCCGACGCCTGCGCGTTCGCCTGCTGCACCACGTCCGACGACTGCTCCTCCGCCGAGCGCAGCAGCATCTCGATGCGGGACCCGAGCCCGGAGTAGGTGGGCCGCTCGGCCTCCCGGAGCTGGCGGTGCGCCTCGGACAGCTCCCCGGAGATCTGCAGCACACGCTCGTCGAGCGAGGCGACCTGGTTCCGGGCGTCGGACAGCGCGCGCTCGAGCTCGGCCATGCGGTCGTCGACGGGTCCGCGGTCGTAGCCACGGAAGTTGACCACCGGGAAGGGCGTACGGTCGTCTGCCACGAAGTTCCTCCTGCAGGAGCGCGCGAGCGCTTGTGGGGACCGCCTCCGGGCGGGAGGCTCGGGACATCCGTCTGACCCCGGTCCGTCGGTCAGCGTATCCGGGCGCACCCACCCCGCGGCACCCGTCCCCGGGGCCGGGTCCGTGGCCGGTGCGCCCCGCCTCGTCCCGCCGGCGTGCCCGGTCACCGAGGTCCCCGGCCTATCCTGGGCCGTCACGTTCGAGAGGAAGACGCGTGCTCCAGCGACTGATCGCCGCCGTGCTCGCCGTGCTCGGGGTCGCCGCCGTCGCGCTCGGCGTCGCGTCGGCCACGGCCTGGCGGGCCGACGACCCCCTGGTCGCCACCGCGGCGCCCGGCGGGACGACCCGGGCCCTGGTGACCGACCCCGGCGTGCTCGAGCTCGCCGGCGACCCGGTGACGGTCACCGTGCGGGCAGAGGGCTCGCCCGTGGTCCTGGCGGTGGGCCGGGACACCGACGTCGACGGCTGGCTGGGCGACGACCCGTACGTCCGGGTGACCGGGCTGTCCGACTGGCACACCCTGGCGACGACCAGCGTCGAGGCGCCGGCCCCGGAGCCGAGCGGGACGGCCACCGCCGACGCGCGGGCCGCGGCCGCGAGCCCCAGCCCGTCCGCCACGGGTGACGCCGACGAGGTCGCACCGGCCGCCGACCCGACCGGGTCCGACATGTGGCTCGTCGAGGTGTCCGGTGACGGTTCCGCGACCCTCGAGTGGCCCGCCCGCGACGGCCGGTGGTCCCTCCTGGCGGTGAGCCTCGGCGACACGGCCCCCGTGCTGGACCTCGCCTGGCCGCAGACCGTGACGACGCCGTGGCTGTGGCCCGGCGTGGCGCTGGGCGTGCTGCTGCTGGCGGTCGCCGCGGTCCTGCTCGTCCGGATCCTGCGGGCGCGCGGCCAGGGCCCGGAGGCCGGCTGGCACGCCGTCGCGACCGGCCAGATCGCCGTCGTCGCCGCACCCGGCACCCCGGCGGGCGGCACCACGGTCGCCGGCGCCCCCGCAGCGGACGCGGGCACCGCACCGGTCACCGGAGCCGTCCCGCTCGGTGTCATCAGCGCGACCGGCGCACCGCTGACGCGCCGGCAGATCCGTGAGGCCGAGGCCGCCGCGGCAGCCGCGGCCGCCGCCGCCCGCCGCCGGGGCCGGCGCGGCGCCACCGGCGCCATCCCCGTCGTCACCGGGGCGCTGCCCGCGGTGACGGGGGCGACCCCTGCCGCGGGCGATCGCCCGGGCGCCGGGGACGCCGGCACCGGTCCGGCCGCGACGCCTCCCGGACCCGGTGCGTCCGGCCCCGGTTCGTCCGGGCCGGTCTCGTCCGGGCCCGGGGCGACGGGCGACGGCGCCGGGGGACCGGTGCCCGCCGCCGGACGAGCCGGCGCGACGTCCGGCCCGGCCCCTGCTGCCACACCGCCTGCCGGCTCCCCGGAGCGCCCCGCGGCGCCCGCACCCGCGCCGTCCGCAACCGCTGCGACCGCGCCCGCCGGCACACCGACGTCCGACGCGGGTCCCGGGTCCGTGCCCACAGGGGCCCCCGGTCCGCGCGGCCCGGGCGCGGGTGCGCCCGGCAGCCGTCCGGCGGCGTCCGCTCCCGCGGCGTCTCCCGCCCAGCCGTCGGCCTTCCGTCCGGCCGCGTCTCCCGCCCGTCCGGCGGCGCCCGCTCCCGCGGCGCCTCCCGCCCAGCCGTCGGCCCCCGCTCCCGCCCCCCGGACCCCGACGGGTCCGGAAGCCGGTCCGGACACCGCACCCCCGCCCGGAGCCGCCCCGGCCGGCGAGGAGCAGCGCGCCCCCGGCCGCGAGCGTCGCGGCCTGGGCTCCCGGCTGCCGTGGCGCCGCTCCCGCACCGACTCGTCGTCGGCGGACACCGCCGCGGCGGACGTCGCCGGGACCGGGACGACCCCGTCGTGGTCCCCGCTCGAGGAGCCGTCCACCGGGGCGGCGGGCACGGCCCCGCGGGGCACGCCCGTCGGAGCCGCCACGCCGGTGCCGCCGCCGGACGAGGCGGCGTCCCCCGCGCAGCGCGCCGACGCGTGGCGCCGCATGTGGGGGTTCCCGTCGGAGGGCGACGCCCCCGTGGAGGACCGCACCGCCGACCGCGACGACGACCAGCCGACCGAGGAGGGACGATGACCGCACGCACCACGGGACGCGGCCCGACCGCCCCCCGGGGCCTGCGCGCCCGCCCGCGCCGCCGTCCGGTCGCCGCAGCGCTCGCGGTCGCGGCCGCCCTGGGCCTCGGCGCCTGCGCCGCCCCGCTGCCCGAGCCGGCCCCGGACGCCGTCCCGGCCGTGCCGCCGCCTGTCCTCACCGTCGCGCAGTCCGACGACGTGCTGTCCGCCGTCGGCACCGTGCTTGCCGCGGGGGACGAGGCCCTCGACCCCTCGGGGCTCAAGGCACGCCTCTCGGGCCCGGCGCTCGCGATCCGCACCTCGGAGTACGCGCGGGCCGCGGCCACGAACGGGGAGCGCCCCCCGGTGACCATCCCGTTGACCGCGCAGACGACGATCGTCCCGGACACCGCCGCCTGGCCGCGCACGCAGATGGTGGTCACCGAGCAGCCCGACGACCTCCAGGCGCCGCTGCTGCTCGTCCTCGAGCAGAGGAGCCCGCGCGAGCCCTACCGGCTGTGGGGCTGGGCCCGCCTCGGCCCGTCCGTGCAGATGCCGGCGACCGCGGAGCCGGAGATCGGCAGCGAGCCGGTCGCCCCGGACGACGACTCGCTGCTGCTGACGCCGACCGAGGCCGTCGCGCAGTACGCGGACGTCCTGACGAACGGCGACGCCTCGGAGCACGCCGGGACGTTCCCGGAGGACTTCTTCCGGTCGGCGCTGACGGCGGCGCGCGACCAGACGGCGTCCAGCCTCCAGGAGGTCGCGACGGTGGCGGAGACCGTCGCGCCGGTCGACGGCGAGGTGACCGCGCTGCGGACGGCCGACGGGGGTGCGATCGTCGTCGGGGAGCTGAGCACCGTCACCACGATCACCCTGAGCCAGGGGAGCATCACGCTGAGCGACCCGTTCGACGTGGCCCTGGCCGGGCGCGACAGCGTGTCCAGCAACCTCGTCCGCACCTGGACCGACGTCGTCGCCCTGTACGTGCCGCCCTCGGGCGGGGACGAGCAGGTCCAGGTGCTGGCGGCAGAGCACGCCCGGACGGCCGTCACCGGCGAGTGACGTCCGCCCTCGACATCGTGAGCACACGCGAGAGCAGGAGCACAGCAGCATGAGCCAGAACCCGGCCCACCAGCCGCGCCTCGACGTGCGGGGCGCGGTCGACCTGTCCGGTCTCGGCCGTCCCGCGACCCCGGCTCCCGGTACGCCCGGCGGGCTGCCGGCACCGGGGCCGTACGTGACGGACGTGGACACGGAGGGCTTCCCGGCCCTGGTGCAGTCCTCCACGCAGCACCCAGTGGTGGTGCTGCTGTGGGCCTCGTGGAGCGAGGCGAGCATCAACCTGGCGCGCGATCTCGGCACGCTGGCGGACGAGTACGCGGGCCGGCTGCTGCTGGCCCGGATCGACTCGGAGGCGAACCCCCAGGTGGCGGCGGCCTTCCAGGCGCAGTCCGTGCCCTCGGTGGTGGCGGTCCTCGCGGGACAGCCGCTGCCGCTGTTCCAGGGCGTGCCGCAGCTCGACCAGGTCCGCGGGGTCCTGGACCAGGTGCTCGAGGCGGCCGCGGCGAACGGCGTGACCGGGACGGTCGCGCCGCAGGGGGACGTGCCCGAGGCGACCGACGAGCCGGAGGAGCCGCCGCTGCCGCCGCTGCACCAGGCCGCGTACGACGCCATCGAGCGCGACGACCTGCCTGCCGCCGCCGCTGCCTACGAGCAGGCGCTGCGGGAGAACCCCCGGGACGAGATGGCGCGCGCGGGCCTCGCACAGGTCGGGCTGCTCTCCCGGACCCGGGACGTCGACCTGGCCGCGGTGCGCTCGGCGGCGGCCGACGCGCCCGGCGACGTGGACGCGCAGCTCGCCGTGGCCGACGTCGACGTGCTCGGGGGTCAGGTCGAGGACGCGTTCGCGCGCCTGGTGGACACGGTGCGCGCGACGTCGGGCCCCGAGCGGGAGCGCGTCCGCGCGCGGCTGGTCGAGCTCTTCGAGGTCGTCGGGAGCGAGGACCCGCGGGTGGCCGCCGCGCGGCGCGCACTCGCGAGCGCCCTGTACTGACGGCCGCCGGCGCCACCGGCGCCACAGCTCGCGGCCGTGCGGCACGGCGCCCCGCGACCCGTGGACGACGGGCCGCGGGCCGCCGTCGGGGCTGGTCAGCGGCGAGATCCGCATGATCATCGGGGTGACCCGGGTCACGCCCGGCCGAGTTGACGCCCTGCGGCGTGACTGCGTAATGTTCTACGACGTCGCCCGGCAGGGAGGAACGGACACCGAGGATCAACCCGGTGGCTGGTCCCCCGGGTGGCCACCCCCTTGGTTCGGACTCGACGGGACACATGTGCCCGGCAGTCGTCGCGCCGAGGATCGATCCACGAGGTCGGGCGGGTCCGAACGGACTTGACCGGCGGGAACGGATCGGATAAGTTTGAACGGTTGCCTCCGGCCAGGAGCCCGCAAGGGTGAGTGGGGGATGCGCGTCTGTTCTTTGAGAACTCAACAGTGTGCCTAGTAGTTGATGCCAAGATGGTTCATCGCTCGGGTTGGTCGCCTCGTTCGGGGTGGTTGGTTCGTGTGGTGGGTCTTGGTTTCACTGGGGAGCCGTGTCCGACCCCGTCGGAGCGGTTCCCGGTAAGCCGAATTGATAGGTCCTCGCTCGCCAGCGGGTGGGGGTCGTTTCGTGTGTCGGTGGACTGCTGCTTTCGGGTGGTGGTTGCCAATGAGACATTTACGGAGAGTTTGATTCTGGCTCAGGACGAACGCTGGCGGCGTGCTTAACACATGCAAGTCGAACGGTGAACCCCAGCTTGCTGGGGGGATCAGTGGCGAACGGGTGAGTAACACGTGAGTAACCTGCCCCTGACTCTGGGATAAGCCTTGGAAACGAGGTCTAATACCGGATACGTGCCGCTCGGGCATCCGATGCGGTTGGAAAGATTTATCGGTCAGGGATGGACTCGCGGCCTATCAGCTTGTTGGTGGGGTAACGGCCCACCAAGGCGACGACGGGTAGCCGGCCTGAGAGGGCGACCGGCCACACTGGGACTGAGACACGGCCCAGACTCCTACGGGAGGCAGCAGTGGGGAATATTGCACAATGGGCGCAAGCCTGATGCAGCGACGCCGCGTGAGGGATGAAGGCCTTCGGGTTGTAAACCTCTTTCAGCAGGGAAGAAGCGCAAGTGACGGTACCTGCAGAAGAAGCGCCGGCTAACTACGTGCCAGCAGCCGCGGTAATACGTAGGGCGCAAGCGTTGTCCGGAATTATTGGGCGTAAAGAGCTCGTAGGCGGTTTGTCGCGTCTGCTGTGAAAACTCGAGGCTCAACCTCGGGCTTGCAGTGGGTACGGGCAGACTAGAGTGCGGTAGGGGAGACTGGAATTCCTGGTGTAGCGGTGGAATGCGCAGATATCAGGAGGAACACCGATGGCGAAGGCAGGTCTCTGGGCCGCAACTGACGCTGAGGAGCGAAAGCATGGGGAGCGAACAGGATTAGATACCCTGGTAGTCCATGCCGTAAACGTTGGGCACTAGGTGTGGGGCTCATTCCACGAGTTCCGTGCCGCAGCAAACGCATTAAGTGCCCCGCCTGGGGAGTACGGCCGCAAGGCTAAAACTCAAAGAAATTGACGGGGGCCCGCACAAGCGGCGGAGCATGCGGATTAATTCGATGCAACGCGAAGAACCTTACCAAGGCTTGACATACACCGGAAACTTCCAGAGATGGTTGCCCCGCAAGGTCGGTGTACAGGTGGTGCATGGTTGTCGTCAGCTCGTGTCGTGAGATGTTGGGTTAAGTCCCGCAACGAGCGCAACCCTCGTCCTATGTTGCCAGCACGTGATGGTGGGGACTCATAGGAGACTGCCGGGGTCAACTCGGAGGAAGGTGGGGATGACGTCAAATCATCATGCCCCTTATGTCTTGGGCTTCACGCATGCTACAATGGCCGGTACAAAGGGCTGCGATACCGCGAGGTGGAGCGAATCCCAAAAAGCCGGTCTCAGTTCGGATTGGGGTCTGCAACTCGACCCCATGAAGTCGGAGTCGCTAGTAATCGCAGATCAGCAACGCTGCGGTGAATACGTTCCCGGGCCTTGTACACACCGCCCGTCAAGTCACGAAAGTCGGTAACACCCGAAGCCGGTGGCCCAACTCGCAAGAGGGGGAGCCGTCGAAGGTGGGACTGGCGATTGGGACTAAGTCGTAACAAGGTAGCCGTACCGGAAGGTGCGGCTGGATCACCTCCTTTCTAAGGAGCATCTGACACGCCCTGCTTCGGTGGGGTCGTGCAGAGGCCATGCCCCGGCCGTACGCGTCGGGGGTGGTGCTCACGGGTGGAACATCAACTACGGCGGCCCGCTCGGGCCGGCATCGCGTCAGTACTCCTTCGGGATGGAACGCGCACCGCCGGGTCGGGTTGGTCGCCTGGGCACGCTGTTGGGTCCTGAGGGAACAGCCCGCGAGGGAGGTTGCTTCGTGACGGGCCCGGTCGGTCGGTCGAACCGCCAGCTGCTTCGTGCAGCGGGTAGGCGCCGGACGTAAGACCGGGGATCGTTCGTTGTTTGAGAACTGCACAGTGGACGCGAGCATCTTTAAAGTATGTCTTTGTGGTCAAGTTTTTAAGGGCACAGGGTGGATGCCTTGGCACTAGGAGCCGAAGAAGGACGTGGTAGCCTGCGATAAGCCTCGGGGAGTTGGCAAACGAACCGTGATCCGAGGATGTCCGAATGGGGAAACCCCGCACGAGTCATGTCGTGTGACCCGCACCTGAATATATAGGGTGTGTGGAGGGAACGCCGGGAAGTGAAACATCTCAGTACCGGCAGGAAGAGATATTCCGTGAGTAGTGGCGAGCGAAAGCGGATCAGGCCAAACCGTATGCGTGTCAAGCCGGCAGGCGTTGCGTGTACGGGGTTGTGGGACCTTTCAGTTGATTCTGCCGAGTCAGCAGGGAGTCAGAAAGCTTCGTGATAGTCGAAGGGCATTGAATGGCCCGGCACAGAGGGTGGTACCCCCGTAGACGAAATCATGTGGCCTCCCGAAGGGGATCCCAAGTAGCACGGGGCCCGAGAAATCCCGTGTGAATCTGGCAAGACCACTTGCTAAGCCTAAATACTACCTAGTGACCGATAGCGGACAAGTACCGTGAGGGAAAGGTGAAAAGTACCCCGGGAGGGGAGTGAAATAGTACCTGAAACCGTGTGCCTACAATCCGTCGGAGCCTCCCTAGCAGGGGTGACGGCGTGCCTTTTGAAGAATGAGCCTGCGAGTTAGTGGTACGTGGCGAGGTTAACCCGTGTGGGGAAGCCGTAGCGAAAGCGAGTCCGAACAGGGCGTGATAGTCGCGTGCTCTAGACCCGAAGCGAAGTGATCTAGCCATGGGCAGGTTGAAGCGCGGGTAAGACCGCGTGGAGGACCGAACCCACCTGGGTTGAAAACCGGGGGGATGACCTGTGGTTAGGGGTGAAAGGCCAATCAAACTTCGTGATAGCTGGTTCTCCCCGAAATGCATTTAGGTGCAGCCTCGCGTGTTTCTTGCCGGAGGTAGAGCTACTGGATAGCCGATGGGCCCTACCAGGTTACTGACGTTAGCCAAACTCCGAATGCCGGTAAGTGAGAGCGCGGGAGTGAGACTGCGGGGGATAAGCTCCGTAGTCGAGAGGGAAACAGCCCAGACCACCAGCTAAGGCCCCTAAGCGTATGCTAAGTGGGAAAGGATGTGGAGTTGCACAGACAACCAGGAGGTTGGCTTAGAAGCAGCCACCCTTGAAAGAGTGCGTAATAGCTCACTGGTCAAGTGATTCCGCGCCGACAATGTAGCGGGGCTCAAGTATACCGCCGAAGCTGTGGCATTCACACATTGCGCTAGGCCTTCGTGGTCCAGGCGTGTGGATGGGTAGGGGAGCGTCGTGTGGCGGGTGAAGCTGCGGGGTGACCCAGTGGTGGACGCTACACGAGTGAGAATGCAGGCATGAGTAGCGAATGACGGGTGAGAAACCCGTCCGCCGAATGACCAAGGGTTCCAGGGCCAGGCTAATCCGCCCTGGGTAAGTCGGGACCTAAGGCGAGGCCGACAGGCGTAGTCGATGGACAACGGGTTGATATTCCCGTACCGGCGAAGAACCGCCCATACCGAGCCCGGTGATGCTAAACGCCCGAGCCCGCACACCGCACCCTTCGGGGTGCATCGTGCGGGGGAGCGCGTGACCCGATCCGGTAGTAGGTAAGCGTATTAACAGGAGTGACGCAGGAAGGTAGCCCAGCGTGGCGATGGTAGTCCACGTCCAAGGCCGTAGGGCGAGTGGTAGGCAAATCCGCCACTCACATAGCCTGAGAACCGATGGTGACAGCGTATGCTGGATGATTGGGTGATCCTATGCTGCCGAGAAAAGCTTCGACGCGAGGTTCTAGCCGCCCGTACCCTAAACCGACTCAGGTGGTCAGGTAGAGAATACCAAGGCGATCGAGAGAATCGTGGTTAAGGAACTCGGCAAAATGCCCCCGTAACTTCGGGAGAAGGGGGGCCTGAAGCGTGTACCGGCTTGCCCGGGAAGCGTGGAGGGCCGCAGAGACCAGGGAGAAGCGACTGTTTACTAAAAACACAGGTCCGTGCGAAGTCGCAAGACGATGTATACGGACTGACGCCTGCCCGGTGCTGGAAGGTTAAGAGGACGGGTCAGCCGCAAGGCGAAGCTCAGAATTTAAGCCCCAGTAAACGGCGGTGGTAACTATAACCATCCTAAGGTAGCGAAATTCCTTGTCGGGTAAGTTCCGACCTGCACGAATGGCGTAACGACTTCTCCGCTGTCTCAACCGCGAACTCGGCGAAATTGCACTACGAGTAAAGATGCTCGTTACGCGCAGCAGGACGGAAAGACCCCGGGACCTTTACTATAGCTTGGTATTGGTGTTCGGTGCGGCTTGTGTAGGATAGGTGGGAGACTGTGAAGCCGGCACGCCAGTGTCGGTGGAGTCAACGTTGAAATACCACTCTGGTCGCTCTGGATATCTAACCTCGGTCCGTGATCCGGATCAGGGACAGTGCCTGGTGGGTAGTTTAACTGGGGCGGTTGCCTCCTAAAATGTAACGGAGGCGCTCAAAGGTTCCCTCAGCCTGGTTGGCAATCAGGTGGCGAGTGCAAGTGCACAAGGGAGCTTGACTGTGAGACTGACAGGTCGAGCAGGGACGAAAGTCGGAACTAGTGATCCGGCGGTGGCTTGTGGAAGCGCCGTCGCTCAACGGATAAAAGGTACCCCGGGGATAACAGGCTGATCTTGCCCAAGAGTCCATATCGACGGCATGGTTTGGCACCTCGATGTCGGCTCGTCGCATCCTGGGGCTGGAGTAGGTCCCAAGGGTTGGGCTGTTCGCCCATTAAAGCGGTACGCGAGCTGGGTTTAGAACGTCGTGAGACAGTTCGGTCCCTATCCGCTGCGCGCGCAGGAAACTTGAGAAGGGCTGTCCCTAGTACGAGAGGACCGGGACGGACGAACCTCTGGTGTGCCAGTTGTTCCGCCAGGAGCACGGCTGGTTGGCTACGTTCGGAAGGGATAACCGCTGAAAGCATCTAAGCGGGAAGCCTGCTTCAAGATGAGGTTTCCACGGGTCTTCGGACCTGAGAGGCTCCCGGCTAGACCACCGGGTAGATAGGCCGGATGTGGAAGAGGGGACGCAAGACCCTCGCAGCTGACCGGTACTAATAAGCCGACAACTTCACCACTCATACTTGTGCTACGCGTCCACTGTGCGGTTCCCGAACCACGAACACGCACCCACCCGGTTCTTGCCGGTGGGGTGTCCTGTGTTGACAGTTCGACAGAGTTACGGCGGTCATAGCGAAGGGGAAACGCCCGGTCCCATTCCGAACCCGGAAGCTAAGCCCTTCAGCGCCGATGGTACTGCACTCGCCAGGGTGTGGGAGAGTAGGACGCCGCCGGACATCATTCAGAAGAAGCCACCCCATCGCTGGGGTGGCTTCTTCTGTTTCCCCACCCGACATGAACGCCCGCGTGAGGCGACGCGAGCGCACGCGCACCCGCGCGCAATCGTGGGACCGCGCGCAAGCGTGGGACCGCGCGTTCCTGATCCGCGCACGCACCGCACCGCGAGAGCCCGCAGCCGGTCCGTCACACGCAGGACCGCTGTCGCTCTCAGGTCCGCTCGCGCCGGCATGTCCGATTGAGTGCCGAGGGTCCCTTGGGCGTGCGCAGGTCTGCGCCGTCGCCCATCGGCTCGTCCTGGGCGCTCAAGTCCGTCTGGGCCTGGCAGGTCCGGTAGTGGGCACTGTGGTCCGCTCGAGCCAGCAGCTCCGCACTCCCGCGTCGCAAGTCCGGCGCGCCGGGCGGATCGCTCGCGGTCCTCGCACGTACCGCATCGACATCGCAGTTGTCGTGGGGTTCACGACTCGCAACCCCGCATCTACAGCAACCTCGACGGGCGGCCCCGGCTCGCGAGCGCGGGGTCCTGCGGTGGACGCTGGCCGGGCCTGTTGCCGGCAGGGTCGCACTGATTGCAGGCAGGGGGATACGGGCGTGGGCGTGGTCGCGCGAGCTGATTCCGCTGCGTCCTACGGAGTGCTTGTCGCGGCTCGGGCCCGCGTGGGGTCGGTCAGCCGGCCCAGGGGCGCCGGCGGTTCAGGCGGGGACGAGGTAGAGCACCCCGAGCGGCGGGACCCGCAGGGTCGCCGAGAACGCCCGCCCGTGGTGCGGCTCCGGACGCGCCTGCACCTGCCCGAGGTTGCCCACCCCGGAGCCGCCGTACTCCTCGGCGTCGGTGTTGATGGCCTCGACCCACGTGCCGCCCTGGGGCAGCGCGAGGCGGTAGTCCTCGTGCGGGACGCCGGCGAAGTTCACGACGACGGCGACGACGCCGCCGCGGTCGTCGCGGCGCAGGTAGGCCAGCACGTTGCGGTCCGCGTCGTTGGCGTCGATCCACTCGAACCCCTGCGGGGAGTGGTCGAGCGCCCACATCGCCGGGTGGGACCGGTAGAACGCGTTGAGGTCCCGCACGCACGCCTGGACGCCGCGGTGCGGGGCGTGGTCGAGCAGGTACCAGTCGAGCGAGCGCGACTCGGCCCACTCGGTCCCCTGCGCGAACTCGGTTCCCATGAACACGAGCTGCTTGCCGGGGTGGGACCACTGGTAGCCCAGGAGGGCGCGGACGCCGGCGCGCTGCTGCCAGTCGTCACCGGGCATCTTGCGCATGACGGAGCCCTTGCCGTGCACCACCTCGTCGTGGCTGATCGGCAGGACGAACTGCTCGGAGAACGCGTACACGAGCGAGAACGTCGCCTCGTGGTGGTGGTAGCGACGGTTGATCGGCAGCTCGGCGAGGTAGCGGAGCGTGTCGTTCATCCAGCCCATGTTCCACTTCAGGCCGAACCCGAGCCCACCGCCGGACGTGGGCGTGGTGACGCCGGGCCACGCGGTGGACTCCTCGGCGATCATGACGACCCCGGGGGTGCGGCGGTAGGCGGTGGCGTTGGCCTCCTGGAGGAACGCGATGGCCTCGAGGTTCTCGCGGCCGCCGTGCACGTTCGGGCGCCACTGGCCGGGCTCGCGGGAGTAGTCGAGGTAGAGCATGGAGGCGACGGCGTCGACCCGCAGGCCGTCGACGTGGAACTCCTCGAGCCAGTACGTGGCGTTGGCGACGAGGAAGTTGCGGACCTCGTTGCGTCCGAAGTCGAAGACGTAGGTGCCCCAGTCGGGCTGCTCGCCGCGCATCGGGTCGGGGTGCTCGTACAGGGGTGTGCCGTCGAAGCGCGCGAGCGCCCACTCGTCCTTGGGGAAGTGGGCGGGCACCCAGTCGAGGATGACGCCGACGCCGGCGCGGTGCAGCGTGTCGACGAGGTACCGGAAGTCGTCGGGGTGGCCGAAGCGGGAGGTGGGGGCGTAGTAGGAGGACACCTGGTAGCCCCAGGAGCCTCCGAACGGGTGTTCGGACACCGGGAGGAACTCGACGTGGGTGAAGCCGAGCTCCAGCACGTACTCGGTGAGCTGGGCGGCGAGGTCGCGGTACGACAGGCCCTGCCGCCACGAGCCCAGGTGCACCTCGTAGATGCTCATGGGCCCGTTGTGCGGGTCGCGGGAGCCCCGGGCGCCCAGCCAGTCCTCGTCGCGCCAGGCGAACGCCGACTCGACGACGACGGAGGCGGTCGCGGGCGGGACCTCCGTGCCCTTGGCGAGCGGGTCGGCCTTCTGCCGCCAGCCGCCGTCGGCGCCGAGGATCTCGAACTTGTAGCGCGCGCCCGCTCCGACGCCCGGCACGAAGATCTCCCACACGCCGGACTCACCGAGCGAGCGCATCGCGTGCGTGGCGCCCTGCCAGTGGTTGAAGTCGCCGATGACGCGGACGGCGCGCGCGTTCGGCGCCCAGACGGCGAAGGCGGTGCCCTCCACGTCGCCCAGCGCGCCGGGGTAGCGGTGCACGTTCGCGCCGAGGACGGTCCACAGCTGCTCGTGCCGGCCCTCGCGGATGAGGTGGCGGTCGAGCTCCTGGACGGTCGGCAGGTAGCGGTACGGGTCGTCGACGCGCGTGGTGCGGTCGCCGTAGGTCACGTCGACGCGGTAGTCGACGACGTCGGACTCCGGCAGCACCGCCACCCAGATGCCGTCCTGCTCGTGCTCGGCGGGCGTGCTGCCCGTCGCGGTGACGACGACGACGGCGTCGGCGAGCGGGCGCAGCGTCCGCACCACCAGGCCGCTCGGCGTGAGGTGCGCGCCGAGCACGGCGTGCGGGTCGTGGTGGGTCCCGGAGGCCACGGCGTGCAGCGTGCCGGGGTCGACGGTGACGGGCGACGTGTCAGCAGCCGGACGTTCCATGTGCCTACCCAACCACCCCCGGGGCGTTCCCGCAGGGAGACCTCCTGCCCGCGGGGACGCGCCGTCGTCAGCCGATGAGCCGCTCGACGGCGTGCAGCGGGATCGGCAGCCAGTCGGGGCGGTTCCGGGCCTCGTACACGGCCTCGTAGAGCGCCTTGTCGAGCTCCAGGACGCGCAGCAGGTGCGCGCGTGTGCCCGGGTCGAGGTCCTGCGTCTGGCTCGAGTAGCCCGCGAGGAACGCGGTGCGCGCGACCTCCGTCCACGCCTGCGGCCCGCCCCCGACGGCGGCGGCGTAGTCGAACGACCGGAGCATGCCGGCGGCGTCCCGCAGCGCCAGGTCGGGGCGGGTGCGCTGGGCGACGGGGGCGAGCGGTTCGCCCTCGAAGTCGAGCACGTACCAGGTGCCGTCGCCCCGCAGCACCTGCCCAAGGTGCAGGTCGCCGTGGACGCGCTGCCGCGGCGGCACCTCGGCCAGCAGCCGGGTGCGCCCGGCGAGCGCCTCGACCTGCGTCTCGAACGCGTCCAGCTGCGGCACGACGCCGCGCGCCCAGCCGTAGCGCTCGACGAGGGCGTCCGCGACGGCGGCCCCGGCCGTGGCGGCAGCACCGGCCGTGGCGGCGTCGACGTCCGGGGCCGGGGCGGGCAGCGCCCGGGCGAGCGCACGGTGCATCTGGCCGACCACCACGCCGAGCTCCTCGGCGAGCGGGCCGAACGACTCGCCGCGCCGCGCCATCGCGCACGCGAGCTCGAAGCCGTCCGTCGCGCCGGGCACGAACGCGCTGAGCACCCCCAGGTGCCC
The DNA here is from genome assembly GCF_030053835.1 of Cellulomonas sp. ES6. Taxonomy (NCBI): domain Bacteria; kingdom Bacillati; phylum Actinomycetota; class Actinomycetes; order Micrococcales; family Cellulomonadaceae; genus Cellulomonas; species Cellulomonas sp. ES6. The sequence goes on along the minus strand of NZ_CP125655.1, from coordinate 1,086,844 downwards.
GTGCGCCGTGCGGTCGCCGTCCTGCCACTCGGCGCCCATCCAGGCGAGGGGGCGGGGCACGTGCGGCCAGCCCGAGGCCGCGAGGGCGCGCGGCACGTCGACGTCCGGGTTGTCGCCGTCGGACAGCCCGCGGAACACCTTGAGCATGGCGGTGGTGCCGCCCGGACCGGCGCCGGGCAGGATCACCGAGGTGTTGGACTGCTCGCCGGAGATGACGCGCGGCACCCCGAGTGCCGCCGCCGGCACCGCGTCGACGTCCGCCGGCCGGTCGGCCGCGGCGAGCCAGGCGCGCTCGAACTCGGGCAGCCCCGCGGCGTCGAGCACGGCCGTGCCGTCCGGCAGGTGCCCCACCACGGCGGGGTCGTCCCCGCGGCCGTCCGGGCGCCCGGGGCCGTCGCCGGCCGCCGTGCCGGGCCGCAGCACCACCGGCACCTGCAGCACCGCGCCCGAGCCGCCGCCCTCGGCGCGCAGCAGCAGCAGCCGCACCTCGACGCTCCCGGCGGCGTCCTCGGGGTCGCGCAGACTCAGCCCGCCGACCGCCGACACCCGCGCGTCCGCCCCCTTCACGGGGAACCAGCGCCGCCCCGGCAGCCAGGGCGCGAGCAGCGCGGCCAGCGCGTCGTCGCGGGGTTCGTGGGTCACCCGTCGGTCGGTCACTGCTCCGTCACCGCCAGCCAGTAGAAGTCGCGGGACCCGAGCGTGAAGGTCGTGGTCCCGTCGGCGCCGACGCCGGGGAACGAGGCGCCCCCGAAGACGTCGCGCAGCCCCGCGCCGGCGAGCGACGCGGGCAGGTGCAGGGTCGTGGCCCGGGCGGTCGCGGCGAGGTTCGCCACGACCAGCAGGGTCTCGGTCGGTGTGCGGCGCAGGAACGCCAGGACGGCGTCGTTGTCGCCGCCCACCACCTCGAACGTCCCGAGGCCCAGGGCGGGGTGCTGCCGGCGGACGGCCAGCATGCCCCGGACCCAGTGCAGCAGCGACGTCGTCTGCGCGAGCTGCGCCTCGACGTTGACGTTGTTGTAGTGGTGGACGAGCGACTGGATGACCGGCAGGTACAGCTTGCCGGGGTCGGCCGTCGAGAAGCCGGAGTTGCGGTCGGGCGTCCACTGCATCGGCGTGCGCACGGCGTCGCGGTCGGGCAGCCAGATGTTGTCGCCCATGCCGATCTCGTCGCCGTAGTAGAGGCACGGGCTGCCCGGCAGGGACAGCAGCAGGGCGTGCGCGAGCTCGATCTCCTTGCGGGAGTCGTCGAGCAGCGGCGCCAGGCGGCGGCGGATGCCGATGTTGGCGCGCATCCGGGAGTCCGGGGCGTACCAGCCGTACATGGACGCGCGCTCCTCGGTGGAGACCATCTCGAGCGTGAGCTCGTCGTGGTTGCGCAGGAACGTGCTCCACTGGCCGGCGCCGGGGATCGGCGGGGTGTCGGCCAGGATGTCGACGACGGGCGTCGCCCGCTGGTCCCGCATCGAGTAGAAGATCCGGGGCATCACCGGGAAGTGGAAGCACATGTGGCACTCCGGCTCCTCCTCGGTGCCGAAGTAGTGCACGACGTCCTCGGGCCACTGGTTGGCCTCGGCGAGCATGATCCGGCCGGGGAACTCGCGGTCGATCATCGCGCGCAGGTCCCGCAGGAACCGGTGCGTCTCGGGCAGGTTCTCGCAGTTCGTGCCGTCCCGCTCGTACAGGTACGGGACCGCGTCGAGCCGGAACCCGTCCACGCCGAGCCGCAGCCAGAACCGCGCGACGTCGTGCATGGCCTCGACCACGCGCGGGTTGTCGAAGTTCAGGTCGGGCTGGTGGCTGAAGAACCGGTGCCAGAAGTACTGCCGCCGCACGGGGTCGAACGTCCAGTTGGACGTCTCGGTGTCGACGAAGATGATCCGCGCGTCCTGGTACCGGGTGGGGTCGTCGGACCAGACGTAGAAGTCGCCGTAGGGCCCGTCCGGGTCGGAGCGCGAGGCCTGGAACCACGGGTGCTGGTCGGACGAGTGGTTCATGACGAGGTCGACGATCACCCGCATCCCGCGCTCGTGCGCCGCCGCGACCAGGTCCGTGAAGTCCTCGATCGAGCCGTACTGCGGGGCGACCGCGGTGTAGTCGGACACGTCGTAGCCGCCGTCGCGCAGCGGTGACGGGTAGAACGGCGGCAGCCACAGGCAGTCGACGCCGAGCCACTGCAGGTAGTCGAGCCGCTGGATGAGCCCGCGCAGGTCCCCGCTGCCCGTGCCGTCGGAGTCGGAGAACGACCGGATCATGACCTCGTAGAACACCGCGGTGCGGTACCACTCGGGGTCGGGTCGCAGGCCGCCGCCCTCCGTGGGCGGCACGGCGGGCTGACGGCGCGGGGGCAGCGCGGTCGCGGCGATCTGCCCGGTGGGCGGCGCGTGGCCGGCGGTCGGCCCGGGCGTCGCGGACCCGGTGGCGGCGACCGCCGTGGGGACGGCCCCGGTCGGCCCGGCCGGGGTCACACCCGCTCCACCCGGACGACGTGCGCCACGCGGCTGTACGGGTCGAGCCGGACCCACGGGTGGGCGTCCCAGGCGTAGACCTCCTGGGACAGCAGGTCGTGGGCGACGAAGCGCGCGTCCGGCTCGAGGCCGAGCGCGGCCAGGTCGAGGTCCACCACGCCGTCGTGCGCGGAGCGCGGGTCGAGGTTCACGACGACCAGGACGGTGTCGGCCGCCCCCGTCGGCGACAGCTCCGCCGGCAGGTGCCGCGAGAACGCGACGAGCGCCGGGTCCGACGTCGGGTGCACCGTGAGGTTGCGCAGCTGCAGCAGCGCGGGGTGCGCGCGGCGGATCGCGTTGAGGGACCGCAGCAGGCGCGCGATGCCGAGCGGCTCGGCCGCGGCCCAGTCACGGGGCTTGAACTCGTACTTCTCGTTGTCGATCTGCTCATCGACGCCCGGCCGCGGCACGTCCTCGACCAGCTCGTAGCCGGAGTAGATGCCCCAGGTGGGGGAGCCGAGCGCCGCGAGGACCGCCCGCACGGCGAACCCGGCCGCGCCGCCCGTCTGCATGTACGGCGTGAGGATGTCGTGCGTGGTGGGCCAGAACGACGGCCGCATCCACGATCCCTGCTCGCCGGAGACCTCCGCGAGGTACTCGGCGACCTCCTCCTTGGTGTTCCGCCAGGTGAAGTACGTGTACGACTGGTGGAACCCGACGCGCGCGAGGTTGAGCATCATCGCCGGCCGCGTGAACGCCTCCGACAGGAACACGACCTCCGGGTGCGACGCGCGCACGTCCGCGAGGATCCGCTGCCAGAACGACAGCGGCTTGGTGTGCGGGTTGTCCACGCGGAACGCCGTCACCCCGTGGTCGATCCAGACCTGCAGCACCCGGCGGATCTCGGCGTAGATGCCCTCCGGGTCGTTGTCGAAGTTCAGGGGGTAGATGTCCTGGTACTTCTTGGGCGGGTTCTCGGCGTACGCGATGGTCCCGTCGATGCGCGTGGTGAACCACTCGGGGTGCTCGGCGACCCACGGGTGGTCGGGGGAGCACTGCAGCGCGAGGTCGAGCGCGACCTCCAGCCCCAGCTCCCGGGCGCGGGCGACGAAGGCGTCGAAGTCGTCGAACGTGCCGAGCGAGGGGTCGATCGCGTCGTGCCCGCCGTCCGGGGAGCCGATCGCGTACGGCGAGCCCGGGTCGCCCGGGCGCGCGTCGAGGGTGTTGTTGCGGCCCTTGCGGTGCGTCGTGCCGATCGGGTGGATCGGCGTCAGGTAGACGACGTCGAAGCCCAGGTCGGCGATGCGCGGCAGGTCCTCCGCGGCGGTGCGCAGCGTCCCCGTGCTCCACGTCCCGGTCGCCTCGTCGTACGTCGCGCCGATCGAGCGGGGGAAGATCTCGTACCACGCGCCGGCCAGCGCCAGGGGGCGGTCGACGACGAGCGGGTAGGTCGGGGACGGGCTCACGAGCTCGCGCAGCGGGTGGGCGGCGAGCGCGGACCGGACCTCCTGCGCGGTCCCCGCGGCGAGCCGGGCCGCCGCGGGCCGGGTCTCGTCGCGCAGCGCGGTCACGGCGTCCCGCAGCAGCGCCACGTCGTCCGTGGGGAGCGCGGCGCCCGCGTCGTCGGACGCCCGGGACGCCGCGCGCTCCAGCAGCCGCGCGCCCTCCTCGAGCACCAGCTCGACGTCCACGCCGGCGCCGACCTTCAGCGGCGCGTCGTGCAGCCACGTGCCGTACGGGTCCGACCAGCCCTCGACCCGGAAGCCCCAGGCGCCCGGCTCGTCGGGCACGAGGCGGGCCTCGTAGCGGTCCAGGCCCGGGGCGATGTCGACCATCGTCGCCCGCGCGCGGTCCCGGCCGTCGGGCCCGACCAGCACGGCGGTGGCCGCGCACGCGTCGTGGCCCTCGCGGAACACCGTGGCCCGGACGGGGACGGCCTCGCCGACGACGGCCTTCGCCGGCCAGCGCCCGGCCTCCGCGACGGGGGACACGTCGACGACGGGGATCCGCCCCACCGGCGCGTGCACCGGGTCGGCCGTCGTGACCGGGGCGGCCGGCGCGGCGGGCGCCGCCGCGGTGGTGGCGGTCGCCGGGGCGGCGTGCACCGCGGTCCCGGGCTGCTCGGCGGGCACCAGCTCGGCCTGGGCGGGGGTCTGGCGCGCGCGGGCGCGGCGCGGCGCGGGCCGGCGCGGCGGGGGAGTCGACGTCACGGTTCCGAACCTATCCACTGGGGTGGCCGCCCGGCATCCGGACGGCCCGACGTGCCGCCATCCGCACCTGGTGGGACCGAGGTGCTGTTCCGACGGCCCCGCCCCTGCGTACGCTCGTGCACCGTGAGAGCCATCCGCCGATTCACCGTCCGCACGTCGCTGCCTGCCGAGCTCGCCGACCTGGACGAGCTCGCCCACAACCTGCGCTGGTCCTGGCACGCGCCGACCCGCGACCTGTTCGCCCGCATCGACCCGGCGCTCTGGGACGAGGTGCACGGGGACCCCGTGGCCCTGCTCGGCGCGCTGCGTCCCGAGCGGCTCGCGGAGCTCGCCGCGGACCCGGACGTGGTGGCGGCCGTCCGCGCCGCCACGGCGGACCTGCACGAGTACCTCGAGGCGCCGCGCTGGTACCAGCGCCGCCAGGCCTCCGACCCCTCGCTGCCCGCGGCCATCGCCTACTTCTCGCCGGAGTTCGGCATCACCGCGGTGCTGCCGCAGTACTCGGGCGGTCTCGGCATCCTCGCCGGGGACCACCTGAAGAGCGCGTCCGACCTGGGCGTGCCGATCGTCGGGGTGGGCCTGCTGTACGGCGCGGGCTACTTCAAGCAGGCGCTGACGCGCGACGGCTGGCAGGTCGAGACCTACCCGCTGCTCGACCCGGACGGCATGCCGCTGACCCTGGTGCGCGAGCACGACGGCACGCCCGCCGTCGTCACCATCCCGCTGCCGGGCGGCCGGACGCTGCACGCGCACGTCTGGACGGCGACCGTCGGCCGGGTGCCGCTGCTGCTGCTCGACTCCGACGTGCCCGAGAACGACGAGGCCGCGCGCAAGGTCACCGACCGGCTGTACGGCGGGGGCGGCGAGCACCGGCTGCAGCAGGAGCTGCTGCTCGGCGTCGGCGGCGTGCGCGCGCTGCGGCTGTGGTCCCGGCTGACCGGCGCGCCGGAGCCGGAGGTCTACCACACCAACGAGGGGCACGCCGGGTTCCTCGGGGTCGAGCGGATCCGGGAGCTCGTCGGCGGCGCTGGCCTGGGCTTCGACGAGGCGCTGGAGGCCGTGCGGGCCGCCACCGTGTTCACCACGCACACCCCCGTGCCCGCCGGGATCGACCGGTTCCAGGCGTCCCTCGTGGAGCAGTACTTCGGCGGGGCGAACGAGGCGCCGGGCGTCCCGGTGGAGCGGGTGCTGGCGCTGGGCGCCGAGGACTACCCCGGCGGCGACCCGCTCATGTTCAACATGGCCGTGATGGGCCTGCGCCTCGGCGGGCGCGCCAACGGCGTCTCGCTGCTGCACGGCGAGGTCTCCCGCGGCATGTTCAACGGCCTGTGGCCGGGCTTCGACGACGTGGAGGTGCCGATCACCTCCGTGACCAACGGCGTCCACGCGCCGACCTGGGTGGACCGCCGGCTGTCCGACCTCGCGGCCGAGAGGCTCACCGGCGACGAGATCGCGTCGGGCACCGGGTGGCTCACCGACGCGATCGGCGACGCCGAGCTGTGGGAGCTGCGGCGCACGCTGCGGGCCTCGCTGGTCGCGGACGCCCGGCGCCGGGTGCGCGGGTCGTGGGCCCGGCGCGGCGCGTCCCCGGCCGAGCTGGGCTGGGTCGACGACGTGCTGTCGCCCGACGTGCTGACCATCGGGTTCGCGCGGCGCGTGCCGACGTACAAGCGCCTCACGCTCATGCTGCGCGACCCCGAGCGGCTGCGCGCCCTGCTCACGCACCCGGAGCGCCCGGTGCAGCTCGTCATCGCCGGCAAGTCGCACCCCGCCGACGACCAGGGCAAGCGCCTCATCCAGCAGCTCGTCCGGTTCGCCGACGAGGCCGGCGTCCGCCACCGCATCGTGTTCCTGCCGAACTACGACATCGCGATGGCGCAGACGCTGTACCCGGGCTGCGACGTGTGGCTGAACAACCCGCTGCGCCCGCTCGAGGCGTGCGGCACCTCCGGAATGAAGGCGGCGCTCAACGGCGGCCTCAACCTGTCCATCCTCGACGGGTGGTGGGACGAGTGGTACGACGGCGAGAACGGCTGGGCGATCCCGACGGCCGACGGCGTCGAGGACCCGGACCGCCGCGACGACCTCGAGGCCGCCGCCCTGTACGAGCTCATCGAGCACCAGGTGGCGCCGCGGTTCTACGACCGGGACGAGCGGGGGCTGCCGCTGCGCTGGCTGGAGATGGTCCGGCACACGCTCGCCACGCTCGGCCCGAAGGTCCAGGCGACGCGCATGGTGGCGGACTACGTCGAGCGCCTCTACGCCCCGGCGACGGTGGCCGGGCGCGAGCTCGCCGGCGACGCCGCGTTCACGGGGGCCCGCGAGCTGGCCGCCTGGAAGGGCCGCGTGCGGGCCGGCTGGCAGCACGTCCGCGTCGACCACGTCGAGTCCGGCGGCGTCGGCGAGGTGCCGCAGGTCGGCGACGCCCTGCACGTCAAGGCGTACGTGTCGCTCGGCGACCTCGCGCCCGAGGACGTCGAGGTGCAGGTCGTGCACGGCAAGGTCACGGAGTCGGACGAGCTGCACGGCTTCACGGTCGACCCGCTCGCGCTCGCGGAGAGGTACGAGGGCGGGCGGTACGCGTTCGCGGGCGACGTGCTGCTCGACGCGTCCGGACCGTTCGGGTACAGCGTGCGCGTCGTCCCGCGGCACCCGGGCCTCGCGTCCGTCGCCGAGGTCGGCCTGGTCGCGAACGCCGGCTGACGCGACCGGCCCGCACCGCCGAGGAGCCCCCGCCCGCAGGACCGGGCGGGGGCTCTTCGGGCGTCAGGCCACGTAGACCCGCAGGCTGAGCGGCTCGACGACCACCCGCGTCCCCGACTCGCGGTGCAGGACGCCGTCGACCGCGGCGGTCCGGACCTCGTCGGGGTGCTCCCAGGTCGAGTCCCAGGCGAGCTCCCACAGCGTGGGCCGGTCGTCGGCGAGCACCACGTCGACCGGGTCGAGCGAGCCGTTCACCACCACGAGCACGGTGTCGCCCTCCGCCGCCCGCAGCATCTGCAGCGTGCGCAGGTCGCCGTCGTGCCACCGCTCGTGGGTGAACGCCACCCCGCCCGGGTCGAACCACGTGAGGTCCGGGCGGGCGCCCGAGGGTGCCCGCCCGGTGAAGAACCGGGTGCTGCGCAGAGCCGGGTGCGCGTGCCGCAGCGCCGTCAGGTGACGCGCGGTCGCCAGGAGGTCGCGTCGCCAGGGGGCGAGGTCCCAGGACACCCAGGACAGGTCCGAGTCCTGGCAGTACGCGTTGTTGTTGCCGCGCTGCGTCCGGCCCATCTCGTCGCCCGCGGTGATCATCGGCGTCCCCGCGGCGAGCAGCAGCGTCGCCAGCAGGTTGCGCAGCGAGCGCCGGCGCAGCGGCACGATGTCGGAGGCCACGGAGTCGGGGCCGACGCGGCCCTCGACCCCGTGGTTCCACGACCGGTTGTCGTCCGAGCCGTCGCGGTTCTGCTCGCCGTTCGCCTCGTTGTGCTTGTGCTCGTAGGCGACGAGGTCGGCGAGCGTGAAGCCGTCGTGGGCGGTCACGTAGTTGACCGACGCCTGCGGCCCGCGCACCAGCGGCGGGTCGGTGTGGCCGAACAGGTCGACGGAGCCCGCGAGCCGCGTGGCGAGGTCCCGCACCCGGTGCTCCGGCAGGCCGTGCGCGGCGCGCGCCGGGTCCGCGAGCCAGAACGAGCGCACGGAGTTGCGGAACTTGTCGTTCCACTCGGCGAACGGCGGCGGGAACTGCCCGGTGCGCCAGCCGCCGGGGCCGACGTCCCAGGGCTCGGCGACGAGCTTGAGGCCGTGCAGCGCCGGGTCGGTGGCGGCCGCCACGAGGAACGGGTGGTCCGGGTCGAAGCCGCCGTGCCCGCGACCGAGCGTGACCGCCAGGTCGAACCGGAAGCCGTCGACCCCGACCTCCTGCGCCCAGTACCGCAGCGAGTCCAGCGTCAGCCGGATCACCTCGGGGCGGCGGAAGTCGAGCGTGTTGCCGGTGCCCGTCACGTCCGCCAGGGCCGCCGGCCGGCCGCCGTCGTGCAGGTAGTAGACCGCGGAGTCCAGGCCGCGCAGCGACAGGTGCTGGCCGGTGAGCCCGCCCTCGCAGGTGTGGTTGTACACGACGTCGAGCAGCACCTCGATGCCCGCCTCGTGCAGGGCGTGCACGGCGCCGCGCAGCTCGTCGAGCACCGCGGCGGGACCCGCCGCCCGCGCCGCGGCGGTGGCGTACGGGGCGTGCGGGGCGAAGAAGCCCAGCGTGCTGTAGCCCCAGTAGTTCGTCAGCCCCTTGTCGACCAGGTGCGGCTCGGAGGAGGACGCGTGCACGGGCAGCAGCTCCAGCGCCGTGACGCCGAGCGCCCGCAGGTGCCCCACGACCGCCGGGTGCCCGAGCGCGGCGTACGTGCCGCGCAGGTGCGGCGGCAGGTCCGGGTGCCGCAGCGTCAGCCCGCGCACGTGCGCCTCGTAGACCACGGTGTCCGCCCACGGCGTGTACGGGCGGTTGGCCGCCGGGTCGACGGCGTCGCCGGCCCCGCGGTGGCCGGGCCGGCGGTCCAGCACGACGCCGTGCGGGACGTGGGCGACGGAGTCGCGGGGGTCGGCGGGGCCGTACGGGTCGCCGCGCAGGGCGTCGTCGACCTCGTGGCCGTACGTGGCCGGGCCGTGGTCGACCTCCCCGGCCAGCCCGGTGGCGTACGGGTCCACCAGCAGCTTCGCGGGGTTGTACCGGAGCCCCGCCTCCGGGTCCCACGGACCGTGCGCGCGCAGGCCGTAGCGCTGCCCGGGACGCAGGCCGGGCACCCGGGCGGAGAAGACGCCGAGGTCCGGGCCCGTCAGGGGGACGCGCCGCTCCGCCCAGCCCGACGGCGACGACGGGTCGGGGTCGAGGAGGCAGAGCTCCACCGCCTCGGCGTGGGGTGCGAGCACCGCCACGTCGGCGCCGTCGTCCGTGACGTGCACGCCGAGACGCGGCGGCGGGCCGGCTGTCGGGCGGTCGGGGGAGTGCACCACGTCCCCATTGTGGCGCGCCCGGGCCGCGGACCTGCGCAGCCGCCGGGTGAGGTGGCCGCGCGGGCGCCGTCGCCGCGGGCCGTGCCCCGGCGCCGCCGCCCGCGCCGGGCGGGTAACGTTCCGGAGGTGAGAATCGTGGTGTGCGTCAAGCACGTGCCCGACATCCAGTCCGAGCGAGCCCTCGGCCCCGACGGCCGGCTCGTGCGCGACGGCGGTGACGGCACGCTGAACGAGCTGGACGAGAACGCGGTCGAGGCCGCCGTCGTCCTGGCGGAGCAGGCGCGCGACGCCGGCGGGGACGCCGAGGTCGTCGTCGTGACCGCCGGCCCGGACGACGCCGAGGACGCCGTGCGACGCGGCCTCCAGCTCGGGGCGGACGCCGCGGTGCACGTCCTGGACGACGCGGTCGCCGGGTCGGACGCGATCGGCACCGCGACCGTGCTGGCCGCGGCCGTCCGCCACCTCGGGGAGGCCGACCTGGTCGTCACCGGCATGGCGGGCCTCGACGGTCTCACCTCGCTGCTGCCGGCCGCGCTGGCGGACCTGCTGGACCTCCCGCAGCTCACGCTCGCGTCGTCGGTGGCGCTCGCGGACGGCACCGTCACGGTGCGCCGGGACCTGGACCACGCCACGGAGGTGCTCGAGGCGCCCCTGCCGGCGCTGGTGTCGGTCACCGACCGGGCGAACGAGCCCCGCTACCCGAACTTCCAGGCGATCATGGCCGCCCGCAAGAAGCCGGTGACGGTGCTGACCCTCGCCGACCTGGGGGTCGACCCCGCGACGGTCGGGTCCGCCGGCGCCCGCACGGAGGTCGTCGAGGCCGCGCCCCGGCCGCCCCGCACGGACCGCGTCCTGGTGACGGACGACGGCGAGGCCGGCCGGCACCTGGCCGCCTGGCTGCTGGAGCGCGACCTGGTCCGCACGACGCCCGCGACGGGGGAGGTCCTCTGATGGCCACGGTGCTGGTGCTGCTCGACCACGCGGACACGGGCGCGCTGCGGGGCAGCGTGCTGGAGCTCGCGACGGCGGCGCGGGAGCTCGCCGGCCCGGGCGGGGCCGTGCACGGCGTGTGGGTCGGGGACGAGCCGCTCGACCCCGCCCTGCCGGTGCTCGGCCGGCACGGGGTGTCGGTGGTGCACGCCGTCACCACGGGCGACGCCGACCCGCTGCTCACGCCTGTGCTCGCCGAGGCCGTCGCGGACGTCGTCCGAGCGGCCGGCGCGACGGTGCTGCTCGCGCTCTCGACGTTCGAGAACAAGGAGGCCGCCGCCCGCGTCGCCCTCGCGACCGGAGCGGGCGTCGTGACGGACGCCGCGGCGGTCGAGCGGGACGCCGCCGGTCGCGTCGTCGCGGCGAAGACCGTGCTGGCCGGGACGTGGACGACGCGCTGCGCCGTGCTCACCGAGGTGGCCGTCGTGCTGCTCAAGGCCGGCGCGGTCGTCTCCTCGCACGTCGAGGACGAGGCGCCGCTCGCGCCCGAGGTCCGCCCCCGCAGCGTGGCGGTGACCGACCGCGCCACCCGCGTGCGCGTCGTCGAGCGCACCGCGCAGGCACCCTCCGACCGCCCCGACCTGTCGTCCGCGGACGTCGTCGTCGTGGGCGGGCGGGGGACGGGTGGGGACTTCGGTCCGCTGGAGGCGCTGGCGGATGAGGTCGGCGCGGCGGTCGGCGCCACGCGCGTCGCCACGGACGAGGGCTGGATCGGGCACGAGGCGCAGATCGGGCAGACCGGCGTCACGGTCTCCCCGCGGCTGTACCTCGGCTTCGGGGTGTCCGGAGCCGTCCACCACCGCGGCGGCATGCAGGCGTCCGGCACGGTCGTGGCCGTCAACGAGGACCCGGAGGCGCCGATCTTCGAGATCGCCGACTACGGCGTCGTCGGGGACCTGTTCCAGGTGGTGCCGCAGCTCACCGAGGAGCTGCGCCGGCTCCGCCGGGGCTGAGGTCGGGGCCTACGCCAGCGCGCGCAGCCACTCCACGGCCGCGCGGGCCTGGGCGCCCTGGAACCGCCGCAGGTTGGGGATGCCGACCGGGGCCGGCTGGAGCGCGGAGTGCGCGAAGTAGCCGGACAGCCCGGCGACCACGGCGCGCAGCCGCTCCGGGTCGACCCCGGTCGCCACGGGGCGCGACCAGAAGATCTCCTGGGGCGACCCGCCGCCCTGCATCGCGACGCTCGGGAGCATGAACGCCAGGTCCAGCCACGGTGCCCCCGTGCCGGCGTGCGGCCAGTCGATGAGCGAGACCCGTCCGCCGTCGTGGTCGTGGTCGACCAGGACGTTGTCCGCGCGCAGGTCGCCGTGCACCAGGGCGCTCCCGGCGCACGCCGCCAGGGCGTCCCGCTCCCACGCGACGAGCAGGTCCAGGTGCCCGAGCAGCCACGGCCCCGCCTCGCCCGCCGTCGCGACGAGCCGGTCCAGCTCGTCCGCCGGGCGCTCGGCGATCCGCTCCCAGCCTGTGAAGTCGCCCGCGAGCATCTCGGCGGTCGGGCGCAGCTCGTGACCCGGCAGCGGCTCGCACTCCGCCAGCGTGTCGAGCGCCCGCAGCACGACCTCGAGCTCGTCGGACCGCCACGGCAGCAGCGGCGGCCGCCCCGGCGCGACCTCGAAGCCCAGCAGCACCCACTCGCCGTCGTCGCCGGACCACAGCAGCCGGGGCGCGGGGACGTGCGGCGGCAGCGCGGCGGCGGCCCGCACCTCCGCCCGCGCCAGCTCCGGCGACTCGGGGTTCTGCTCGGGCGAGACCGCCTTGACGAACACCCCCCGGCCGTCGGCCAGCTCCAGCACCGCGGCGAACCCCGGGCTGAAGCCGGTGGTCGCACTGGTCTCGGCGGTGACCTGGGCGCCGGCGAGCTCCTGGATGCGGCTGCGGACCCCCCGGGGGAGGTCGCGCCAGTCCAGGCGCTGGCCGCTGAAGGCCAGTGGAGGCGTCGTCGCGTCGTGACTCACGCGCACATCCTGCCAAAGGGGTTCGTAGACTCGTGCGGGTGAGCGCGTATCTGGACCACGCGGCCACGACGCCCGTGCTCCCGGAGGCGGCCGCCGTCCTGGTCGAGCACCTGTCCCGCACCGGCAACCCGTCGTCGCTGCACGCCGCCGGGCGGGCGGCGCGCCGCGTCGTCGAGGAGTCCCGCGAGCGCCTCGCCGCGGCCCTGGGGGCCCGGCCGAGCGAGGTGCTGCTGACAGGTGGCGGCACCGAGGCGGACAACCTCGCCGTCAAGGGGGTGTTCTGGGCGCGCACCGCGCAGGACCCCGCGCGGCGTCGGGTGCTGGTGTCGGCCGTGGAGCACCACGCGGTGCTCGACCCCGCGTTCTGGCTCGCCGAGCACGCGGGTGCGGAGATCGTGCTGCTGCCCGTGGACGACGAGGGACGCGTGCGGCTCGACGTGCTGCGCGACGATCTCGCCGAGCACGGCGACGCGACCGCGCTGGTCTCGGTGATGTGGGCGAACAACGAGGTCGGGACGCTGCAGCCGCTCGCCGACGTGGTCGCGCTGGCGCACGCCCACGGCGTGCCGGTGCACGCGGACGCCGTGCAGGCCGTCGGCCAGGTGCCGGTGGACTTCGCGGCGTCGGGCCTCGACGCCCTGACCGTCTCGGGTCACAAGGTCGGCGGCCCGGTGGGCGTCGGCGCCCTGCTCGCCCGCCGGGAGCTGGGTCTCGTGCCGGTGCTGCACGGCGGCGGGCAGGAGCGCGGCGTGCGGTCCGGGTCGCTCGACGTCCCCGCCATCGCCGCGTTCGCGGTCGCGGTGGAGCGCGCGGTGGCCGCGCGGCCGGAGACGGCCGCGCGTCTCGGAGCGCTGCGCGACGCGCTCGTCGCCGGTGTGCGCGAGGCCGTGCCCGGCGCGGTGCTGCGCGGTCCGGCCGACGCCGCCGGACGGCTGCCCGCGAACGCGCACTTCACCTTCCCCGGCTGCGAGGGCGACTCGCTGCTCTACCTGCTCGACAGCGCGGGCGTCGAGTGCTCCACCGGCTCGGCGTGCCAGGCCGGCGTGCCGCAGCCGAGCCACGTCCTGCTCGCGATGGGCCTGGAGGAGGGCGACGCCCGCGGGGCCCTGCGGTTCAGCCTCGGGTGGCCGTCGACCCGCGCCGACGTGGACGCGCTGCTCGCGGCGCTGCCGGGCGCGGTCGAGCGGGCGCAGGCCGCGGGCCTGGCGGGCCGGCCGCGGGCGGGGGTCGCCTGATGCGGGTGCTCGCCGCGCTCTCCGGCGGGGTGGACTCGGCCGTGGCCGCGGCGCGCGCGGTCGACGCCGGCCACGAGGTCGTCGGCGTCCACATGGCGCTCTCCCGTGACCGCGCGCAGCTGCGCAGCGGATCGCGCGGCTGCTGCTCGATCGAGGACGCGGGCGACGCCCGGCGCGCCGCCGACGTCCTGGGCATCCCGTACTACGTGTGGGACCTGTCCGAGCGGTTCGAGGACACGGTCGTGGCGGACTTCCTCGCCGAGTACGAGGCCGGGCGGACGCCGAACCCGTGCGTGCGGTGCAACGAGCACATCAAGTTCGACGCGCTGCTCGACAAGGCGCTCGCGCTCGGCTTCGACGCGGTCTGCACCGGCCACTACGCCCGGGCGGAGCGTGACGGGGACGGCACGCCGGTGCTGCGGCGCGCGGCCGACCGGGCGAAGGACCAGTCGTACGTGCTGGCCGTCATGGGGCCGCAGCGCCTGTCCCGCGCGCTGTTCCCGCTCGGGGACGCGCCGTCGAAGGACGCGGTGCGCGCCGAGGCGGCCGCGCGCGGCCTGGGCGTGTCGGCCAAGCCCGACTCCTACGACATCTGCTTCGTCGCGGACGGCGACACCCAGGGGTTCCTGCGGTCCCGGCTCGGGTCGCGCCCGGGGGAGGTCGTCGACGTGGACGGTGCCGTGCTCGGGCAGCACGACGGGGCGTACGGGTACACGGTCGGCCAGCGCAAGGGACTGCGGCTCGGGCGGCCCGCCCCCGACGGCCGGCCGCGGTACGTCCTGGCGATCGAGCCGGTGAGCAACCGCGTGGTCGTCGGCGGGGCCGAGGACCTGTCCGTCGCCGCGCTCGACGCGGTCGACGCGGTCTGGTTCGGCGACGCCCCCGCGGCGTGGACGGCGTGCACGCTGCAGGTCCGCGCGCACGGCGAGGGTGTGCCCGCGCGGGTGCGGGCGGTGGACGGGGGCGCGCAGGTGCAGGTCGAGGGGACGCTGCGCGGTGTCGCGCCCGGGCAGTCCGCGGTGCTCTACGGCGGCGCGGACGGCGACCGGGTGCTCGGGCAGGCGACCGTCGACCGGGCGCACCGCGCGGTCCCGGCACGCGCGGTCCCGGCCTGGGGGCGCGCGTGACGGCGGTCAGCAGCACGGGTGCGTGGCCCGGGACCGACCCCCTCGAGGCGCAGCAGACCGTCCTCGGCGACCTCGCGGACCTGCCGGACGGCGTCACGGGCCTGCCGTGGACCGTGCGGCTCGGCGAGCGGGGGCCCTACGGGACCGCGGCCGCGCAGGCGCTCGGGCTGCTGGTCGACCTGCCCGCCGACCTCGGGCCGCACGGCTGGCGGCTCGCCGACCGTCCCGGGGCCGACGCGACCCGGCTCGCCGCCGCCCGCCGTGAGGACCTCGACGCGCTCGCGGTCGCCGCCCACGGCTGGTCCGGCTCGCTGGTCGTCCCCGTGTGCGGACCGCTCACGCTGGCGGCCTCCGTCTACCTCGCGCGCGGCGACCGGGCGGTCGGCGACCACGGCGCCCTCGAGGAGATCGCCGAGTCGCTCGCCGCCGGCACGGCGGAGCACCTCGCGGCGGTGGTGCGGGCCGTCCCCGGCGCGCGACCCACGGTGCTGCTGCACGAGCCGCTGCTCGCCCCCGTGGTCGCCGGGGTCCTGCCGTCGTTCTCCGGGTACTCCCGGCTGCGTGCGGTGCCCGCGCCGGTGGTCTCCGAGCGGCTGTCCCGCGTCGTGGGGGTCCTGCGCGCGGCCGGCGCCGACCGCGTCGTCGTGCACGTCGGCCCCGGCGCGGCGGTGCTCGGGGCGGCGCGCGGCGCGGGGGCGGACGGCCTGGGGATCGAGACGACCGCCCTCGACGACCGGTCGTGGGAGGCCGTCGCCGAGCACGTCGAGGCCGGCGTGTCCCTGTGGGCGGGCGTCCCGCAGCCCGCGACGTCGCAGTGCGCCGGGCCCGACGTGCAGGGCGTCGCGGACGCGGTGCTGCACGGCTGGCAGCGGGTCGGGCTCGACCGCGCCGGGCTGCGCGACGTCGTGCTGCTCGCCCCCGCCGGGCCGGCCGTGCCGGGCCGCGAGGCCGTCGTCCACCCCGCGGCCGCGCGGGCGACGCTCGCCGCCGTGGCGCGGGCCGCCGCCGTCGTCGCCGAGCGGGCCGAGTCGTGAGGCGCCGCACGAGCACGGCGAGGGCCGCGCTCCTCGCAGGCGGGGCGGCGCTGGCGGTCGTCGGCCTCGTCGTGCTGCTGGTGCAGGGGATCGCGCTCGTCACCGGGACGCTGCGGACGGGGCTCGCGGACGAGGGGTCGTGCGTCGCCGCGGCCACCGCCGGCGAGGACGGCGCCGAGATCACCACGTCGCTGCTGCCGCCGCGCTCCGCGTGCACCTGGACCGTCGGCGGGCGCCAGCAGGAGGCCGTGCTGGCGGAGGGCTCGGCCCCCGCGGTGACCGCGGCGGTCGTGGCGACGGCGGTGGGGGTGACGCTGGTGCTCGGGACCGCCGGCGTGGCGCTGGCACGCCGGCGGCGGGGCGTGCCGCCCGCCTGACGGGCGAGGTGCGTGCCGCCCGCCTGCCCGGCGAGGTGCGTGCCGCCCGCCTGACCGGCGAGGTGCGTGCCGCCCGCCTGACCGGCGGCCGTGCGTGCCCTCCCGTCGGAGGCTCCGCACGTGGATCGGTGGTGCCCGCGTGCCGTCGAGGTGGTCTGCGGAGCCCTCCGTCCCCTCGTAGGAGCCTCCGACGGGAGCGGCGTGGGGGTGCGCGGGGATCAGGGTGGGCGGGATCGTGCGGGCGCTACGCATCGGTGTGTGGACGGGCGGCGGGTGCCCCGGGAGCGTCGGTCGGGTGGAAGGCGAGCTGCAGCGCGTGGTCGGACGCAACGTCCGCAGGATCCGGTCCCAGCGGGGCGTGAGCCAGGAGGCGCTCGCCGTCGAGCTGGACGTGCACCGCACGTACATGGGCGCCGTCGAGCGGGGCGAGCGCAACCTCACGCTCCGCACGGTCGAGCGGCTCGCCGCCGGGCTCGGTGTCGTGCCGTCCGAGCTGCTCCGCGACCCGGCTCCTCGCTGACCCCGGGGCGGTTCGCCGGACCGGCGCCGCCCTCGGGCCCGGTCCTGCACCGGGCCCGGGCCGGCCGACACCGGTCTCTCGCCGGCTGCCACTGCCCCCGTGCCCGGCCTCGCATCGGCCGCTACCGCCGCCCGCGCCCCCGTCCTCCCACGGACTGTGCGTCCCGGCGGTCCAGGGTGGTGCCGCCCGACCTCCCGTGTGCTACTCATGAGTCTGTAGACGCAGAAGTAGCGAGACCCGGACCGTGGTCGGGTGGAAGGCGAGCTGCAGCGTGTCGTGGGTGAGCAGGTCCGTCGCGTGCGGGCGGAGCGTGGTCTGAGCCAGGAGGCGCTCGCCGACGCGCTCGGCGTGCACCGCACGTACCTGGGCGCGGTCGAGCGCGGCGAGCGCAACCTCACCCTGCGGACCGTCGAGCGGCTCGCGGACCGGCTCGCCGTGGACGTGCGCGACCTGCTGGACCCCGCCGGGCGGTGATCCGGACGTCCCCTGTGGACGACCGGCCTCCCGTGTCAGTACCCCCGCCCATGGTGGACACCACCCGCGGGGGAGCAGTCCCGGACCCCTCGCGACACGAGCGGAGGAGGAGCCGTGGGAACGACGCAGGACAGGCCCGGCAGGACGGTGGCGGGCGGCTGCCCGCCGTGGTGCGTGGTGCTGCACGAGGACGACGACGAGGGCGCGACGCGCCGGCACGCGAGCGCCTCGCTGTCCGTGCCGGTGCGCGAGCTGCGGGCCGGAGGTGACGAGTCCCCGCCGCTGTTCGGCGAGCTCGACCCGGACGACGGGCACGGGGAGCGCACCGCGACGACGGACCTGGCGGTGTGCCTCCACCGGCGTGACGGGGCGCCCACGACGTGGCTCTACGCGGGCGACGGGACGGACCAGGTCCTCGAGCTGACGGTCGAGTCCTGGCACCGGCTGGTGCCGGCGCTGGACCGGCTGCTCGACCTCGCGAGGGCCTGATGCCCGCCCGCGTGCGTGTCGGCACCGGGAGGCATGATGTGCCCGTGGACGCGACACGAGCCGAGACGACGACGCCCGACGACACCGGCCTGGACGAGCCGGCGGCCCGCCGCCTCTGGTCCGAGCTGGCCGACCGGGTCCGCGACCTGCAGTTCGCCTACTACGTGCGCGACGAGCCCCTGGCCAGCGACGCGGAGTACGACGCGACCCTGCGGCGCCTCGAGGCGCTCGAGGACGCCTACCAGGGGCTCGGGCTGCGCACGCCGGACTCCCCGACGCAGCGCGTCGGGGGCACCTTCTCGACGGACTTCCGGGCGGTCGACCACGTCGAGCGGATGCTGTCGCTCGACAACGCGTTCTCTGCGGAGGACGTCGCGGCGTGGGCCGAGCGCGTGCACCGCGACCTCGAGATCCCGGCGGACGCGGGGCTGCAGTACCTGACGGAGCTCAAGATCGACGGCCTCGCGATCGCGCTGCTCTACGAGCGGGCCGGCGACGGCCCGGCCCGGCTCGTGCGGGCGGCGACGCGCGGCGACGGGCGCACCGGTGAGGACGTCACGCTCAACGTCCGCACCATCGCCGCGATCCCGGAGACCCTCGCGGGCGACCCCGCCACGCACCCCGAGCAGATCGAGGTGCGCGGCGAGGTGTTCCTGCCCGTCGAGGCGTTCGAGCGGCTGAATGCGGCGCAGGTCGCGGCCGGCCGCTCCCCGTTCGCGAACCCCCGCAACGCCGCCGCGGGGTCGTTGCGCCAGAAGGACCCCCGGGTGACGGCGTCCCGGCCGCTGCAGGTGTACGCGCACGGCATCGGCGCCCTGCGGTGGGGGACGGGCAGGGGTGCGGGCCTCGAGCGGCAGTCGCAGGTGTACGACCTGCTGGCGGGGTGGGGCGTCCCGGTGTCGCCGCACAGCCGGGTGGTCGCGGGCCTGGCCGGCGTGCAGGAGATGATCGACCACTACGGCGAGCACCGGCACGAGGTCGAGCACGAGATCGACGGCATCGTCATCAAGGTCGACGAGCTCGCGCTCCAGCGCCGGCTGGGCGCGACCAGCCGTGCCCCGCGCTGGGCGATCGCCTACAAGTACCCGCCGGAGGAGGTCAACACCCGCCTGCTCGCGATCGAGGTGAACGTCGGCCGCACCGGCCGCGTCACGCCCTACGCGGTGATGGAGCCGGTCCGCGTGTCCGGCTCGACGGTCGCGATGGCGACGCTTCACAACAAGGACGTCGTCGCCGCGAAGGGCGTCCGGCCCGGGGACGTGGTCGTGCTGCGCAAGGCCGGCGACGTCATCCCCGAGATCGTCGGGCCGGTGACCGCGCTCGCGGACGACGGGTACCCGCGGACCGACTGGACGATGCCGACGCGGTGCCCCGAGTGCGGCTCCCTCCTGCGTCCGATGCGGGAGGGGGACGTCGACCTGCGCTGCCCGAACGCCCGCACCTGCCCGGCGCAGGTACGCGGCCGCGTCGAGCACATCGGCTCGCGCGGCGCCCTCGACATCGAGGCGCTCGGCGAGGTCACCGCGGCCGCCCTCACGCAGCCCGAGGTCCCCTCGCCGCCGCCGGTCGTGAACGAGGCGGACCTCTTCGACCTCGTGGCCTGGTCCGCCGACGCCACGGAGGCCGAGCGCGAACGGGTGCGCGAGCGCAGCTTCGCCCTGTTGAAGCAGGTCGAGGTGGTCGTGCGCGACCCCGACTCCGGCGAGCCGCGGGTCGACGACGACGGCGTCGTGCGTCGACGCACCCCGTTCCGGCGCCGGGTGACGCACAGCGCGCGGGCCCGGCGCGAGGCCGAGGCGCGCGGGGAGGTGCTGCCGGAGCACGAGGACGTGCCGTCCGAGCAGGCCAAGAAGCTCCTGGACGAGCTGGACGCCGCCAAGACCAAGCCGTTCTGGCGCGTGCTCGTCGGGCTGAGCATCCGCAACGTCGGTCCGACGGCTGCGCGCGCGATCGCGCAGCGGTTCGGGTCGATGGCCGCGCTCGAGGAGGCGCTCGCCGACGCCGAGCAGGCGCGCGAGACGCTGTCGGCGGTCGAGGGCGTCGGCCCGACCATCGCGGACTCGATCGTCGACTGGTTCGCCGAGGACTGGCACGCCGAGATCGTGCGGCGGTGGCGGGCGGCCGGTGTCGTCATGGCCGACGAGGCGGACGCGTCGGTCCCGCGCACCCTCGAGGGGCTCACGGTCGTCGTCACGGGCAGCCTCGAGGGGTTCAGCCGGGACCAGGCGAAGGAGGCCGTGCTCAGCCGCGGCGGCAAGGCGTCGGGCAGCGTCTCCAAGAAGACGGACTTCGTCGTCGTGGGGGACAACGCGGGGTCGAAGGAGGCGAAGGCGCGCGAGCTCGGTCTGCGCATCCTCGACGAGGCCGGTTTCGTCACGCTGCTGGCCGAGGGACCCGCGGGCCTGCCGGGCGCCGACGACGCCGACGGCTCTGGCGGCGCCGACGCGCCCCCGGGAGCGGAACCCCCGGGGACCCCGGCGGACGCGTCGGACGACGCGTGACCGGCGGGGTGCGGGTGCGCGTCGCCCGCCCGGAGGACCTGGACCAGGCCGGCGCCCTGACCGCGGAGGCGTACCACGCCGACGGCCTGCTCGACGACGACGGCGGCTACGGGACGGAGCTGCGTGACGCCGGCCGGCGCGCGCGGGAGGCGGTCCTGCTGGTCGCGACCGTCCCGGGTGCGGGCGGCGCCCAGGACGTCGTGGTCGGGACGGTCACGCTCGCGCCCGCCGGGACCTCGTACGCGGAGGTCGCCGAGCCGGGCGAGCTGGAGCTGCGGATGCTCGCGGTCGCGCCGGAGGCCAGGCGCCGGGGCGTGGCTGAGCGGCTCACGACCGCCGCGCTGCGGGAGGCGGTCGCCCGGCAGGCCCGGGGCGTCGTGCTCTCGACGCTCGAGCCGATGGTCACGGCGCGACGGCTGTACGAACGGCTCGGCTTCGTGGCCGCCCCCGCGCGCGACTGGGGCCACGAGGGAGTCGCCCTGCACGTCCTGACGTGGACACCGCCCGCCGCGCCGGGGGTGATGGTGGAGTCCGCGACGTGGGTGCCGGCGACCGTGGAGACCGTCGAGGGCTGGCGGCTCGGGTTCTCCGGCGGCTTCACGCGGCGCGCCAACAGCGTTCTGCCGCTGGGCCGGCCGGCGGACCTCGGCGCCACGCTCGACGCGGTGGAGGCCCGCTACGACGCGGTCGGCCTGCCGACGGTCGTGCGCGTCTGCGCGGCGGCGCCCGCGGGCCTGGAGGAGATGCTGGGTTCGCGCGGCTACGCGCCGGTCGTCGCCACGGACGTGCTGGTGCGCGACGTCGAGCCCCCGCCCCCGGTGCCGCCCCACCCGGGTGTGCGGGTGGTGGTCTCCGAGCACGTCGACGGCCCGTGGCTGGACGGCTGGCTCGGGGTGAAGGCGGGTGGCGCGACCGCCGATGCGACCACCGCCCGGCAGGTGCTGGCCGCGACGCCGGCGCGCTACCTCGCGGCGGTGGGGGAGGACCGCAGGACGCTGGGGGTGCTGCGGGCGGCGTTCGCCGAGGACTGGGTGGGCCTGTCCTGCCTGGTGGTGGCGCCGGAGGCGAGACGTCGGGGCATCGGGCGGCTGCTCACCCGGGCGGCACTGGCCGCGGCGGCCGGCGCGGGAGCCCGGCGGGCGTTCCTGCAGGTGGAGGTGAGCAACGCCGGAGCGGCGGACCTCTACGCCGCCGAGGGGTTCCGACCCGCCGAGCGGTACGCCTACTGGCAGCGCTGACGCGCGGCGGGACGTGGGCGCGGGGCGGCGTGGGCGCGGGGCGGCTCCGGCCGGACGCCGGGCGGCCCTCGCGGCGCCGGACCATACTGGACCGGTGATCTCGATCGAGCGGGCGGAGCTGCTGCAGGCGGCGGGGCTGCGCTGGACGCCCCGCTCGGGCGACCGGTTCGCGCTGCGCCAGCCGGCGCTCGCGGGCGAGGTCTTCACCATCAGCGAGATGACCATCGAGCCGCACGCGTACCCCACGGGCACCGTCCTCGGCTTCAACGGCACGACCGAGTGGGCGCTGGACTCCGTGACCCAGGACGACGCCCTGTGGCTGCCCCGGGAGGACCAGCTCCGCGAGCTGCTGGGCGGGACGTTCCGCAGCCTGGCGCGTGCCCTCGACGGCTCCTACCTCGTGGTCGCCGAGCTCCCCGGGCAGCCGGAGCGGTCGTTCGCCGCGGCGGACGCGGCCGACGCCTACGCCGACGCCGTGCTGGCCCTGGTCTCGGCGGCGCGCGTCTGAGACCCGCGCCCGCCGCCCGGCCGCACCGGACCTGTGGACGACGCCGGCCGGTGGCCGTTCCGCGACTAGACTCGCGGCCATGTCCTCCCTCTCTCGTGACGAGGTCGCGCGCGTCGCGGGCCTGGCGCGGATCGACCTGACCCCCGAGGAGCTCGACCGCCTCGCGGGCGAGCTCGACGTGATCGTCGAGTCGGTCGCCCGGGTCAGCGAGGTCGCCACGCCCGACGTGCCGGCCACCAGCCACCCGCTGCCGATGACCAACGTGTTCCGCCCCGACGTGCCCGTGCAGCCGCTGACGCAGGAGCAGGCCCTGTCGGGGGCGCCCGCGTCGGAGGACGGCAAGTTCCTCGTCCCGCAGATCCTCGGGGAGGAGTGAGATGACCGACCTGACCCGTCTCTCCGCCGCGGAGATCGCCGACCGGCTCGCTGCGCGCGAGGTCACCAGCGTCGAGGTCACGCAGGCGCACCTGGACCGGATCGCCGCCGTCGATCCCGCCGTGCACGCGTTCCTGCACGTCTCGGCCGAGGAGGCGCTGGCCACGGCCGCCGACGTCGACGCGCGCCGCGCCGCGGGCGAGGACCTGCACCCGCTCGCGGGCGTGCCGATCGCCGTCAAGGACGTCGTCGTCACGCAGGGCCTGCCGACCACCGCCGGCTCGAAGATCCTCGAGGGCTGGGTGCCGCCGTACGACGCGACCCTGGTCGAGCGGATCAAGGCCGCCGGCCTGCCGATCCTCGGCAAGACCAACATGGACGAGTTCGCCATGGGGTCGTCGACCGAGCACTCGGCCTACGGCAACACGCACAACCCCTGGGACCTGGAGCGCATCCCCGGCGGCTCCGGCGGCGGGTCCGCCGCGGCGGTCGCGGCCTACGAGGCCCCGCTGGCCATCGGCACCGACACCGGCGGCTCGATCCGCCAGCCGGGCGCCGTCACCGGCACCGTCGGCGTGAAGCCGACGTACGGCTCGGTCTCCCGCTATGGCCTCATCGCGCTGGCCTCGTCCCTGGACCAGGCCGGCCCGGTCACGCGCACCGTGCTCGACTCGGCCCTGCTGCACGAGCTGATCGGCGGCCACGACCCGCGCGACTCGACGTCCATCCCGGAGCCGCTGCCCGGCCTGGTCGCCGCGGCCCGTGAGGGCGCCTCCGGTGACCTCACCGGCGTGCGCGTCGGCGTGATCCGCGAGCTGCAGGGCGAGGGCTACCAGCCCGGCGTGCTCGCGCGGTTCGAGGAGTCCCTGGAGCTGCTCCGCGGCGCGGGCGCCGAGATCGTCGAGGTCTCCTGCCCGCACTTCGAGTACGCCCTCGGCGCCTACTACCTGATCCTGCCGTCCGAGGCGTCCAGCAACCTGGCCAAGTTCGACGGCATGCGGTTCGGCCTGCGGGTCGAGCCGTCGGAGGGCCCCGTGACCGCCGAGCGCGTCATGGCCGCGACCCGCGGCGCGGGCTTCGGCGACGAGGTCAAGCGCCGCATCATCCTCGGCACCTACGCGCTGTCGGCGGGCTACTACGACGCCTACTACGGCTCGGCGCAGAAGGTCCGCACGCTCATCCAGCGCGACTTCGCCGCCGCGTTCGAGCAGGCCGACGTGCTGGTCTCCCCGACGGCGCCCACCACGGCGTTCAAGCTCGGCGAGAAGCTCGACGACCCGCTGGCGATGTACCTCAATGACGTGGCCACCATCCCGGCGAACCTCGCCGGTGTGCCGGGCATGTCGCTGCCGAACGGCCTGTCGGACGACGGCCTGCCCGTCGGCTTCCAGGTGCTGGCCCCGGCCAAGGCCGACGACCGGCTGTACCGCGTGGGCGCCGCGCTCGAGGCGCTGCTGGAGAAGAGCTGGGGCGGCCCGCTGCTCGCCGAGGCTCCTGAGCTGGAGGTGGGCGAGTGAGCACCCGGACCGTCGACCTGGTCGACTACGACGAGGCAGTGTCCCGGTTCGACCCGGTGATCGGCATCGAGGTGCACGTCGAGCTCGGCACCGCCACCAAGATGTTCGACGGCGCCCCGCAGACGTTCGGCGCGGAGCCCAACACCGCCGTCACGCCGGTGTCCCTCGGCCTGCCCGGGGCGCTGCCGGCCGTCAACGGCACCGCGGTGGAGTACGCCATCCGCATCGGCCTGGCGCTGAACTGCGAGATCGCGGAGTCGTGCCGGTTCGCGCGGAAGAACTACTTCTACCCGGACGTCCCCAAGAACTTCCAGACCTCGCAGTACGACGAGCCGATCGCCCACGACGGGTACCTCGACGTCGAGCTGGAGGACGGCACCGTGTTCCGCGTGGAGATCGAGCGCGCGCACATGGAGGAGGACGCGGGCAAGAACACCCACGTCGGCGGGTCCACGGGCCGGATCCACGGTGCGGAGTACTCGCTCGTCGACTACAACCGCGCGGGCATCCCGCTCGTGGAGATCGTCACCCGGCCGATCACCGGCGCGGGCGAGCGCGCTCCGGAGGTGGCCCGGGCGTACGTCCAGACGCTCCGCGACATCTTCCGCGCCCTCGAGGTGTCGGAGGCCCGCATGGAGCGCGGCAACGTGCGGGCGGACGTCAACGTGTCGCTGCGCCCGACGCCGACCTCGCCGCTGGGCACCCGCACCGAGACCAAGAACGTCAACTCGTTCCGGTCCGTCGAGCGCGCCGTCCGGTACGAGATCAGCCGGCAGGCCGCGATCCTCGACGCCGCGGGGACGGTCACGCAGGAGACCCGGCACTGGCACGAGGACACCGGCGTCACGACGGCGGGCCGCGTGAAGTCGGACGCCGAGGACTACCGGTACTTCCCGGAGCCCGATCTGGTGCCCGTCGCCCCGTCCCGCGCGTGGGTCGAGGAGATCCGCGCCGCGCTGCCCGAGCTCCCCGCCGCGCGGCGTCGCCGGCTGCAGGGCGAGTGGGGCTACGCCGACGCCGAGATGCGTGACGTGGTCAACGCCGGGGCCGTCGAGCTGATCGAGGCGACCGTGGCCGCGGGAGCGAGCCCCGCGGCGGCCCGCAAGTGGTGGATGGGCGAGCTCGCGCGCACCGCCAAGACCCAGGACGTCGAGCTCGGCGAGCTCCCGATCACCCCGACGCAGATCGGCCAGCTCCAGCAGCTCGTCGACGCGGGTCGGATCAACGACAAGCTCGCGCGGCAGGTGCTCGAGGGCGTGCTCGCGGGGGAGGGCGACCCGGAGGCGGTCGTCGTCGCGCGCGGGCTCGAGGTCGTGTCGGACGACGGACCCCTGCTCGAGGCGATCGACGCCGCGCTCGCGGCCCAGCCCGACATCGCCGAGAAGATCCGCTCCGGGAACCTCGGACCGGTCGGCGCGATCATCGGGTCGGTCATGAAGGCCACCCGCGGTCAGGCCGACGCCGGGCGCGTGCGCGAGCTCGTGCTCGAGCGGGTCGCCCAGGGCTGACCTCAGCGCGGCGGCGGCGCCCCCCGGGTGCGCCGCCGCCGGGCGGGGCCTGAGCCCGAGCGGTCCGAACGCGTGCCGGAACCGAGCCCGAGCGGTCCGAACGCGTGCCGGGCCCGAGCCCGCGCGGTCCGAACGCGCGGCGAGCGCGAGCCCCGGCGGCCCGAACGCGTGCGGGCCCACGCTCTGCGCGCGCCCGAAACATGCCCGTGACCGTGCCTGCCTAGGCTCGGGCGCGACGACAGGAGGCCTGATGGACAAGCCGACGCTCGAGGGCGAGATGATCCGCCTGCGGCCGATCCGCGCAGAGGACGCGCCGGCGATGTGGGACATGGTCAGCGACCCGGAGGGGATGCGGACCACGGGGACGACGACCGTCTTCACGCGCGAGCAGGTCGAGCGCTGGTGCGCGACCGTCGCCGGCCAGCCGGGCCGGATCGACCTGGCCATCACGGCGAACGGGTCCGACGAGTACCTCGGCGAGATCGTCCTCAACGAGATCGACGAGGTGGTCGGCTCGGCCAACCTGCGACTCGTCATGCGGCCGGCGTACCGGGGGCGGGGCTACGGCACGGAGGCGATCGAGCTGGTGCTCGGGCTGGCGTTCGACGGCATCGGGCTGCACCGCGTCGGCCTGGACGTGCTGAGCATCAACGCCCGCGCGTTCTCGCTGTACGAGAACATCGGGTTCCGCGTCGAGGGGCGGCTGCGTGACGCCTACCGCGACGGGGACGGCTGGTGCGACGCGATCATGATGGCGATGCTCGAGGACGAGTACCGCGCGCTGCGCACCGCCTGACACCCGCCCGCCGGAGGACGCATGCCGCCGTCCCCGCCGCCCGGGACAGCACGAGGCGCCGGCCCCCCGGAGGGAGGGGACCGGCGCCTCGAGTCGGTGCGGCTCAGACGAGCCAGCGGTTCTTCTGCACCAGCGGCAGGCTCTTCCACCAGCGGCCGAGGCCCCAGGTGTCGCCGCCCGCGGCGAACGCCACGAGGATCAGGGCCAGCGCGTAGACGATGTGGTAGTCGACCAGCGGGTTGGTCGAGCCCGACTGCAGCGGCCACTCGGCGGCCCACATCATCAGCATGATGGCGGTGCCGGCGACGGCGGCCACGCGGGTGCCGATGCCGAGCATCACGGCCGCGCCGACGCCGAGCATGCCGAGCATGAACAGCACGTCGGTGACCGGGCTGGCGATGCCCTGGAAGAAGCCCTGGAACGGGCCGATGACAGCGGGGCTGTTGAGGAAGCCCTGGCTGGGCGCGCCGCCGTTGACCCAGGCGTTCTCGGAGGGGGTCGAGTAGCCCAGGCCGAAGGTCTTGTCGAGGAAGGCCCAGAGGAAGATGAAGCCGGTCGCCAGGCGCAGGGCCGCGAGCGTCCGGCGCGCGCCGACCGACGTGACGACGTCGTCGTGCGTGCGGGTCTCGGCGGTGCCGCTGGTCCGGGTGGGGGTGATCGTGGCCATCGTCTGCTCACGTCCGTTCAGGTAGGTCGTCGTCCTTGTGATGACATTCCCAATCTCCACCCGCGTGGGGCCCGACGCCTTGGCCGAAAGTCCCAGGTCCCCGCCCAGGGCGGTCGGGATGGCCCGAAATGGGCCCTTCGTGAGGGTGGACCGGGACCTTGGGCCCATCGTGAGGCGAGTGGGCGTCGGCCGTGGCCGCAGCGACCGGTGCCCGGACGCGACGAGACCGGGACCTAGGTCCCAGGGCGACGCGCCGAGGCGCCCGCCCCGCAGCAGCGGGACGAGCGCCTCGGGTCGGTGCGGCGACGGGGTCGGCGGTTCCGGCGCCCGCCCGCCGTGGATCAGCGCAGCCAGCGCTGCGCGCGGACCACCGGCAGCTCGCGCCACCAGCGCCCCAGGCCCCACGTGTCGCCGGCCAGGCAGGTCGCCAGCACGACGAGGGTCAGCGCGTAGATGATGTGGTAGTCGACCAGCGGGTTGGTGGAGCCCTCGACGAGCGGCCACTCGGCCATCCACATCATCACCATGATGATCGAGCCGGACCACGCGGCGACGCGCAGCCCGATGCCGAGCATCACCGCGGCGCCGACGCCGAGCATGCCGAGCATGAACAGCACGTCCGTCAGCGGGCTGGCGATGCCCTGGAAGAAGCCCTGGAACGGTCCGACGACGGCGGGGCTGGTGAGGAAGCCCTGACTCGGCGTCCCGCCGTTGACCCAGGCCCGCTCGGACGGCGTGGCGTAGCCGAGCCCGAACGTCTTGTCGAGGAACGCCCACAGGAAGATGAAGCCGGTGGCGAGGCGGGTCAGGGCCAGCACGCGGCGCGCGCCGAGGGCGGTGACCACCTCCTCCTGGGCCGGCAGGGCGGTGGTGGTGGTGGAGCTGCTGCGAGGTGTCACGGTCGCGGTCATGAGAGCCTCCGGTCGGGTTCACGTCTTTGTGACGACGTTCCCAATCTGGCGCCGGCCGTCCGGGGCGCGCACGGGTCGAAGGTCCCGGGCCCTCCGGGGACGGCCCGCGCGACCGGTTCCGGGGGGCCGGCGAGGCTCCTCGACGGGACCGAGGTCCCGGTCAGGGAGGCTCAGCGCGTCGTCCCGCGCAGCCCGTCGACCGGTGCTCCGCGAGTCGCCCGGTGCGGCCCGTCGACCCGTTCGGCCCGTCGCCCGGCTCGACGCGTCGCCCGGCTCGGCGCACCGGCCGGCTCAGCGCATCGACTGGTACGCGCCGAGGCTGACATCACGCTCCTGCGCGTGGTCGACGACGCGCTCCGGGTAGCCGGGGGCTGCGGAGCGCGGCAGCTTCCAGGGCTCGTGCACCGCGCGCCCCGGGACGTCGCGCAGCTCGGGCACCCAGCGGCGCACGTAGCGACCGTCGGGGTCGAACCTCGTGCCCTGCGTGACGGGGTTGAAGATCCGGAAGTACGGTGCCGCGTCACGTCCGGTCCCCGCGACCCACTGCCAGTTGAGCTGGTTCTGCGGCACGTCGCCGTCCACCAGCCAGGCCATGAAGTGGTCCGCGCCGCGCTGCCACCGCACGTGCAGGTCCTTGACCAGGAACGACGCGACGACCATCCGCACGCGGTTGTGCATCCAGCCCTCGTGGCGGAGCTGCCGCATCCCGGCGTCGACGAAGGGGTAGCCGGTGCGTCCTGCGGCCCACGCGTCGAACGCCTCCTGCTCGCGGGTGCCCGTCGCCCACGCGTCCTCGGGCAGGACGGGCGTCAGCGACTCCCGCGCGGCCCGCGGGTGGTGCAGCAGCACGTCGGCGTGGAACTCGCGCCAGGCGATCTGGCTGCGGAACGTCTCGGCGCCGTCTCCGCGCCGGCGTGCCAGGTCGGCCAGGACGGTGCGCGGGTGGATCTCGCCCCACTTGAGCGGGACCGACAGGCGCGACGTGCTGTCGAGGTCCGGCCGGTCGCGCTCGTCGGCGTAGCGCGCGACCCCGCCGTCCAGCACCTCGGCCCAGCGCTCGAGCGCGGCGATCTCGCCGGCGTGGGGCAGTTCCAGGCCGTCCGGCACCGGGGCGTCGGGGACGGCCTCGCCCCGCCCGGCGTCCGCGAACGCCACCCGGCGGGCTGTCGCCGCCGCGTCCGGGGCCGGGGAGTGCCAGCCGTGCTCGCGCCACGCCCGACGGAACGGGGTGAACACCTGGTACGGGTCGCCCGCGGCGTTGCGGACCCGCCCGGGCGTGACGGCGTAGCTCGATCCCGTCCGGACCAGGGGGACGCCGTCGTCGGCGAGCAGGCGCTCGAGCGCGTCGTCGCGGCGCCGCCCGTACGGCTCGACGGAGGCCGCGACGTGGACCCCGGAGGCCCCCACCTCGCGGGCCACGCCCGGCACGACGTCGCGGGGGTCGCCGTGCCGCACGAGGAGCCGCCCGCCGGTCTGCTCGTCGAGCGCCGCGAGGCTCCGGGCCAGGTACGCGCGGCGCGGAGCCCCCGCGGCCGCCCAGAGGCGCGGGTCCAGCACGTACAGCGCCACGACGTCGCCCTCGTCGGCCGCCGCGTGCAGCGCCGGGTTGTCGCCGAGGCGCAGGTCGCGACGGAACCAGTGGATGGCGGTCATCGGCCGACCGTAGCCACACCGACCGGAGCCCGCGAGCCTGGCGGACGTCCCGCCCGGCGCGTGCCGCGCGGGGCGGAGCGGGCAGGGCGGGGGAGCCGGCGGCACGGGCGGCCCGGCCGCACGTCCCCGGGCAGACGTCGAGGCACCACCGGCCCGGGCGATGAGCCGATGGTGCCTCGACTGGGGGTACCTGGGACGGGTCGTCGTCACCAGGTGACCAGGCTGGACCGCGGGCTGGTGGCCCGGTGGCCGCCCCGGGGGAGAGACGGCCGGTGGTCCGACACCGAGTTCAGGGTCCCGCGCGCGCCGACCGCGCGGATGGGCCGATGGTCCCGATCTCGCGGCGCCCGCGGGTGCTTCCCCCCGGCGGGTCAGCCCCCGGCGACGGCGTCGGCGTGCGCGTCGACGGCCGCCCGCAGGTACGCGGCGAGCCCCGGCGCGACGGCGTCGTACGTCGCCCGGAACCGCGGGTCGTCCGTGTACGTCGCGGCCAGCCCCCGGTAGGCCTCCGGCGTGGGGGTCCAGAACAGCGACACCCACGCGTGGTGGCGGGCGACGAGGTCGCGGACGGCGGGGTCGCCCGCGGGCGTGCCGGCGCGCAGGGCGTCGGCGAGCGCCTCGCTGAGCGCACGGCCCTCGGCCTGGTGGGCGGTCCGCTCCTCGTCGGACATCGACTCCCAGGCCCGGTTGCTGCGGTCCACGGCGGCGTCCCCCCAGCGCTCGCGCGCCTCCGGCTCGTAACGGCGGTGGTCGAAGCCCTCGTACAGGTGCTCGACGGACATGACGGTGCCCCCTTCCAGGGACTCGACGGTGGAGGCGACGGTGCGGGCGAGCCGGTCGAACCGGTCCCGCTCGGCCAGCAGCCAGGTGTGGTGCTCGCGGAGCCGTGCGGCCTGCGCGGCGGGGTCGTCCCGTGCGTCGAGGACCCGGGCGATGCCCGCGAGACCGACGCCGAGCTCCCGCAGCACCAGCACCTGCTGCAGCCGCAGCAGCTCGGGCCGCCCGTACACGCGCTGGCCACCCGGCGCGGTGCCGACGGGACGGACCAGGCCGATCGCGTCGTAGTGGCGCAGGGTGCGCGACGTGACGCCCGACAGGCGCACGAGCTCCGCCGTGGTCCACCGCTCGGTGCCCGGGCCGGTGCTCGTCATGGTCGCTCCTCCGCCTCCGACGGCGGGAGGTCCGCCGTCGTCGACCGACCGTAGGCGTTGACGTCGCGTCAACTGCAAGCCCGGGCCGTCGGGGATGTCGGACCCCGGTGGCAGGCTCGGCGCATGGAGACCTCCTCGCCCGGCTCCGCGCAGCCGACAGGCCCGTCCGCGGGTGCCGCCCGCCCCGTCGTCGGCCCCGCCGCGGCCACGGCCCGCGTCGACGCCCGCCACTGGCGGGTGCTGCTGCTGTGGCTGCAGGCCGCGTTCCGCACCGGCGACCTCGCCACCGGTGCGGCGCTCGTCGCGCGGGTCGCCGCGGAGGCGGAGCGGCTGGGTGCGCGGCCGGACGTCACCCTGCGCCCCGACCAGGTCCACGTGCGCACGACCACCTGGTCGGCCCACGGGCTCACCGAGACCGACCTTGCGCTCGCGGATGCCGTGTCCCGCGCGGCGGACGAGCTGGGCGTCGCGGGGGACCCCGGGCTCCTCACGTCGCAGGAGGTGGCGGTCGACGCGCTGGACATCCCGGCGGTCGCGCCGTTCTGGCGAGCGGTGCTCGGCTACGGCACCGAGCCGGGCACGGACCCCGACGACCACGTGCTCGCCGACCCCGCCGGTCTCGGCCCGGGCTACTGGTTCCAGCAGATGGACGCCCCGCGCCCCCAGCGCAACCGCATCCACGTGGACGTGACCGTCCCGCACGACCAGGCCGAGGCCCGCGTGGCCGCCGCGCTCGCGGCCGGGGGCAGGCTGGTGTCGGACAGCCGCGCACCCGCGTTCTGGGTGCTCGCCGACCCGGAGGGGAACGAGGCGTGCGTCTGCACGTGGCAGGAGCGCGGGCTGGGCTGAACGCCGCCCGGGCGCGGTGACCGTCCAGCAGCTGGTCGATCACAGGGCGGACGTGCCGCACGCTCCCGGCCAGCACGGACGTACCGTGTCCGGGCGTCACCGCGGCGGCGACGCCCTGCACGTCCGAAGGAGCTGTCCCGTGAGCCGTCCCCTGCGCTCCCGTACCTCGACCCACGGCCGCAACATGGCCGGCGCCCGCGCGCTGTGGCGGGCCACCGGCATGGGCTCGGAGGACTTCGGCAAGCCGATCATCGCCATCGCGAACTCGTACACGCAGTTCGTCCCCGGCCACGTGCACCTCAAGGACATGGGCGACCTCGTCGCCTCGGCGATCCAGGAGGCCGGCGGCGTCGCGAAGGAGTTCAACACCATCGCGGTCGACGACGGCATCGCGATGGGCCACGCCGGGATGCTCTACTCGCTGCCCAGCCGCGACCTCATCGCCGACTCGGTCGAGTACATGGTGCAGGCGCACTGCGCGGACGCCCTGGTGTGCATCTCGAACTGCGACAAGATCACCCCCGGCATGCTGAACGCCGCGCTGCGGCTCAACATCCCGGTGATCTTCGTGTCCGGCGGCCCGATGGAGGCCGGCAAGGCGGTCGTCGCGGACGGCGTCGCGAAGACCCACCTCAACCTCATCAACGCGATCAACTACTCCGCGGACGACGCCGTCTCCGACCAGGCGCTGGCCACGGTCGAGGAGAACGCCTGCCCGACGTGCGGCTCCTGCTCCGGCATGTTCACGGCGAACTCGATGAACTGCCTGACCGAGGCGCTGGGCCTGTCCCTGCCGGGCAACGGCTCCACGCTGGCGACGCACAGCGCCCGCCGCGAGCTGTTCCTCGAGGCCGGCCGGACGATCGTGGACCTGGCGCGCCGCTACTACGAGGACGAGGACGACACGGCGGCGCCGCGCGGCATCGCGACCCGGGCGGCGTTCAGCAACGCCATGACCCTGGACGTCGCCATGGGCGGCTCCACCAACACGGTGCTGCACATCCTGGCGGCGGCGCAGGAGGCGGGCGTCGACTTCACGCTCGCCGACATCGACGCGCTGAGCCGCCGCGTGCCCTGCCTGTCGAAGGTCGCCCCGAACCACCCCGACTTCCACATGGAGGACGTGCACCGCGCCGGCGGCATCCCCGCGCTGCTGGGCGAGCTCGACCGGGCGGGCCTGCTCGACCACGACGTCACGAGCGTGCACACCCCCACGCTGCGGGAGTGGCTGGACGACTGGGACATCCGCGGCGGGAAGGCCACCGAGCGCGCCGAGGCGCTGTTCCACGCGGCGCCGGGCGGCGTGCGCACCACGCAGGCGTTCTCGACCTCGAACGTCTGGGAGTCCCTCGACACGGACGCCGAGAACGGCTGCATCCGGGACGTCGCGCACGCCTACACGGTCGAGGGCGGCCTGGCGGTGCTGCGCGGCAACCTCGCCGAGGACGGCGCGATCATCAAGACGGCCGGCATCGACCCGGACGTCTTCCACTTCGTCGGGCGGGCGCTGGTCTGCGAGTCGCAGGACGAGGCGGTCGACAAGATCCTGCGCAAGGAGGTCGAGCCGGGCCACGTCGTCGTCGTGCGCTACGAGGGCCCCGCCGGCGGCCCGGGCATGCAGGAGATGCTCTACCCGACGTCCTTCATCAAGGGCCGCGGTCTCGGCAAGGTCTGCGCGCTCATCACCGACGGCCGGTTCTCCGGCGGGTCGAGCGGCATCTCGGTCGGCCACGTCAGCCCGGAGGCCGCGGCCGGCGGGACGATCGGGCTGATCGAGGACGGCGACGAGATCGAGATCGACGTCGAGACCCGGCTGATCCGCGTCAACGTCCCCGACGACGTGCTCGCGGAGCGCCGCGCCAAGATGGAGGCGCGCGAGAACCCGTGGCAGCCGGTGGCCCGCGACCGGTACGTGTCCCCGGCGCTGCAGGCGTACGCGGCGATGGCGACGAGCGCGGACCGCGGTGCCGTCCGCGACGTGAGCCGCATCCGCCGCGGCTGAACCCCCGGCCGGACCGGGCGCCACGACGCCCGGTCCGGCCGCCCGCCACGCGCGCCACGCCCGACCTGTCCGGGGCGCGCCGCGCCGCCCGCGCCTACAGTCGGCTCATGACGACCACGGGCGGGACCACCCCGGACATCGACATCAAGCCGCGCTCCCGGCAGGTGACCGACGGCATCGAGGCCACGGCGTCGCGCGGCATGCTCCGCGCCGTCGGCATGGGCGACGACGACTGGGTCAAGCCGCAGATCGGCGTCGCGAGCTCCTGGAACGAGATCACCCCCTGCAACCTGTCGCTCCAGCGGCTCGCGCAGGCGGTGAAGAACGGCGTGCACGCCGGCGGCGGCTACCCGCTGGAGTTCGGCACCATCTCGGTGTCGGACGGCATCTCCATGGGCCACGAGGGCATGCACTTCTCGCTGGTGAGCCGCGACATCATCGCGGACAGCGTCGAGACCGTGATGCAGGCCGAGCGCCTGGACGGCTCCGTGCTGCTGGCGGGCTGCGACAAGTCGCTGCCCGGCATGCTGATGGCGGCCGCGCGGCTCGACCTGGCGAGCGTGTTCGTGTACGCCGGGTCGATCATGCCCGGCTGGGTGAAGCTCGAGGACGGCACCGAGAAGGACGTCACGCTGATCGACGCGTTCGAGGCGGTCGGCGCGTGCGCCCGCGGCCTCATGTCGCAGGGTGACCTCGACCGGATCGAGCGCGCGATCTGCCCGGGCGAGGGCGCCTGCGGCGGCATGTACACCGCGAACACGATGGCGTCGGTCGCCGAGGCGATGGGCATGTCGCTGCCCGGCTCCGCGGCCCCGCCGAGCGCCGACCGCCGCCGGGACAACGTCGCGCTGCGGTCCGGCGAGGCCGTGGTCGAGCTGCTCCGCAAGGGCATCACCGCCCGGCAGATCATGACCAAGGAGGCGTTCGAGAACGCGATCGCGGTGGTCATGGCGTTCGGTGGCTCCACCAACGCGGTGCTGCACCTGCTGGCGATCGCGCACGAGGCCGAGGTCGAGCTGACGCTGGACGACTTCAAGCGGGTCGCCGCGCGGGTGCCGCACCTGGGCGACCTGAAGCCGTTCGGCCGGTACGTCATGGCGGACGTCGACCGGATCGGCGGCGTGCCCGTCGTCATGAAGGCCCTGCTCGACGCGGGCCTGATCCACGGCGACTGCCTCACGGTCACCGGCAGGACCGTCGCGGAGAACCTCGCCGACGTCGCCCCGCCGGACCCGGACGGCAAGATCCTGCGTGCGCTCGACAACCCGATCCACCACACCGGCGGCATCACGATCCTCGACGGGTCGCTGGCCCCCGAGGGCGCCGTCGTGAAGTCCGCCGGGTTCGACACCGACGTCTTCGAGGGCACCGCCCGGGTGTTCGAGCGGGAGCGCGCCGCGCTCGACGCCCTGGAGGACGGCACCATCCAGGCCGGCGACGTGGTGGTCATCCGGTACGAGGGCCCGAAGGGCGGCCCGGGCATGCGCGAGATGCTGGCGATCACGGGGGCCATCAAGGGCGCCGGCCTGGGCAAGGACGTGCTGCTGCTGACCGACGGCCGGTTCTCCGGCGGCACGACGGGTCTGTGCGTCGGCCACGTCGCGCCCGAGGCGGTCGACGCCGGTCCGATCGCGTTCGTCCGCGACGGCGACCGGATCCGGCTGGACGTCGCGAACGCCACGCTCGACCTGCTGGTGCCGGAGGAGGAGCTCGCCGCCCGCCGGGTCGGCTGGGCGCCGCTGCCGCC
Source organism: Cellulomonas sp. ES6 (assembly GCF_030053835.1). NCBI lineage: Bacteria > Bacillati > Actinomycetota > Actinomycetes > Micrococcales > Cellulomonadaceae > Cellulomonas > Cellulomonas sp. ES6. The sequence goes on along the minus strand of NZ_CP125655.1, from coordinate 1,051,583 downwards.
CCGCTACACCCGCGGCGTGCTGGCGAAGTACGCCAAGCTCGTCCAGTCCGCGTCGACGGGGGCCGTGCTGATCTGACGCGGGCGACCCCGTCCCGGGGCCCGCGCGCCGTCGGCCCGCGCGCCGTCAGCCGCCGGTGAGCACCTGCGCGCCGAGGTACTTCTGCGACATGGAGATCTTCGTGGCGAGCGTCCGCCAGGAGCCGTCGATCACGGCGGCGCCCGAGGTGAGCCCGTTCGCCTCCGTCCCGGTGAACCACGGGCCGCCGCTGTCCCCGGGCAGCGCGGTGTCGGTCTGCGTGGCGAACAGCCCGCAGTACAGGAGGCCGAGCGGCTGGTAGCAGACGTTCGTCAGGTACACGGTGTCGCAGGTGTAGCCGGACGTCATGCCCCACTTGCACACGCTCTGACCGACCACCGGGTCGCTCGCGCCCGTGGCCACGCGGAAGTCGGAGAGGGCGGTCGCGCGGAACTGCGCGGTGGGCCGGGCGGTCCCGATCAGGCGGTGGAGCTGCAGGTCGATGGCGTTGCCCGCGGGCGTGGTGCGCGCGACGCCCGCGAACTGCAGGAGGCTCGCGGTGGAGCCGAAGTGCAGCTTGTTCGCGCAGTGCCGGGCGGTGATGAGGCCCCGCTCGGCCCCGCGCCGGACGGTGAAGCCCGCGGTGCACTCGGGCCGGTGGTCGGAGGCGAGGCGCAGCACGGCGCCGCCGAAGATGTCCCGGGCGAGGGTGTCGGAGTCGGCGGCGGGGTCGAACTGCACCTCGACGGGGACGGGGAGGACGCCACCCGCCGCCTCGTCCGCCACCGCGTCGGCCGCGACCGCCTCGAGCCCCGCGGTCAGCGAGGGGTCCTCCGTGCGGCCGTCGCCGTACTGCACGGTGACGCCCTCGCCGCCGGGCTCGGCGAACGCGACGACGGCCGCGTCGGGCTGCGCGGCGGTCACCGCCTGCAGGGCGGTCGCCGTGACGTCCTCCAGCTCGGCCTGCGTCGCCGGTGCGCCCCACCGCACCTCGACGGTCAGGGGCAGCCCGGCGACCTGCTCCAGCACGTCGGGGGAGGGCTGGTCGGTGAACAGGATCCACGCGTCGGCCTGCGCCGTCGGCTCGAGCGCGGCCCCCGCGTACACGTCGGCGTGCTCCGCGGCGAGGGACGCCACGAGCTCCGCGAACCGTCCCTGGGCGCGCAGCGCGGCGACCTGCTGCTCCGTCGCCCCGGCACCCCCGCCGGCGAGGTAGGCGGACAGGTCCTGCTCCTCGGCCGCCGTGAGGGTCGCCGTGCCGCGCCCGTGCACCACGGTGGACGCCGGGTCGCCGGTCGGGCGGACCTCGTGCGGTGCTGTCGCGGACGCGGGGCCGGCGAGCCCCGCCCCGAGCACCGCCAGCACCGTCGCCGCGGTGACCGCGGCCCTCGCTCGACGCACGTCGACCCCCTCGCTCGTCCTGTCCCTCCCGACCCTAGAGCGTGCCGCTGCGCGGCGTCCGCCGGTTCGGCCACGCGACGGCCGGTGCCGCCGCTAGGGTCGGCCGCGGGCACCGGCCACGCGGCGTCCGCGGCACCGACGGAGGACGATGACCGACCTGGCCCCGCCCGGCACGACCGCGGTCAGCACCCGCGGCCTGCGCAAGACGTACCGTCACCGCGGCCGCCGGGTCGTCGCCGTCGGCGGCCTGGACCTCGACGTGCCGCTCGGCGGCGTGCACGGGTTCCTCGGCCCGAACGGCGCCGGCAAGACCACGACCATCCGGATGCTGCTCGGCCTGGTGCGCCCCGACGCGGGCAGCGTGCACGTGCTGGACCGGCCCGTCCCGGCGGCGCTGCCCGACGTCGTCCGGCGCGTGGGCGCCATCGTGGAGTCGCCGCGGTTCTTCCCGGCGTTCTCGGGTCGCCGCAACCTGGAGCTGCTCGCCGCGGCGATCGGCACCCCGCCGGCGCGGGTCGACCGGGTGCTCGCGGACGTGGGGCTGGCCGACCGCGCCGGCAGCCCGTTCCGCACCTACTCCCTGGGTATGAAGCAGCGCCTCGCGATCGCGGCGACGCTGCTGAAGGACCCGGAGCTGGTGATCTTCGACGAGCCGACCAACGGGCTGGACCCGGCGGGCATCCGGGAGGTGCGCCAGACGATGCGCTCGCTCGCGGATGCCGGCCGCACCGTGCTGGTGTCGAGCCACATCCTGGCCGAGGTGCAGCAGGTGGCGGACACCGTCTCGATCGTCACGCAGGGCCGGCTGGTCGCGAGCGGGCGGGTCGAGGACCTGGTCGCCGGTGCCGGCACGCAGGAGGCGCGGGTCGGTGTGGAGGAGCCGGAGCGGGCGGCCGCGGTGCTGTCCGCCCGGGGCTGGTCGGTGCGTCCGGACGGCGCCGGCGCGCTCGTCGTGGGCGGCGCCGCACCGGCCGAGATCACGCGGGCGCTCGCCGAGCAGGGGCTGTTCCTGCACGAGCTCGTCCCGGCGCGGGCCGACCTCGAGCAGGTGTTCCTCGCCCTGACGGGCACGGCCGCCGCGCCGGGAGCCCCCGGGCAGGGCGCCGGCCCCGCGCCGTACCAGGGCCGACCGGCCCCGCACGGACGGCGGGCCCGCTCGTGACCGGGCTCGTGCGCGTCGAGGCGCGGCGGTTCCGGTACCGCGCGGCGATCCGCTGGCTCGCGGTGCTGTCCGTGGTGGCGGCGCTCGCGGTCGTCGCGGGCGTGCTCGTCTCGGTCCGGCCGCCGTCGGCGGAGGCGGTGGCGAGCGCCGAGCAGCAGCTCGCCCTCGCGCAGGAGGACTGGGAGGCCCACGGCGAGCAGTACCTCGAGGACTGCCGCAGCGGCGAGGAGCAGGAGCGCGCCACGAACCCGGACGTCGACTGGGGGTGCGACAGCCTGGAGCCGCGGCTCGAGCAGTACCTGCCGGGGCAGCCGACCTTCGCGGACGGCGCCCGCGGCTGGCTCACGGGGGCCTCGGTGCTCGTGCTCCTGCTCGCCTTCGCCTCGGGCGTGACGTTCGTGACCGCGGAGATCGCGGCCGGCTCGCTGGGCACCTGGTTGACGTTCGTGCCGCAGCGCGGCCGCGTCTACGCGAGCAAGGTGGTCGTCGCGGCCGTGGGCGCGCTCGTGCCGGCCGCGGCGGCGCTCGCGGTCACCGTGGCCGGGTCGTGGGCGGCCGCGGCGCTGTACGACACGCTCGGCGGCACGACGGCCGAGGTGTGGCGCGCGCTCGGCGACCAGGCGGCGCGGACGCTCGCGGCGGCGGCGGTGCTCGGCGCGGTCGGTGCCGCGCTCGGCTTCCTCGTGCGCAGCGCGGCCGGCGCCCTCGGGGTGGGCATCGGCTGGCTGCTGCTCGTCGACAGCGTGCTGGCCGGCATCGTCCCGGCGCTCACCCCGTGGACGCTGCGCGCCTCCCTCCAGGCGTGGCTGGCCGGAGGCACGTCGTACTGGGTCGAGGAGCCGTGCCCGCCGCTCGACGGCGCCCCGCAGGCGGGGTCGTGCACCGTCGAGCGGACGCTCTCGATGCTGCACGGCGGGGTGCTGCTCGCCGTCGTGGCCGCGGCGCTGGTCGCGCTCGGGGCGGTGGTGCTGCGCAGGCGCGACGTCGACTGACCTCGGCGCCCGCCCGCGTGAGAGGGTCGCGGCATGGCTTTCACCGTCGAGGACGCGCCGTGGTGGACCCGCGCCACCGTGTACCAGGTCTACCCGCGCTCGTTCCAGGACTCCGACGGCGACGGCGTCGGCGACCTCCGCGGCATCGCGTCGCGGCTGGACCACCTGGAGGCGCTGGGCGTCGACGTCGTGTGGCTGTCGCCGATCTACCGCTCGCCGCAGGACGACAACGGGTACGACATCAGCGACTACCAGGACGTCGACCCGGTGTTCGGCACGCTGGCGGACCTGGACGAGCTGATCGCGGCGATGCACGCCCGCGGGATGAGGCTCGTCATGGACCTGGTCGTGAACCACACGTCGGACGAGCACCCGTGGTTCGTCGAGAGCCGGTCGTCCGTCGACTCGCCGAAGCGCGACTGGTACTGGTGGCGCCCGCCCCGCGAGGGCATGGCGCCGGGGCAGCCGGGCGCGGAGCCGACCAACTGGCACTCGTTCTTCTCCGGCTCCACGTGGGAGCTCGACGAGGTGTCGGGCGAGTACTACCTGCACCTGTTCAGCCGCAAGCAGCCCGACCTCAACTGGGAGAACCCGGAGGTCCGGCAGGCCGTGTACGCCATGATGCGGTGGTGGCTGGACCGGGGGGTCGACGGCTTCCGCATGGACGTCATCAACCTCATCTCCAAGGACACCTCGCTGCCCGACGGCCCCGTCGTGGCGGGCGTGTGGGGCGACGGCAGCGCGCACTACACCGACGGCCCGCGGGTGCACGAGTTCCTGCAGGAGATGCACCGCGAGGTGTTCGACGGCCGGGAAGGCGCCCTGCTCACCGTGGGCGAGACGCCCGGCGTCACGCTGGAGGAGGCGCTGCGGTACACCGACCCGGCGCGGCGCGAGGTCGACATGGTGTTCCAGTTCGAGCACGTCGGCCTGGACCACGGACCGGGCGGCAAGTTCGACCCGCGGCCGCTGCGGCTGACCGACCTCAAGGCGACGTTCGGGCGCTGGCAGGCCGGGCTCGCGGACGCCGGCTGGAACAGCCTGTACTGGGACAACCACGACCAGCCGCGCGTCGTGTCGCGGTTCGGGGACGACGGCCGGTACCGGCGGGAGTCCGCGAAGGCGCTCGCGACCCTGCTGCACCTGCACCGCGGGACGCCGTACGTCTACCAGGGCGAGGAGCTCGGGATGACGAACGCGCACTTCACGCGGTTCGACCAGTACCGGGACATCGAGTCGCTGAACCACGTCGCGCAGTCCCGGGCGCTGGGCACCGCCACCGACGAGCAGCTCCTCGCGGGGCTGGCCGCGATGAGCCGGGACAACGCGCGCACGCCCGTGCAGTGGGACGCCTCGCCGCAGGCCGGGTTCACGACCGGCACGCCCTGGCTGGCCGTGAACCCCAACCACGTCGAGGTGAACGCCGCCGCCGAGCACGCCGACCCCGCGTCGGTGCTGCACCACTACCGGCGCCTGATCGCGCTGCGGCACAGCGACCCCGTGGTCGCGCTCGGGGACTTCACGATGCTGCTGCCGCAGGACGAGCAGGTCTACGCGTTCACCCGGACCCTGGCGGGCGACGCGCTGCTGGTGGTCGTCAACGTCTCGGGCCGGGACGCGTCCGTGGACCTCGGCGACGACTGGCCGGCCGCGCCGGACGGCACCTGGGGCGAGCTGGTGCTCGGCACCCACGACGAGCCGGGGGAGCCGACGGTGCTGCGCCCGTGGGAGGCGCGGGTGGTGCGGCGGCGGTGAGTCAGCTCACCGACCGCTGGACGTCCACGACGATCCGCAGCGGGTCGTCGAGCAGGGAGACCTCGTACGGCGCCGCCGGGTCGGTCAGCCCGAGGAACACCTGCGCCTGGCCCTCGAACATGCCGGTGAACTCGGCCCCGGTCACCACGGTGCCGCCCGGGGCGCGGCTGCCGGGCGCGAGCTGGGTGGCGCCCGTCTCGTGCGGGTAGCCGAGGCCGGTGACGGTGAGCGCGAGCACGCCGTCACCGGTGAGGTCGACCACCTCGCCGGTCGGGTCGGTCACGGCCTCGTGCTGCCGCTCGACGTGCCATCCCGGGGTGCCGGTGCCCGTGAGGTCCACGACGACCCGGTCGAAGCCGGGGTGGGTGCCGGACCGCAGCCCGGTGACCGTGAGCTGCGCGTCGTCGGAGGGCTCGGCGTCGGTGCCGCTGTCCCCGGCGGGGGTCCGGGTGGCGGTGCCGGAGGGCGCGGGCGCGGGGCGGTCCGTCCCGGGGGAGGGCGTGGCGGCGGGCGCGCTCGCCGACGGCGGGGCGGACGCGTCGTCCGGTCCCGCGTCGGGCGCGGCGCTCCGGCCGCACGCGGCCAGCAGCAGCGCCGCCGGGACGAGGACGGCGAGCAGAGGACCTCGGGCGACCGTCATCATCGCCTCAGGCTAGGACGACGTCGGTCGTCCGCGCGCGCGGGGGCCGGTGCCCGGCGCGACCGCCCATCAGGTGGACTCGTGCACCACGATGTGAGACGGCGCGACCGTGGCGTGACAGCCCGTCGGCGACAGGCGTAGGGTCACGGACATGCGGACGAACCTCCTCGTAGTACTTCCCGGGCGCGCCGGCTGAGGCCACGCACGGAAGGCCTCGTCAGCGCGCGCACCCCTCGACCCGCCCCACCCAGGGGCTCGAGGGGTTTTTTCGTGCCGACGGACGCCACCGGCGGCACCACCCGCACCACCCGCACCACGCTCCACCAGCACCGACGCCAGGAGACACCGATGGTCCAGGGCCCCCACCCGGCACCTCCCCGCAGGCCGGCCCCGTCCGCACCCGCGGCCGCCGCCCCCGAGCCGCGCGACGGCGCGCGGCTCGCCGAGCCCACCGCGATCCGGCCGCGTCCCGTCGTCACCGAGCAGGTGACCGGCGCGAAGTCGATCGTCCGCTCGCTCGAGGAGGCCGGCGCCGAGGTCGTCTTCGGCATCCCCGGCGGCGCGATCCTGCCGACCTACGACCCGCTCATGGACTCCACCCGCCTGCGGCACATCCTCGTGCGGCACGAGCAGGGCGGCGGCCACGCGGCCGCCGGGTACGCCCACGCCACCGGCAGGGTCGGCGTCTGCATGGCGACCTCCGGGCCGGGCGCGACGAACCTCGTCACGCCGATCGCCGACGCGAACATGGACTCCATCCCCATGGTGGCCATCACCGGCCAGGTCGGCGCCTCGCTGATCGGCACGGACGCGTTCCAGGAGGCCGACATCGTCGGCATCACGCTGCCGATCACGAAGCACAACTACCTCGTGACCGACCCCGCCGACATCCCGCGCACCATCGCCGAGGCGTTCCACATCGCCTCGACCGGCCGCCCGGGACCGGTGCTGGTCGACATCGCCAAGTCGGCCATGCAGACGGACACCACGTTCAGCTGGCCGCAGCAGATGGACCTGCCGGGCTACCACCCGGTGACCAAGCCGCACGGCAAGCAGATCCGCGAGGCCGCCCGCCTGCTGGCCACCGCCCGCCGCCCGGTGCTCATGGTCGGCGGCGGCGTCATCCGCTCCGGCGCCTCCGCGGAGCTGCGGCGCCTGGTCGACGCGTCCGGTGCCGCCGTCGTGACGACCCTCATGGCCCGCGGCGCCCTGCCCGACACCCACCCGCAGCACCTCGGGATGCCCGGCATGCACGGCACGGTCGCCGCCGTCGCGGCGCTGCAGAAGGCCGACCTCGTCGTGGCGCTCGGCGCGCGGTTCGACGACCGCGTCACCGGCAAGCTCTCGTCGTTCGCGCCGTCCGCGACCATCGTGCACGCCGACATCGACCCCGCGGAGATCGGCAAGAACCGCGCGGCGGACGTGCCGATCGTCGGCGACCTGCGGGAGGTCATCACCGACCTGCTGCCGGAGCTCGCCAAGGAGCAGGCGCACCACGGCAAGCCGGACCTCGAGGCGTGGTGGCGGCAGATCGACGCCTGGCGCGAGACGTTCCCGCTCGGCTACGACGAGCCGAGCGACGGCCACCTCGCCCCGCAGCACGTCATCTCCCGCATCGGGGAGATCTCCGGCCCGGAGTCGATCTTCGTGGCCGGCGTCGGGCAGCACCAGATGTGGGCCGCGCAGTTCATCAAGTACCAGCGGCCCAACTCGTGGCTGAACTCCGGCGGGCTCGGGACCATGGGCTTCTCGGTGCCCGCGGCCATGGGGGCGAAGGTCGGCGACCCGGACCGCACGGTCTGGGCCATCGACGGCGACGGCTGCTTCCAGATGACCAACCAGGAGCTCGCCACCTGCACGATCAACGACATCCCGATCAAGGTGGCGGTGATCAACAACTCCTCGCTCGGCATGGTCCGGCAGTGGCAGACGCTGTTCTACGAGTCGCGCTACTCCAACACCGACCTGCACACCGGGCACGGCACGGTGCGCGTCCCCGACTTCGTGAAGCTCGCCGACGCGTACGGCGCCGTCGGGCTCCGGTGCGAGAGCGCCGCGGACGTGGACGCCACGATCCAGCGGGCCATGGAGATCGACGACCGGCCCGTCGTCGTGGACTTCACCGTGTCGCGCGACTCGATGGTGTGGCCGATGGTCGCCGCCGGCGTGAGCAACGACGACATCCAGTACGCCCGGGGCATCAGCCCGGCGTGGGACCGCGAAGACTGACCCGGGAGCGAGCAGATCATGAGCCGTCACACCCTCTCCGTCCTCGTGGAGAACAAGCCCGGTGTGCTGACCCGCGTCGCGGGCCTGTTCGCCCGGCGCTCGTTCAACATCCACTCCCTCGCCGTGGGCCCGACCGAGCACGAGGAGATCTCGCGCATCACGGTCGTGGTCGACGTCGACGAGCTGCCGCTGGAGCAGGTCACCAAGCAGCTGAACAAGCTCATCAACGTCATCAAGATCGTCGAGCTCGAGGACGCCGCCTCCGTGCAGCGCGAGCTGCTGCTGGTGAAGGTGCGCGCCGAGGGCGCCACCCGCACGCAGGTGCTCGAGGTCGTCGACCTGTTCCGCGCCCACGTGGTGGACGTCGTGCCCGACACCGTCACCATCGAGGCCACCGGCTCGCCGGCGAAGCTCACGGCGCTGCTCGCGGCGCTCGAGCCGTTCGGCGTCCGCGAGATCGTCCAGTCCGGCACCGTGGCCATCGGCCGCGGGCCGCGTTCCATCACCGACCGCGCGCTCGAGCGCGTGAGCCGGTCCGCCTGACCACCCGACCCGCACCGTCCCACACACAAGGAGATCCATCGTGGCTGAGCTGTTCTACGACGACGACGCCGACCTGTCGGTCATCCAGAGCAAGAAGGTCGCCGTCATCGGCTACGGCAGCCAGGGGCACGCGCACGCGCTGAACCTGCGCGACTCGGGCGTCGACGTCACCGTCGGCCTGCGCGAGGGCTCGTCGTCCCGCGCGAAGGCCGAGAACGAGGGCCTCGCGGTCGCCGGGGTCGCCGAGGCCGTGCAGGGCGCGGACGTCGTCGTGATCCTCGCGCCGGACCAGGTGCAGCGGCACATCTACCGCGACGAGATCGCCCCGAACCTCAAGGACGGCGCGGCCCTGGTCTTCGGCCACGGCTTCAACATCCGGTTCGGCTACATCAAGCCCGAGGCCGGGCACGACATCGTCATGGTCGCCCCGAAGGGCCCCGGCCACCTCGTGCGCCGCGAGTACGTCGACGGCCGTGGCGTGCCGGTGATCGTCGCCGTCGAGCAGGACGCGTCCGGCTCGGCCTGGGACCTCGCGCTGTCCTACGCCAAGGGCATCGGCGGCCTGCGCGCGGCCGGCATCAAGACCACGTTCACCGAGGAGACCGAGACCGACCTGTTCGGCGAGCAGGCCGTCCTCTGCGGCGGCGTGTCGCAGCTGATCCAGTACGGGTTCGAGACGCTCACCGAGGCCGGCTACCAGCCCGAGGTCGCGTACTTCGAGGTGCTGCACGAGCTCAAGCTGATCGTCGACCTCATCTTCGAGGGCGGTATCACCAAGCAGCGCTGGTCGGTCTCCGACACGGCCGAGTACGGCGACTACGTCTCCGGCCCCCGGGTCATCACGCCCGACGTGAAGGAGAACATGAAGGCCGTCCTCGCGGACATCCAGAACGGCGCGTTCGCGGAGCGGTTCATCGCCGACCAGGACGCCGGCGCCCCGGAGTTCCAGGCGCTGCGCGCGAAGGGCCAGAACCACCCGATCGAGCCCGTCGGCCGCGAGCTGCGCAAGCTGTTCGCGTGGGTGAAGCCGTCGGACACCGACTACGTGGAGGGCTCGGCCGCGCGCTGACCGGAGGTGGGGGTGAGGCACGAGCACCCGCCGCAGGGCAGGGTGCGGCCGAGCCCGACCGAAGGTGCAGTGGGCTCGGCCGCGCGCTGACCGGAGGTGGGGGTGAGGGGTCCCCGGGATTCGTCCCGGGGACCCCGCTCCGTCCGTCCGCGGGGGAGGATGGCGGGATGGGTGCGACGAGCGAGGGGCCGGCGGACGGCGTGGACGTGGGCGCGGAGATCCTCACGTTCTGGGAGATCGCGCGGGTGCGGGCCGGGGTGGTGCGGCTGGTGTCGGTGACCGGGCCGGACGTGCACGGCACCCTCGTGCCGCCGACGTGGTCCGCCGGGGAGGACCCGGAGGAGGCGGACCGGTTCCTCGCCCGGGTGCTCGACGGCACGGCGACGACGTCCTCGACCGCGCTGGCGGACCTCGAGGACGCGGACCAGCCGCTGCCGGTGCGGGGCGACCTCGCGATCGTGCTCGACGGAGCGGGCCACCCGGGGGCGCTGATCCGGACGACCGAGGTGCGGACCGTGCGGTCCGGGGAGCCGGGGGCGGGCGGCGACGCGGGCGCTCCGGTGGTGGTGGAGCGGTTCGAGCTGCTCTACCCGCGGTCGTCCGACCGCTGAGACAGTCGTCCCGACGGGTGGGACGCACGGCTAGGGTGGGAGACATGGCGCAGCAGATCAACCTGGCGGTCGTCGCGGGTGACGGCATCGGGACCGAGGTCGTGGAGCAGGGGCTGCTCGCGCTGGAGGCGGCGCTGTCCGGCACCGGCACCACGGTCGCCACGACGGACTTCGACCTGGGCGCGCGCCGCTGGCACGCCACGGGGGAGACCCTCACCGACGACGACCTCGCCGCGATCCGCACGCATGACGCGATCCTGCTCGGCGCCATCGGCGACCCGAGCGTGCCGTCCGGCGTGCTGGAGCGCGGGCTGCTGCTCAAGCTGCGCTTCGCGCTCGACCACTACGTCAACCTGCGGCCCGCCAAGCTGTACCCGGGCGTCGCGTCGCCGCTGGCCGCGCCCGGCGACGTCGACTTCGTGGTCGTCCGCGAGGGCACCGAGGGCCCGTACGTCGGCAACGGCGGCGCGATCCGCGTGGGGACGCCGCACGAGATCGCCAACGAGGTCAGCGTCAACACCGCGTTCGGCGTCGAGCGCGTGGTCCGCGACGCGTTCGCCCGGGCCGCCGCGCGCCCGCGCAAGAAGCTCACGCTCGTGCACAAGCACAACGTCCTCGTGCACGCCGGCCACCTGTGGCGGCGCACCGTCGAGGCCGTGAACGCCGAGTTCCCCGACGTGACGGTCGACTACCTCCACGTCGACGCGGCGACGATCTTCCTCGTCACCGACCCGGCCCGGTTCGACGTCATCGTCACCGACAACCTGTTCGGCGACATCCTCACCGACCTCGCCGGCGCCATCGTCGGCGGCATCGGGCTGGCCGCGTCCGCGAACATCAACCCGGACCGCACCGCGCCGAGCATGTTCGAGCCCGTGCACGGCTCCGCCCCGGACATCGCCGGGCAGGGCAAGGCCGACCCCACCGCGACCGTGCTGTCCGTCGCGCTGCTGCTCGACCACCTCGGCGAGCACGACGCCGCCGCGCGCGTCGAGGCCGCGGTCGCCGCCGACGTGGCGGAGCGGGGGACGCGAGTACGGTCGACGGCCGAGGTGGGCAAGGACCTCGCCGCGCGCATCGCCGGCTGAGCGCCCCACCCGCGCGGACCCGTCCGCGCCTGTCCACCCCGGCCGTCGCCCAGGTACCGTCGTCCCGACTCCTGGTTGAAAGGCCGCCACCGATGAGCATCTCCGACACCGACCTCGCGTTCGAGGTCCGCCCCACCGACACCCCCACCCCCCAGGCCGAGCGGGAGTCGCTGCTCGCCACGCCGAAGTTCGGCACCGTCTTCACCGACCACATGGCCCGCGCCTCCTGGACGCAGGGCCTCGGCTGGCACGACCGCCGGGTCGAGAAGTACGGCCCGCTGCAGCTCGACCCCGCGACCGCGGTGCTGCACTACGCCCAGGAGATCTTCGAGGGGCTCAAGGCGTACCGGCACGACGACGGCTCGGTCTGGACGTTCCGGCCCACCGCGAACGCCGAGCGCCTGCAGCGGTCCGCGCGCCGCCTGGCCCTGCCCGAGCTCCCGACCGAGGACTTCCTCGCGTCGATCACCGCGCTCGTGCGCACCGACCTCGACTGGGTGCCGTCGGGCGAGGAGACCAGCCTGTACCTGCGGCCGTTCATGTACGCGTCGGAGGCGTTCCTGGGCGTGCGGCCGTCGCTGCAGGCGGAGTACCTGGTCATCGCCTCGCCGGTCGGCTCGTACTTCGCCGGCGGCGTGAAGCCGGTGTCCATCTGGGTGTCCCAGGACTACGCCCGCGCGGGCGCCGGCGGCACGGGGGCGGCCAAGTGCGGCGGCAACTACGCCGCGAGCCTGCTGCCGCAGCAGGAGGCGTACGCCCGCGGCTGCGAGCAGGTGTGCTTCCTCGACGCCGCCACAGGGACCCTCCTGGAGGAGCTCGGCGGCATGAACGTGTTCGTCGTCGGCGCCGACGGCTCGGTGTCGACCCCGCGGCTGTCCGGGTCGATCCTCGAGGGCGTCACCCGGTCGTCGATCCTCACGCTGCTGACCGAGCAGGGCCGGGAGATCCGGGAGCGCGACATCCCGCTGACGGAGCTGCTCGCGGGGCTGCGCGACGGGTCGGTCGCCGAGGTGTTCGCCTGCGGCACGGCCGCCGTCGTGACGCCGATCGGGCGGCTCGCGGGCGGGGACTTCGACGTCACGGTCGGCGACGGCACCGCCGGCGCGGTGACCACCGGCATCCGCGCGGCCCTGACGGACATCCAGTACGGCCGCGCCGCGGACCCGCACGGCTGGATGCACCGCCTGGCCTGACGCGGTGCGGCCGACCCGGAGCGCGTCCACGTGGCCGAGGTCGTCAGTCCGGGCCGAGGTCGTCATGCCGACGTGACGACCTCGGCCCGACGTGACGACCTCGCCGGAGCGCCGAGAGCTGGCAGGTGGGGCGAGGTGCGCGGGCGTCCCGGGGGGTGGACGGGGCTGACGGCGCGCGTGACGTGTGCCACGATGGCGCACATGACCGTTCGTCACCCGATCGTCATCGCCTAGCGCGTCCGCCCACCCCCGCGGACGCGCCGACCTCCCGAACCCGGGGGGTCTTTTTGTTGCCGCACGCCCACACGCTCACCCGGCTCGCACCGTCCTCCTCGCCGAGAGAAGCCCGACCGTGACCTCTGCACCCCGCGACGACGCCCCCGCCTCGCTGCCGCGCACCGGCGCCGCCCACCCCGTGGCGGACGGCCCGGGCGCGTTCGACGTCTACGACACCACCCTGCGCGACGGCGCCCAGCAGGAGGGCATGAACCTCTCCGTCGCCGACAAGCTGGCGATCGCCCCGCTGCTGGACGAGCTGGGCGTCGGCTACATCGAGGGCGGCTGGCCGGGCGCGATCCCGAAGGACACGGAGTTCTTCGCCCGCGCGGCCAAGGAGCTGGACCTGCGGCACGCCGTCCTGGCGGCGTTCGGCGCGACCCGCAAGCCCGGCGTGCGGGCCTGGGACGACCCGCAGCTGCGGGCGCTGCTCGACTCGGAGGCGCCGGTCGTGACGCTGGTCGCGAAGAGCGACTCCCGGCACGTGGAGCGGGCGCTGCGCACCACGGTCGCGGAGAACCTGGCGATGGTCGCGGACTCCGTCCGGCTGCTCGTCGGGGAGGGCCGCCGGGTGGTCGTCGACGCGGAGCACTTCTTCGACGGGTTCCGGCACGACCCCGCAGCGGCCCGCGACGTCGTGCTCGCGGCGGCCGAGGCCGGCGCGGAGACCGTCGTGCTGTGCGACACCAACGGCGGCATGCTCCCCACCCACGTCGCCGACGTGATCCGCGACCTGCGGGCCGCGCTCGGCACGGCGGACCCGCTGGTGCGCCTCGGCGTCCACGCGCACAACGACTCCGGCTGCGCGGTGGCGAACACCCTCGCGGCCGTCGAGGCGGGCGCGGTGCACGTGCAGGGCACCGTGAACGGCTACGGGGAGCGCACGGGCAACGCCGAGCTGCTGTCGGTCGTCGCGAACCTGGAGCTCAAGACCGGCCGCAGCGTGCTCGCCCCGCCGCCGGACGGCTCCGGCGGGCTGGCGGAGATGTCGCGCATCGCCCACCAGATCAGCGAGATCACCAACATCGCGCCGTTCGCGCGCCAGCCCTACGTCGGGGTCAGCGCCTTCGCGCACAAGGCGGGTCTGCACGCCTCGGCGATCCGCGTCGACCCGGACCTGTACCAGCACATCGACCCGCAGGCCGTCGGGAACGACATGCGGATGCTCGTCTCGGAGATGGCGGGGCGCGCGTCGGTCGAGCTCAAGGGCCGGGAGCTCGGGTTCGACCTGGCCGGGCAGGACGAGGTGCTGACGCGGGTCACCCAGCGCGTCAAGGACGCCGAGGCGCAGGGCTACACGTACGACGCGGCGGACGCGTCGTTCGAGCTGCTGCTCGCCGAGGAGGTCGAGGGCGGGCGCCCCGCGTACTTCCGGGTCGAGTCCTGGCGCACGATCGTCGAGCGGGCGGGGTCCCGCGGCACCCCGGCGACGGCCGAGGCGACCGTGAAGCTGCACGCCGGGGGTGAGCGCATCGTCGCCACCGGCGAGGGCAACGGCCCGGTCAACGCCCTGGACCACGCCCTGCGCCTGGCGCTCCAGCGGGTGTACCCGGAGCTGGCGGAGTTCGAGCTCATCGACTTCAAGGTGCGCATCCTCGACGCGATGCACGGCACCGACGCGGTGACCCGGGTGCTCATCGAGACCACGGACGGGCAGACCGCGTGGAGCACCGTGGGGGTGGGGCCGAACCTCATCGAGGCGTCGTGGGAGGCGCTGACGGACTCGGCGATCTGGGGCCTGCGGAACCGGGGCGTCGCGCCGCGCTGACACGGGGCTCCGGCATGCTGGGGCCGTGAGGGTCGTCGTCGCGGTGGACGCGTTCAAGGGGTGCCTCTCGAGCGCGCGCGCCGGGGAGGCAGCCGCAGCGGGCGTGCGCGCCGCGGACCCCGGAGGGTCGGTGCGCGTCGTGCCGGTCGCGGACGGGGGCGAGGGGACCGTCGACGCCCTGCTCGCCGCCCGGCCGGGGCGCCGGGTGGTCGCGCCGGTCGTCGACGCGGTCGGCCGGCCGGTGGACGCGGCGTACGCGGTGCTGGACGGGGACGACGCGGGGCCGGCGGGCGGGCCCGGGGGCGACGAGCGCGCGGGCGGCCCCGGTCGCGCCGCCGGCCGGACCGCCGTCGGCCCGACCGCCGCCGACCGGACCGCCGCCGGCCCGACCGCCGTCGTCGAGGCCGCCTCCTGCATCGGGCTCGGCCAGGTCGACGTCGGCCCCGACCCGCCCCCGCGGGCCGGCTCCGCGGGGCTCGGCCTCCTGCTCCGGCACGCGGTCGACGGGGGCGCGCGCCGGGTGGTCGTCGCGCTCGGCGGCACGGCGTGCACGGACGGCGGGCTGGGGCTGCTGCTGGCGCTGGGCGGCGCGGCCCGCTCCCGGGACGGGGCGCCGCTCGGTGGCCCCGGCACCAACCCGCTGTGGGACTTCGGGTCGCTCGACGCCCTGCCGGACCTCGGTGCGGTCGACCTCGTCGTGCTCACCGACGTCGACAGCCCGCTGCACGGGCCCGCGGGCGCGGCGCACGTGTTCGGCCCGCAGAAGGGTGCGACGCCCGCGCAGGTCGCCCACCTGGACGACCGGCTCGTCGCGTGGGGCGCGGCGCTGGCGGCCCGCGGGCGCGCGGTCGCGGACGTCCCCGGGGCGGGTGCCGCCGGGGGGCTCGGCGCGGCGCTGCTCGCCCTCGGCGCGCACCGGGAGGCGGGGTTCGCGCACGTGGCCCGCGCCGCACGGCTGGAGGAGGCGCTCGCGGGCGCCGACCTGGTGCTGACGGGCGAGGGACGGTTCGACGCGCAGACGGCCCGCGGCAAGACCCCGGCCGGCGTGGCGGCGCTCGGGCGCGCCGCGGGGGCCGTGGTGGTGGCGCTCGCGGGCGCGGTGGACGTGCGCGGGGACGCCGCGGCGGGGCCGTTCGACGCGGTGCTCCCCGTGCACCCGCGGCCGCTCCCGGCGGCGGAGGCGCTCGACCCGGAGACCACCGCCGCGCACCTCACCGCGACGGCCGCGCAGGTGACGCGGCTGGTCGCCGCGGCCCGCCGCCGTCCGACCGGAAATCGCCGTGCGCCCGCGCCCGGGCGCCCCGTACCGTCACCCGCATGGGAACGCTGAGCAGCGCGGCCGCCGCGGCCGTCGCACGCCCCCGGACCGCCTGAGCGCGGCCGGCCGTCCGACCGGTCGTCGCCTCCGGATGCCCCCGAGCACCCGGAGCCGGGCCGAGAACCCTCCCGCCCCTCCGGGTGCTCCGTCCTGCCTGCGACTGGAGCACCTCCCGTGCGACACCCCCACGGCGGCCGGCACGAGCTCGGCCAGAACTTCCTGCACCACCGCCCCACCGTCGACGCCGTCGTGCGGCTGGTCGGCGCCACCGACGGGCCGGTCCTCGAGATCGGCGCCGGCGACGGCGCGCTGACCCGGCCGCTCGCCGCTCTCGGCCGCGACGTCCTCGCCGTCGAGCTCGACCCGCACCGCGCCGACCGGCTGCGCGCCCGGGTGCCCGGCGCGACCGTGCTGTGCGCCGACGCGCTGCGCGTCCCGCTGGACCGGCCGGTGGTGGTCGGCAACATCCCGTTCCACCTGACGACGCCGCTGCTGCGCCGCCTGCTGCACCACGGCCGGTGGCGGCACGCCGTGCTGCTCACCCAGTGGGAGGTGGCCCGCAAGCGCGCGGGCGTCGGGGGGCGCACCCTGCTCACCGCCCAGACCGACCCGTGGTTCGAGGTCGCGCTGCGCGGCCGGGTGCCCGCGGACGCGTTCCGGCCCCGGCCGTCGGTCGACGGCGGTCTGCTCACGGTCGACCGGCGCGACCGCCCGCTGGTCGACCCGGGCGAGCGGGACGGCTACCAGCGGTTCGTCGGCGCCGTGTTCACCGGGGCGGGGCGCGGCCTGGACCAGGTGCTCGCGGGGGCGGCGCGGGTCCCGGCCCCGGCCGCCCGGCGCGCGCTGTCGGACGCGGGCGTGCCGGCGCGGGCGCTGCCGCGCGACCTGCGGCCCGAGCAGTGGGCGGCGCTGTGGCGGGCGCTGCGCTCTCCGGCCGGGGCACCACGTCGAGGTCCCCGGCGACCACGCCGGTCCGGGGCCTAGGATCGGGACCGTGCGTGGCGAGTACAAGGTCCCCGGCGGCAAGCTCGTGGCAGCGGACGTGGAGGTGGCAGGCGGGTCGCTCACCGAGGTGAGCGTCAGCGGCGACTTCTTCCTCGAGCCCGACGCCGCCCTGGCGGTCATCGACGAGTCCCTGCGGGGGCGCCCTGCGGACGCGCGGGTGGCCGACCTGACGGCGGCGATCGAGGAGGGGCTGCGCCGCGCCGAGTCCGACGGCCGCTTCGACGCGCCCGTGCACATGGTCGGCTTCACGCCCGAGGCCGTGGCGATCGCCGTGCGGCGCGCGCTGGGCCACGCGACGTCCTGGCAGGACCACACCTTCGAGCTCATCCACCCCGGCCCGCTGCCGCCCGCCGTGCTGGGCGCGCTCGACCAGGTGCTGACCGAGGAGCTCGCCGCGGGCCGGCGCGGCCCGACGCTGCGGTTCTGGGAGTGGGACGAGCGGGCCGTGTTCATCGGCTCGTTCCAGTCGCTGCGCAACGAGGTCGACCCCGAGGGCGCCGCGAAGCACGACGTGACCGTGGTCCGGCGGATCTCCGGCGGCGGCGCCATGTTCATGGAGGCCGGCAACTGCATCACGTTCTCGCTCGTGGTGCCGGCGTCGCTGGTCGACGGCCTGTCGTTCGAGCAGTCGTACCGGTTCCTCGACGACTGGGTGATCGGCGCGCTGGCCGACGTGGGCGTCACCGCGACGTTCTCCGGGCTGAACGACATCGCCTCGCCGGCCGGGAAGATCGCCGGGTCCGCGCAGAAGCGCCTGGCCGGCGGGGCGGTCCTGCACCACATGACGATGGCCTACGACATCGACGCGGACAAGATGCTCGAGGTGCTGCGCATCGGCCGGGAGAAGCTGTCGGACAAGGGCACGACCAGCGCGAACAAGCGTGTGGACCCGGTGCGGTCCCAGACCGGCCTGCCGCGCGAGCAGGTCATCGACGCGTTCGTCGCGCACTTCCGGTCGCGGTACCGGACGGTCGACGGCGCCCTGCGGCCGGAGGAGCTGGAGCGGGCGCAGCAGCTCGTCGAGGAGAAGTTCGGCAACCCGGAGTGGACGGCGCGCGTGCCGTGAGCCGGGCTCGAGCGGCCGGGCGTGCCGCAGGACCAGGGTCGGATCGGGGAGGTCCCCGATGCGGCGGACGGGTCCCGTCCGCGAGGCTGGTGCCGTGAAGCTCCTGCTCAACCTCATCTGGCTCGTATTCGGCGGGCTGTGGCTCGCGCTCGGCTACGTCGTCGCCGGGATCATCTGCTGCGTGCTGGTCGTGACCATCCCGTTCGGCATCGCGTCGTTCCGCATGGCGTCGTACGCGCTGTGGCCGTTCGGCCGGACGATCGTGGACCGGCCCACCGCCGGCGCGATGTCGACGATCGGCAACGTCGTCTGGATCCTCGTGGCCGGCTGGTGGCTGGTGCTCGGGCACCTGACGACGGCGCTCGCGCAGGCGGTCACGATCATCGGGATCCCGCTGGCGATCGCGAACCTCAAGATGATCCCGGTCTCGCTCGTGCCGCTCGGCAAGCAGATCGTGCCGACGGACCGCTCGCTGGCGGCGTACGGGCGCTGAGCCCCGCGCGACCGCGCCCGCGTCAGCCCGCCGCGTGCCGCAGGACCACGACGAGGGCGCCCACGCCCAGTAGGGCCGCGGCCAGCGCGGTGGCGCCGAGCGCCCCGCCGCCCGGCGTGCGCGCGCCGGCGGGCACCGGCGCGCCCGGCCCCCGGTCGGGGTGTGTGTCGTCGACGACCGCCGACCAGAGCACGGCGCGGCGCAGCCCGGTCCGGTCGAGGGCGAGCGCGCCGAGCAGGCCGAGCGCGGCCAGCACCCAGACGGACGCGCCGAACCACGGCTCGAGCACACGGCTCGCGACCAGGGAGCCCACCGCGACGGACAGCGAGGTGCGGCGCCACGCGAGCGCCGTCCGCTCCGGCTGCGCCCCGGGGGCGGCGTCGCGCGGCCCGCTCGCGGTGCTCACCGCAGCAGCAGCCCGACGAGCACGAGCACGCCGGCCAGCGCGACGCCCGCGGCGAGCGGCCCGCTGAACGCCGGCGCCGGCAGCGGCTGCCGCTCGCGCAGCGCCCGTTCGGTGCGTGCCCAGCCGGCCCACGCCTGAGCCGGCGCCGCGATCCCGAGCAGGATCAGCAGCACGGCGGCCGCGAGGCGCAGGTGCGGCTCCACGGGCAGGTCCAGCGCCTCGAGGGCGACGCCGCCCGCCAGCAGCGCGAGCGCCGTGCGGACCCAGGCCAGGAACGTCCGCTCGTTGGCGAGCGAGAACCGGCCGTCGGGCTCGGTGCCGCGGGTGTACACGCGCCGGGGGAACCGGCGGCCGGTGGGCGCGGTCACGCCGCGGGGACCGTTCCCGGGACGCCGACGGGGGCGGGCCGTGCGCCGAACACCGCCGTCCCGACGCGCACGATGGTGGCCCCCTCGGCCACGGCGGCCTCCAGGTCCCGGCTCATGCCCATCGACAGCTCGACGGCGTCACCGGTGCCCGCCTCGCCGCTGCCGGCGACCTCGTCCCGCAGGTCGCGCAGCGCGGCGTACCCGGCGCGGACGGCCCGCTGGTCGGAGGTGTTCGCGCCCACCGTCATGAACCCGCGCAGCCGCAGCCGGTCGTGCCCCGCGACGGCGCGGACCACGTCGAGCGCGTCCTGCGGGGCGGCGCCGTGCTTGGTCGGCTCGCCGGAGACGTTGACCTGCACCAGCACGTCGAGCGTCCGGTCGTCGTCGGCGCACCGGCGCGCGAGCCGGTCGGCCAGCGCGGGGGAGTCGACGCTCTGCACGCAGGTCGCCCAGCGCAGGGCGGCGTTCACCTTGTTGGACTGCAGCGGCCCGATGAGGTGCAGCTCGGGTGCGAGGTCGGCGAGCTCCGGCCCCTTGGCGACGAGCTCCTGCACCCGGTTCTCGCCGAGCAGCACCCGGCGGGCGGCACCGGCCGTGGTGGCCGCGCCGGCGAGGTCGGCGAGCACGGCCGCGCGCACCGTCGCGGCGTCTTGGGTCTTGGTGGCCAGCAGCAGCCGGACGGCGCCGGCCGGGCGGCCCGCGGCGGACTCGGCGGCTGCGATCCGGGAGCGGACACGGGCCAGCCGCTCCGCGAGCTCGGTCGCGCCGGTCGTCATGTGCCCGACCCTATGCGCTCGCGCGCGCCGCCTCAGCCGCGCGCGATGTCCGCGACCGTGGCGGAGGTCAGCCGGATCAGGTCGTCCGGGGCCAGCTCGACGTCGAGCCCCCGGCGCCCGCCCGACACGAACACGGTGTCGAACAGCTGCACCGTCTCGTCCACGACCGTCGGGTGCGCCGACTTCTGGCCGAGCGGGGAGATGCCGCCGACCACGTACCCGGTCGCACGCTCCGCAGCGGCGGGGTCCGCCATCACGGCTTTCTTGCCACCGACGGCGTGCGCGAGCGCCTTGAGGTCGAGCTTGCCGGCGACGGGCACGACGGCCACGGTCAGTGTCCCGTCGACCGAGGCCATGAGGGTCTTGTAGACCTGCTCCGGGTCGATGCCCAGCACCTCGGCGGCCTCGAGCCCGTAGCCGACGGTGCTGCGCGGGTCGTGCTCGTAGGCGTGCGCGGTGTGCGGGACCCCGGCGGCCGCCAGCGCGACCAGCGCGGGCGTCCCGGACGGCGGCTGCTTGCGGCTCACGGGGCCAGCCTAGGGCGCGCGACCCTGCCGCCGCGGTGCTGCTACGGTGCGGAGCAGCACGGGAGTCCGGTGAGCCGGGCTGAGAGGGAGTACTCGAACTCCGACCGTTGAACCTGATCTGGGTCATGCCAGCGCAGGGAGCGACATCGCAGGATGCCGGGCACCCGTCCGCCGTCCTCCCGTGCTGATCCGACCAGCACAGGAGGACGCATGATCCCGGCACCGTCGTCGACACCCACCCGGCCCGCGGAGGCCGCCGACCTGGTCGCCGACCCGCTCCGGTTCGGGGTGGGTGCCCGCGTCACCGTCGCCGTGATGTCCGACCGGTACGCCGACACGATCCTCGGGGTGCTCGGCTCGGTGGCGACGGACGGCCTGCTCGTCGAGACGGGCGACGTCAGCACCTACGTCGGTGGCGACGAGGCGGACCTGCTCCGGTACCTCACGGACCTCGTGGACGCGGTGGCCGCCACCGGCGAGCACGCCGCCGTCACGCTGCACCTGTCGCGCGGCTGCCCGGGCGAGGTGCGCTGCGCCCTGCCGGGCGGAGCGGGCCCGCGGGCCGTCGCGCTGCCACCGGGCCGGCGCACCGGCCGACCCGGCGTGGCGGAGTGGGCGCTCTACCCCCTGGCCGACGACGTCCGCGCCGGGGTCGTGCCCGACCACATGCGGGACATCGAGGCGGCGATCGACCTGGCCCGGGCGAGCGGCACCTTCCGGGGGTCCGCGCACTTCGTCACGCGGCTCGAGGGCGACGTCGGCGCGCTCGTCGAGACGGTGGTCGGCGCGTGGGCGCGCGTGGGGTGCGGCGTGCAGCACGTGACGAGCCACGTCACGTTCTCGCTCAACAGCCCGACCCGGACCCGTGGCTGACGGCGCCCCGCGCGGGCGGCGCCGCGAGCCGCTCGCGCTGAAGGACATCGTGCTGATGGTCGTGCTCGGGGTGGTGTTCGGGTTCCTGTACTGGGCGCTCGTCCAGGCGTGGAACGGCCTCGCGGTGCTCATGGGGCCCGCGGGCGACCTCGCGCAGCACGTGCTGCTGGGCGGGTGGCTGCTGGTGGCGCCGGTCGCCCTCGCGATCATCCGGCGACCCGGCGTGGGGATCCTCGCCGAGGTGATCGCCTCCGTGGTGGAGGTGGTGTTCCTCGGGTCGCCGGTCGGGCCGCTGCTGGTCGTCGCCGCGCTGCTGCAGGGCCTGGGCAGCGAGATCCCGTTCGCGCTCGGCCGGTACCGCCGGTTCGGCTGGGGCCGGTTCGCCGCCTCCGGGCTGCTCGGCGCCACGCTGGTGTTCGCCTGGTCGGCGTTCCGGTTCGGCTGGTACGGGCAGGACGTGCTGGTGCTGCGGCTCGTGCTCCAGGCCGTGTCCGGCGTCGTGCTGGGCGGCCTGCTGGCCAAGGTCGTCGTCGACGCGCTGCACCGCACCGGGGTGCTCGACGGCTTCGCGATCGGGCGCGCCGCGGCCGCCGGCCGCCCGGTGCTCGAGCGCCGTGCGGGCTGAGGAGGACGTGGAGACGCCGGCGACGCCCGCGCCCGCGCCCGTGCTCGAGGTGGCCGGGCTCGAGGCCGTGCTGGACGGCGGCGCCGGGATCGGCCCGGTCGACCTGCGGCTCGCGCCGGGGGAGCAGGTGCTCGTGCTCGGGCCGTCGGGTGCGGGCAAGTCGACGCTGCTGCGCTGCCTGCACGGCGCGGTGCCGCACGCCGTGCCCGCGCGCGTCGAGGGGCGGGTCGTCGTCGCCGGCCGCGCGGTCGCGGAGCACGGCGTCGCGGCGCTCGCGGACGTGGTCGGCGTGCTCGCGCAGGACCCCGAGACGGGTGTCTGCCTGGCGGACGTCGCGGACGAGGTCGCGTTCCCGCTGGAGAACCTCGGGACGTCCCCGGCCGCGATCGGGCCCGCGGTCGAGGCGGCGCTCGGTGCGGCCGGCGCCGGTCACCTGGCGGGGCGGCGCACGGACGCCCTGTCGGGCGGCGAGCTCCAGCGGGTGGCCCTGGCGGCCACGGTGGTCGCCGGACCTCGGCTGCTGCTGCTCGACGAGCCCACGTCGATGCTGGACGCGGACGGCGTGGCGGCGGTGCGGGACGCGCTCGCCGCCGCGCGGGGTGCGACCGGGGCGGCGAGCGTGCTGGTGGAGCACCGGCTCGACGCGCTCGCGGGCGACGCGGGGGTCGCCGGGCTGCCCGGCCGGTGGGTGGTGCTGTCGGCCGACGGGCGGGTGACGCACGACGGCCCCGCGGCCCGTGTGGCGCAGGAGGCGGGCCCGGAGCTGCTGGCCCGCGGGTGCTGGCTCCCGGAGGACGTCGAGATCGCGGCGACCCTCGGCGGCGCGGTGGGCGGGCCCGGTCAGCGCGAGCGGGTGCTGGTCCTGGCGGCCGCGGCACCGGGGGCGCCGGCGGGAGCGCCCGCGCCGCGCGGGGAGGTGCTGCTCGCCGCGCGCGGCCTGGCGGTCGGACGCGGCGGCCCGGCGCGCCGTCGCGACCGTCGCAGCCGGCCCGGGCGCCGCGGCCCCGCGCCCGAGCCGGTGCTCCGTGAGGTGGACCTCGAGCTGCGCGCCGGCGAGGTGGTGGCGCTCGTCGGGGCGAACGGCGCCGGGAAGTCGACGCTGCTCGCGTGCCTCGCCGGTCTGCTGCCGCCCCTGGCGGGCGTCGTCGGCGGGTCGCGCGCGGGGCTGGTGCCCCAGAACCCCGAGCACCAGCTCGCGGGGCGCACCGTGCGGGAGGAGGTCGCGGTCGGGCTGCCACCGGGACCGGCGACGGACGCGCGGGTGGCGGCGGCGCTCGCGCGGTTCGGTCTCACCGGGCTCGGGGACCGGGACCCGCACCGGCTGTCCGGCGGCGAGCAGCGCCGGCTGAGCCTGGCCGCGATGCTCGTGCACGACCGTGCGGTCCTGCTGGCCGACGAGCCGACGTTCGGGCTCGACCGGCACGGGTCGGCGGCGGTGCTGGGGGCGCTGACCGACGAGGCCCGGGCGGGGCGCGCCGTCCTGCTCACCTGCCACGACCTGCGCGCGGTCGCGTCGGT
Organism: Cellulomonas sp. ES6; assembly: GCF_030053835.1. Taxonomy (NCBI): domain Bacteria; kingdom Bacillati; phylum Actinomycetota; class Actinomycetes; order Micrococcales; family Cellulomonadaceae; genus Cellulomonas; species Cellulomonas sp. ES6. The sequence goes on along the minus strand of NZ_CP125655.1, from coordinate 1,027,865 downwards.
CGCCGACCGGGTGCTCGTGCTGGCCGAGGGCCGGCTGGTCGCGGACCTCGACCCGCTCGGGCTGCTGCGGGACCCGCGGCTGCTCGCGGCCGCGCGGCTGCGTCCGTCGCGGCTGCTGCGCTGGCTCGCCGAGGCGGCCGACGACGCGGGCCGGCTGCGGGACGCGCTCGCGGCGCTGGACGCCCGCGGGACGACCGCCGCCGGTACGGGGAGCGCAGCGGCGGCCGGGCCCCCGGCGTGCGACCGGGCGGGGGTGCCGGCCCTGTGAGCCCGCTGGAGTCGCGCAACCCCACGGTCAAGCTGCTGCTGGTCGTCGCGGTGTCGGTGGTGACCCTCGCCGTGCTGGACCCCGTCACCCTCGCGGTGCTGTACCTGCTCGGCCTCGCGGGCGCGCGCTGGGGCGCCCGGGTCGCGCCGGGCCGGCTGCTGCTCGCGCAGGTGCCGTTCTGGACGTTCGGCGTCGGCGTGCTGCTGGTGAACGCGCTGAGCCGGCCGGGCGAGGTCCTGGTCACGGGCGGACCGTTCCGGGTGACGCACGAGGGCCTCATGGTCGGCGCCGCGCTCGCGCTCCGCGGGTGCGTGATCGGCGTCGCCACCGTCGCCTTCCTCGCCAGCACCCCGCCCCGGGACCTGATGGTCAGCCTGGTGCGGCACGCCCGCCTGAGCCCGCGGTACGTGTACGCGCTGCTCGCGGGCCACCGGATGCTCGCCGGCCTGCCGCGGCAGTGGGCGACGATCCGGGCGGCGCAGCTCGTCCGCGCCCCGCTCGGCCGGCGCGGGCGGCCGCGGGAGGGGTGGCGCGGGCTCGGGCGCTCGGCGTTCGCGCTGCTGGTCGCGTCGATCCGGGCGTCGGAGCGGGTCGCGCTGGCGCTGGAGTCCCGGGGGCTGTCGGCCGGCCCGCGGACGGTGTGGCGCCCGGTGCCGCTCGGCGCGGGCGACGCCGCGCTCGCGGGCGGGGTGCTCGGGGTCGTCGCGCTGGTGGTCGCCGCGGGGGCCGGCCTCGCGTGAGGCCGGGGCGGCCTCCGGCGCCGAGGGGGACCGGGGCGTCAGACCGCCAGGCCCACCAGCGACCCGATGCCGTACGTGACCAGCATCGCGAGCGAGCCGCCCACGACGTTGCGCAGCACGGCACGGCCGGTCGGCGCGCCGCCGAGGCGGGCGCTGACGGACCCCGTCACGACGAGCGCGAGGGCGACGGCGACGAAGGTCGCGACGATGCGGCCGCCGCCCCATGGGGCGAGGACGACGAGCAGCGGGACGATGCCGCCGGCGAGGAACGCGAGGAAGGAGGCGACCGCCGCGTGCCAGGGGTTCGTGAGCTCGGCCTCGGCGCCCAGCAGGCCGTGGGACCGCAGCACCTTCTCGGCGTCGCGCTGGCTGCTGACCGACACGTACTCGCCGGCGGCCATCGACAGGGCCCCGGCGGCGAGGGCCGCGACGCCGGCGATGGCGAGCGCGCTCACCTCGGTGGCGGCGCCCGCGACGCCCACGACGGTCGCAGCGACGGAGACGACGCCGTCGTTCGCGCCGAGCACGCCGGCGCGCAGCCAGTTGAGCCGGCTCGCGGTCGGCAGCTCCGAGACGGTGGCCGCGGGGACGACCGGGGCCGGGTCGTCGGCGGCAGGGGTGTCACCGGCGACCCGGCGCTGGGGAGCGGCCGCCGGGGTGCGGTCGCGGTCCAGGAGGTGGCTCGACAGGGTCGTCATGGCACCCACGCTAGGCCGGTTCTGACACCGTGTCATCACAGGAAAGGCTGCCCTGACCTGCGCAAACGCAGGATAGGCTTCCCTGATCTGGAACGGGTCCAGGTGTCGTCGCAGGTCAGCGGGACGTCAGAGCGGGCCGACGTCCAGCACCCGCAGGACGACCTCGCCGGCGGCGTCGGAGGCCGGCAGGTCGACCAGGGCGTCGATGCGCCAGTCGTGGTCGCCGGCGGGGTCGTCGAGGAGCTGCCGGACGAACCACAGGTCCCCGCGGGCTCCCGCCTCGCCGTGCGCGGACGGCCGCTCGTCCACCTGGAACAGCGCCGGCCCGCGCGCCGCCGGCCCGGTGAGGATCTCGTCGTGGTCGTCGTAGAACGGGTCGAGCGCGTCGCGCCAGCGGTCCGCCGTCCACGGCCGGTCCTCGGCGTCCTGGTCGCCCAGGGCACCCAGCGCCGGGTACGCCTCCCGCGCCGCGAGGTCGACGCGCCGGAACAGCGCACCACGCACGAGCGCCCGGAACACCCGGCGGTTCGTCGTGACCGGCGGGGGAGCGTCGTCCTCCGGCCGGGACCCGGCGACGGTGGCGTCGTCCAGGTCCTCCGGGTGCGCGAGGCGCTCCCACTCGTCCAGGAGGCTCGAGTCCGTGCGGCGCACCAGGTCGCCCAGCCACTCGATGATCTCGTGCAGCTCCTCGGTCCGGGCGTCCTCCGGCACGGTCTGCCGCAGCGCCCGGAACGCGTCGGCGAGGTACCGCAGCAGCACGCCCTCGGTGCGGTCGAGCTGGTACAGCGACACGTACTCCGCGAACGTCGCGGCGCGCTCGTGCATGTCGCGCACGACGGACTTCGGCGAGAGCTCGTGGTCGGCGACCCAGGGGTTGGTCTGCTTGAAGATCTGGAACGTCCCGACCAGCAGCTCCGCCAGGGGCCGCGGGTAGGTCACGTCCTCGAGCAGCGCCATCCGCTCCTCGTACTCGATGCCGTCGGCCTTCATCGCCGCGACGGCCTCGCCGCGGGCGCGGTTCTCCTGCGCCGCGAGCACCTGGCGCGGGTCGTCCAGCGTCGCCTCGATGACCGACACCACGTCGTGCGCGTAGCCCGGGTCCTCGCGGTCGAGCAGGTCGAGCGCGGCGTAGGCGAACGGGGACAGCGGCTGGTTGAGCGCGAACGTCGGGGGCACGTCGAGGGTGAGCCGCACGGTCCGGCGCAGCCGCTCCGGGCCGGGCCCGGGCTCGACGACGCGCTCGATCACGCCGGCCGTGCGCAGGGACCGGTAGATCGCCACCGCCTGCCGCACCAGCCGGCCGCGCGAGGCCTCCGGCTCGTGGTTGTCGAGCAGCAGGTGCCGCATCGTCTCGACCGGGTCGCCCGTCGGCCGCGCCAGCACGTTGAGCACCATGGCGTGGGTGACGGTGAACGACGACGTCAGGGGCTCGGGCTCGGCGTCGCGCAGCCGCTCGAACGTCTTGTCCGTCCAGTTCACCATCCCGGGCGGGGCCTGCTTGCGGACGATCTTCTTGAGCTTCTTCGGGTCGTCGCCCGCCTTGGCCAGGGCCCGGCGGTTCTCGATGACGTGCTCCGGCGCGAGCACGAGCACCTCGCCGGTGGTGTCGAAGCCCGCGCGGCCCGCGCGCCCGGCGATCTGGTGGAACTCGCGGGCCGACAGGTGGCGCATGCGGGTGCCGTCGTACTTCACGAGCGACGTCAGCAGCACGGTGCGGATCGGGACGTTGATGCCGACACCCAGGGTGTCGGTGCCGCAGACCACGCGGAGCAGGCCCTTCTGCGTCAGCCGCTCCACCACCCGGCGGTACTTGGGCAGCATCCCGGCGTGGTGCACCCCGACGCCGTGGCGCAGCAGCCGGGACAGCGTCCTGCCGAACCCCGGGCCGAACCGGAAGTCGCCCAGCTCGTCGGCGATCCGGTCGCGCTGCTCGCGGCTGGCGAGCGTCATGGACAGCAGCGCCTGCGCGCGCTCGACGGCCTCCTTCTGCGTGAAGTGCACGACGTACACCGGCGACCGGCCGGTCTGCACCAGCATCTCCAGCAGCTCGTGCAGCGGCTCGACCTCGTACGAGAACGACAGCGGCACGGGCCGCACCGCGTCGTCCACCACGGCGACGGGCACGCCCGTGCGGCGCTCCAGGTCCTCCCGGAAGAACGTGACGTCGCCCAGGGTCGCGGACATCAGCAGGAACTGCGCCCGCGGCAGCTCCAGCAGCGGCACCTGCCACGCCCAGCCGCGCTGCGGGTCGGCGTAGAAGTGGAACTCGTCCATGACGACCTGGCCGATCTCCGCGTCCGGCCCCTGGCGCAGCGCGAGGTTCGCGAGGATCTCGGCCGTGCAGCAGATGATCGGGGCGTCGGGGTTCACCGCGGAGTCGCCGGTCATCATGCCGACGTTCGCCGACCCGAACGCCTCGACCAGCGCGAAGAACTTCTCGCTCACGAGCGCCTTCAGGGGCGCGGTGTAGTACGTCCGGCGGCCCTGGGCGAGCGCGACGAAGTGCGCCGCCGTCGCCACCAGGGACTTCCCGGACCCCGTGGGTGTCGACAGGATGACGTGCGAGCCGGTCACCAGCTCCAGCAGCGCCTCGTCCTGGTGCGGGTAGAGCGCCAGCCCCTGGTCCTCCGCCCAGCCGGTGAAGGCCGCGTAGAGGGCGTCGGGGTCGCGGGGATCGTCGGGGACCCGGTCGGCGAGGGTCGATCGGGAGGCAGCCACCCGGCGATCCTTTCACGGCGGGGTGCGCCCTACAGTGGGCGACCATGAGCGCCGCCGAACCCGCCCCGCCCGCCGTCGAGATGTGGACGGACGGCGCCTGCAAGGGCAACCCCGGCGTCGGCGGCTGGGGTGCCCTGCTGCGGTCCGGCGGGCACGAGCGCGAGCTGTTCGGCGGCGAGGCCGTCACCACCAACAACCGCATGGAGCTCACGGCCGTCATCGAGGGGCTGAAGGCGCTGAACCAGCCGTGCCGGGTCGACCTGCACGTCGACTCGCAGTACGTGATGCAGGGCGTGACGAAGTGGATCGCGGGCTGGAAGCGCAACGGCTGGCGGACCGCCGACAAGAAGCCGGTGAAGAACCAGGACCTGTGGCAGGCGCTCGACGAGCAGGTCGCGCGGCACGCGATCTCCTGGCACTGGGTGAAGGGCCACGCGGGCGACCCGGGCAACGAGCGCGCGGACGAGCTCGCGAACCGGGGCGTCGACCAGGTCCGCGCGGGCTGACGCGGCCGGGACGGATGGTCCAGACCAGTTACGCTGCACCCGTGCCCAGTGCCGGGCACGGACACGTCACCCCGGAGGTCGCCCCCATGGAACGTCCCGTCGTCGTCGCCATCGCCGAGGGCCTGCACGCCCGCCCCGCCGCCCTGTTCGTCGCGGAGGCCGGCAAGCAGCCCGTCCCGGTCACCGTCCGCAAGGGCGACGCCGCCCCGGTGCAGGCCGCGAGCATCCTCGGGATCATGACCCTGGGTGCCGCCGCGGGCGACACCGTGGTGCTGGCCACCGAGACCGACGGCCCCGAGGCCGAGGCCGCGCTCGACGCCCTGGAGGCGTTCCTGCTGCAGACCGAGATCGCCTGACCCGGCCGCACCGACCGGTCCGACACCGCTCGGTCCGCGGCACGACGCAGGGCCCCGACCGCGTGGTCGGGGCCCTGCGTCGTGCCGGGGGCGGCCGGTGCCGGGTGGGACGCGCCGCCGGCGTGGTCCGCACCACGCCGGCGCCGCGTCGGGGAGTCGCCCCCTGCCGGCCGGGCGGGCGGGCGTCAGGCGGTGCCCCCGTCGCTGCGGCGACCCGGGTCGACGGCCGTCGGCGGTGCGGTGGCGGTGGCCGTGCCGGCGGGCACCGTCTCCGCCCGGTCCGCCGCGACGTCGCCGGCGCCCTCGGCCACCGGGTCGTCCTCGCGGCCGGGGGTCTTGAAGTTGAACCGCGTGATCATGAACCGGAACAGGAAGTAGTAGATGACCGCGTAGACGAGGCCGATCACGATGATCAGCAGCGGCTGCTCGGCGATCCGGAAGTTCAGCAGGTAGTCGATGGCGCCCGCCGAGAACCCGAACCCGCTGCGGATGTCGAGCGCGTTCACCAGCGCCAGCGAGGTGCCGGTCAGCACCGCGTGGATCGCGTACAGCGGGTAGGCCACGTACACGAACGCGAACTCGAGGGGCTCGGTGACGCCGGTGACGAAGGCGACCAGCGCGGCGGAGCCCATGATGCCGGCGATGACCTTGCGGTTCTTCGGCTTCGCGGTGTGCACGATCGCCAGCGCGGCGGCGGGCAGGGCGAACATCATGATCGGGAAGAACCCGGTCATGAACGTCCCGGCGGTCGGGTCGCCGTGCAGGAACCGGGCGATGTCGCCGTGCCACACGTCGCCGGACGCGTCGGTGTAGTCGCCGAACTGGAACCACGGCAGCGAGTTGAGCAGGTGGTGCAGGCCGAACGGCAGCAGCAGGCGGTTGAGGGTGCCGAACACGAACCCGCCGACGACGGTCGACCCGGTGACCCAGTCGCCGACCGCGGTGAACCCGGCGTCGAAGGCGGGGTAGATGAGGGCCGCGACGACGGCGATGAGCACGGCCGCACCGGCGGTCACGATCGGCACGAAGCGCCGGCCGCCGAAGAACGCCAGGTACGGCGGCAGCTTGATCCGGTAGTACTTCTGGTAGAGCAGCGCGGCCGTGAGGCCGATGACGATGCCACCGAGCACGCCGTAGTTGATGAGCTCCTGGGTGGCGCCCTCCTCCGGCTCGCCGAGGATGTACGGGGACAGCGCGTCGGTCACGCCCTTGAACACCAGGTACCCGACGAGCGCCGCCAGGCCGGTCGAGCCGTCCGACTTGCGGGCGTAGCCCACCGCGACGCCGAGCGCGAACAGGATCGGCAGGTTGCCGATGAGCGCGTTGCCGGCGGCGGCGAGCACGTCGGCGACCGGCAGCAGCCAGTCCGCGTTCGCGCCCAGGCCGTCGGCGCCGAGCATGTCGGGCTGCCCCAGCCGCAGCAGCAGCGCGGCGGCGGGGAGCGAGGCGATCGGGAGCATCAGCGACCGGCCGACGCGCTGCAGCTGCGCGAGGCCGGGGATCCCCCGCTTGGGGGTGTCCACCGTGGTGGCGGTCATGGGGTGTCTCCTCGTCGAGCGTCGGACCCGCAGCCGGGTCCGTCCGGTGCGGGAGGGGTGCTCCGCCGGCTGGTCGCGCCGGCGGTCGGAGCGCGTGCGCCGGGCGGCGGGAGGGGGCCGACTTGCGTGCAGCCCGGCCCGTCCGGCAGGTTGTCTGGACCAGTTGCGGTCAGAGTGGTCTAGACCGGAAGATGTGTCAAGCACCACACAGGCGACCGCCGGGCGGTCCGGTGCCCGGACGACGTCGACCGAGTGGGAGGGTGAGGCCGTGCACGCAGAGCAGCCCCGCACCGCCCCCGCGCCGGCCCCCCGGGCGACGCACAAGCACCAGGCCGTCCGGTCGTACCTCGAGGAGCTCGTCGAGCGCGAGCTGGCCGTCGGGGACGCCGTCCCGTCCGAGCGCGCCCTGTGCGAGCGGTTCGGCGTGTCGCGGATGACGGTCCGGCAGGCCGTGGACGCGCTGGTCGGCGACGGCGTGCTGGTCCGCGAGCAGGGACGTGGCACGTTCGTCGCCCCGCAGCGCATGGACTTCGAGATGCGGCTGACCACGTTCGGCGAGGAGATGCGTCGCCGCGGCATGCGCCCCGACACCCGGGTGCTCGACGCGCTCACCGTGCCCGCGTCGGCGGAGGCGGCCGACGCGCTGGGCACCGAGGCCGGCGCCCCGTTGCACCACCTGTGGCGCGTCCGGTTCGCCGACGGCACGCCGATGAGCATCGAGCAGCTCTGGGTGCCGGTGGCCCTGGCGCCGGAGCTGTTCGCCGGCGGCCCGCCGCCGAGCCTCTACGACGCGCTGCGCGAGGTCGGGCTCGCCCCGTCCTGGGGCGAGGAGACGCTGACGGCGTCGGAGGCCTCCGACGAGGAGGCCGCGCTGCTCGACCTGCGCGGCACCCGCGCGGTGCTGCGCGCGACCCGCCGCACGTTCAGCTCCGACACCCCGTGCATGTACTCGCGCGCCTGCTACCGCGGGGACCGGTACAGCGTGTGGGTGCCGCTCAGCACGCCGAGCCCCGCGCTCGTCCCGCGCGTGCGCGACGCCGCGCGGTACGACACCGTCGAGGCTGCCCCCGCGTCCGCCGGCGCAGCGGGCGCGGACGCCGGTGCCGCGGCGTCCGCCACGCCCCGCCGCGCCGAGGTCGTCGGGGCACGACCGTGAAACCAGGGAGGACCCGCATGGCACGACCCGACACCGACCAGGCCGCGGCGATCCTCGCCGGGCTCGGCGGGGTGGACAACATCGACGAGATCGAGCCGTGCACCACGCGCCTGCGCTCCCTCGTCAAGGAGCCGTCCCGCGTGGACACGGCCGCCCTGCGTGCGGCCGGGGCGTTCGGGGTCATGGTGTCCGGCAGGGTGGTGCAGGTGGTCATCGGGCCGAGCGTCGACACCCTCGCCCTCGACCTGGCCGACCTGATGTGACCCGCCCCCGCAGACCCCACCGACCGAGCACCGAAGGAGACACACCATGAGCAAGGCCGAGCAGATCCTCGCCGGACTGGGCGGGGACGCCAACATCGTCGACCTGGAGCCGTGCATCACCCGGCTGCGGGTCGAGGTGGAGGACCCGTCGAAGGTCAGCGAGCCCACGCTCAAGGCCGCGGGCGCCATCGCGGTCATGCAGTCCGGCACCGTCGTGCAGGTGATCGTCGGCCCCGAGGCCGACACCCTGGCCTCGGACATCGAGGACCTGCGCTGATGGCGGCCCTGACCGTCCTCGCCCCCGTCGCCGGCGCCGTGCGGGCGCTCGCGGACGTCGACGACCCGGTGTTCTCCGGGGAGATCGTCGGGCCCGGGCTCGCGGTGCAGCCCGACCCGGACGCCGGCCGCGCCGTCGTCGCGCCGGTCGCCGGCACCGTCGCGAAGCTGCACCCGCACGCGTTCGTGCTGCTCGCCGAGGGCGGGCGCGGGGTGCTGGTGCACCTCGGCATCAACACCGTGCAGCTGGGCGGGGAGGGCTTCACGCTCCACGTCGCCGAGGGGGACGTCGTCGAGCAGGGCCAGCTCCTGGTCGAGTGGGAACCGGCCGCCATCGAGGTCGGCGGCCGCTCCGCGATCTGCCCGGTGATCGGCCTGGAGGCGCAGCCCGACTCGCTGACCCGGCTCGCCGAGCCCGGGACCACGGTCGCCGCGGGCGACCCGCTGCTCTCGCTGGCCTGAGCCTCCCGGGACGGCCGGCCGCGCACGGGTGCGGCCGGCCGTCCGAGGGTCCCGGCCCGCGTCCCGGCGCCCGCCCCGGCGCGGCCGCCATACTGGGTCGATGCTGCCCCGAGCGTCCACGCGGGACCGGGTCCGCGCCCTGCCGGCGCTGACCGGCAACCTGCCCGAGGTCGATCCCTACGCGCTGCCCGCCGACCCGGTGGAGGCGTTCGAGGAGTGGTTCGCCGCGGCGGTCGACGCGGGCGTGCCGGAGCCGCACGCGATGACCCTGGCGACGGTCGGTCCGGACGGGACGCCGAGCGCGCGGGTGGTGCTGCTGGCGGACCTGGCCGACGGCGCGTGGGTGTTCGCCACGGACGCCCGCACGGTGAAGGCGCGCCAGCTCGCGGGGAACCCGCGCGCGTCGCTGTCGTTCTACTGGCAGCTGCTGGGCCGCCAGGTGCGCGTCGTCGGGACGGCCCGCGTGCTGGACGAGGCGACCTGCGCGGCCGACTTCCTGCGGCGCTCGCCCAGCTCCCGCGCGGCGGCGCTCGCGTCCCGGCCGGGGGAGGTGCTGCACTCGATCGACGAGATGACCAGCGCCGTGGTCGCCGCGCGCGCCCGGGTGGACCGCGAGCCGCGGCTCGTCGTGCCGACCTGGCAGCTCTGGGCGGTCGAGGCCGACGAGGTGGAGCTGTGGCAGGGCGACTCGGACCGCGCGCACCTGCGGGTGCAGTACGAGCGCGCGGACGGCCGGTGGGCGCGGCACCTCGGCTGGCCCTGACCGGGGCTCACGCCCGGGCGGGCGGCAGGGCGTCGGGGGCGACGTCGGAGGCCCGTGCGGCGAGGTCGTGCAGCAGACGCTCGAGCGGTCCGCGGCCGAACGCCGCGCGCCACAGCCAGCACATCCCGGTGACGCCGACGAGGAACGCGAGCCACGTCGCCGCGTCCGGCTCCCACACGACGTCGTCGCCGAGCACCGCGATCGCGACGAGGTGCCCCGTGTACGCGGTCAGCGCGAGGGCGCCGGTCGCGGCGACGGGTGCGACGAGACGCGGTGCGGCGTCCGCGACGACGAGGCTCAGCGCGAGCACGGCGAGCGCCACGCCGGTGTTCGCGACCACCTCCAGCGGTGAGGACGAGTGCGGCTCCGTCGTGACGAGGGCCGCCAGGGTGCCGTCGGGCGGGACGGCACGGGTGAGGAGCGCCGACGCCCCGTGACCGACGACGGCGAGCGCGACGCCGGTGCCGAGCAGCCGGAGCCGGACGCGGGTCGAGCGCAGGTCCGTGCGCCCCACGGCGAGCCCCACGAGGACGTACGCGAACCAGACCACCGCGGGGTAGTACGTGCCGGTGAGGATCTCGGTCCACGCGCGGCCCGGGAGCCGCTCGAGCGCCGGGTCGAGCGCGATCCGCAGCACCGGGCCGAGCGTCGCGACCACCGCCGCGGCGACGAGGAGCCGCCGGGGCGGCGTGCCGAGCAGCGGGACGGCGCAGGCGAACAGCACGGCGTACGTGGGGAGGATCACGGCCACCGGCGTGCCGAGCAGCTCGACGAGCACCCCGACCGCCAGCACGAGGAACGCCCGGACGAGCAGCCGGGTGCGCGCCTGGACGCGCCGGGTGCCCGTGACGGCCGCGTGCCCGCCGGACAGCAGCGCGACGGAGACGCCCGACAGCAGCACGAACAGTGCCGCGGGGCGGCCGTCCGCGACCTGGGCGAGCGACCAGGGCCACGGGTCCTGCGGTCCGCCGGGGCCCACGTGGGCGGTGACCATGCCGAGCACGGCGAGGCCGCGCGCCACGTCCACCCCGGCGATCCGCTGCATGCCGTCACGCTAGTGCGTGACGGCATGTCTCGGACAGCGAGACACCGCGTACCGCCCACTGGAACGGAGCCGCCGCGCCGCCCTACAGTCGGCGGGTGACCGACACGCACCCGGCCGAGGTCTACACCCACGGCCACCACGACAGCGTGCTGCGCTCCCACCGGTGGCGCACCGCGGAGAACTCGGCGGCCTACCTGCTGCCCGCCCTGCGCCCGGGCCTGTCCCTGCTCGACGTGGGCTGCGGCCCCGGCAACCTCACCGTCGACCTCGCGTCGCGCGTCGCACCCGGCGCCGTCGTCGGCGTCGACCGCTCCGAGAAGGTCCTGGAGCTCGCGCGCGAGGAGGCCGCGTCCGCCGGCGCCACCACCGTGACGTTCCAGGAGGGCGACGCGTACGCGCTGCCGTTCGAGGACGGCACGTTCGACGTGACGCACGCCCACCAGGTGCTGCAGCACCTCGTCGACCCCGTGGCGGCGCTGCGGGAGCTGCGGCGGGTCACGAAGCCGGGCGGCGTGGTCGCGGTGCGCGACGCCGACTACTCGGGCATGACCTGGTACCCGCCGTCGCCGACCCTGGACGAGTGGTCCGCGCTGTACCACGAGGTCACGCAGGCCAACGGCGCCGAGGCGGACGCGGGTCGCCGCCTGCACTCCTGGGCGCTGGCCGCGGGCTACGACCCGGACTCCCTCGTCGTCACCGCGGGCGTCTGGTGCTACGCGTCCGCCGAGGACCGCGCCTGGTGGTCCGACCTGTGGGCCGACCGCTGCGTCCAGTCCGACTTCGGGCGGCAGGCCGTCGAGCACGCGCTGGCCGACGAGGTCGGGCTCGAGCAGCTCGCCGTCGGCTGGCGCGAGTGGGGCACCGCCCCCGACGGCTGGTTCGCCGTGCTGCACGGCGAGGTGCTCGCCCGGGTGTGACCGCCGCGCGCGGCTAGGGTGGGCCCGTGCGCATCGCGAGGTTCACCACGGGGGACGACCCCCGCTACGCCCTGGTCGAGGGCGAGCCCGGTCAGGAGCAGCTCGTCGTCATCACCGGCGACCCGATCTACACCCCGGTGCAGCCCACCGGCGAGCGCATCCCGCTCGGCGACGGCGTGCGGCTGCTGGCCCCGGTCATCCCGCGGTCCAAGATCGTCGGCGTCGGCCGCAACTACGTGGACCACGCCGCCGAGATGGGCAACGAGGTGCCGACGGCGCCGCTGCTGTTCCTCAAGCCGAACACCGCGGTGGTCGGCCCGGACGACCCGATCGTGCTGCCGGACTGGACCGAGGAGGTCTCGTACGAGGCCGAGCTCGCCGTCGTCATCGGCAAGGTCACCAAGGACGTCCGCCCCGAGCACGCCCTCAGCCGCGTGTTCGGCTACACCGTCGCCAACGACGTCACCGCCCGCGACGCCCAGCGCACCGACCCGCAGTGGACCCGCGCCAAGGGGTTCGACTCGTCCTGCCCGATCGGCCCCTGGGTCGTCCCGGGGCTCGACGTCGAGGACCTGGCCGTCCGGTCGCGCGTCAACGGCGAGGCCAAGCAGGACGGCCGCACCTCGCAGATGGTGTTCGACGTCGCCGCGCTGATCTCGTACATCTCCGAGGTCTTCACCCTGCTGCCCGGGGACATCATCCTCACCGGCACCCCGGCGGGCGTCGGGCTGCTGGCCGAGCGGGACGTCGTCGAGGTCGAGGTCGAGGAGATCGGCACGCTGCGCAACCCGGTGCTGCGCCGCTCCTGACGGCCGCGCGCCCGCCGGCCCGCCGGTCGGGAGCGGCTCGCACCGTCGCTAGGGTGGAGGCCGTGAGTCCTGCTGCCCCCGGCTCCGCGCCCGTGCGCGTCCGCTTCTGCCCGTCCCCGACCGGTACGCCGCACGTCGGCCTGATCCGCACCGCGCTGTTCAACTGGGCGTACGCCCGGCACGTCGGCGGCACGTTCGTGTTCCGGATCGAGGACACCGACCCGGCGCGCGACTCCGAGGAGTCGTACCAGCAGCTGCTCGACGCGCTGCGCTGGCTCGGGCTGGACTGGGACGAGGGCGTCGAGGTCGGCGGCCCGCACGAGCCGTACCGGCAGTCGCAGCGCATGGACCTGTACGCGGACGTCGCGCGCCGGCTGGTCGAGGGCGGCTACGCCTACGAGTCGTTCACCACGCCGGAGGAGGTCGAGGCCCGGCACCGCGCCGCCGGCCGCGACCCGAAGCTCGGCTACGACGGCTACGACCGCGACCTCACCGACGAGCAGAGGGCCGCGTACCGCGCCGAGGGCCGCGAGCCCGTGCTGCGGCTGCGCATGCCCGACGAGGACGTGACGTTCACCGACCTCGTGCGCGGCGACGTCACGTTCAAGGCCGGCTCCGTGCCGGACTACGTGATCGTGCGCGGCAACGGCCACCCGCTGTACACGCTGGTCAACCCGATCGACGACGCGCTCATGGGCATCACCCACGTGCTGCGCGGCGAGGACCTGCTGTCCTCCACCCCGCGCCAGGTGGTGCTGTACCGCGCGCTGCTCGAGCTCGGCGTCGCCACCGTCATGCCGCAGTTCGGGCACCTGCCGTACGTCATGGGGGAGGGCAACAAGAAGCTCTCCAAGCGCGACCCCGAGTCGAACCTGTTCCTGCACCGGGAGCGCGGCTTCACGCCCGAGGGGCTGCTGAACTACCTCGCGCTGCTCGGCTGGTCCATCGGCCCGGACCGCGACATCTTCTCGGTCGCCGAGCTGGTCGAGGCGTTCGACGTGGCCGACGTGAACCCGAACCCGGCGCGGTTCGACCTCAAGAAGGCCGAGGCCATCAACGCCGAGCACGTCCGGCTGCTCGCCCCGGACGACTTCCGGGACCGCCTGGTGCCGTACCTGCACCGCGCCGGCCTGGTGCCCGCCGACTCCTACGCGGACCTGTCGCCGGAGCACCGGGCGCTGCTCGACGCCGGCGCCCCGCTCATCCAGACGCGCGTGACGCTGCTAGGCGAGGCCGTCGGGATGCTCGGGTTCCTGTTCGTCGCCGACGACGCGCTCGTGGTGGAGGAGGACGCCCGGGGCGCGCTCAAGGACACCGCCGCGCAGGTGCTCGACGCCGCCACGGAGGCGCTGTCCGCGCTGCCCGCCGACGGGTTCACCACCGAGGCCGTCCAGGAGGCCCTCCAGGCTGCGCTGGTGGACGGGCTGGGCATCAAGCCGCGGTTCGCGTTCACGCCGCTGCGGGTGGCCGTCTCGGGCCGCCGGGTGTCCCCGCCGCTGTTCGAGTCGCTGGAGATCCTGGGCCGCGCGTCGACGCTCGCCCGGGTCGCCGCGCTGCGCGCCACGCTGTGACGGCTCCCGCCCCCGGTCCCCTGGTCGACGGCGTCCTGTTCGACGTCGACGACACCCTCGTGGACACGCACGGGGCGTTCGCCGCGGCGCTCGCCGCCGTCGCGCGCGAGTGGCTGCCGGGCCTGGACCCCGCCCGCGATTCGGAGGTGCTCGCGCACTGGCGGGCCGACGCCCACGGGCGCTACCGGCAGTACACGCGCGGTGAGGTCAGCTACCGCGACCAGCGGATGGGCCGCGCGAACGACCTGCACGCCGCCTTCGGCGGGCCGGCGCTCGACGACGCGGCCTACGACCGGTGGAACGCCCTGTTCGAGGAGCGGTTCACGGGGGCGTGGGCGGCGCACGAGGACGCCGCGGCGACCGTCCGGCGCCTGCTGGACGCCGGCATCCGGGTCGGGGCGCTCACCAACGCCGCGACCGAGTACCAGGTCCGCAAGCTCACCCGGGCGGGCCTGGCGCAGGACGTCCCGCTGCTGGTCGGCGTCGACACGCTCGGCTTCGGCAAGCCCGACCCCCGGGTGTTCGCCGAGGCGTGCCGCCGGCTCGGCACCGAGCCCGGGCGCACGGCGTACGTGGGGGACGAGCTGGACGTGGACGCCCGCGCCGCCGTGGCCGCCGGTCTGCGGGGCGTGTGGCTCGCCCGGCCCGGGCTCGGGGCGAAGCACGCGAACGCCACGGAGGCGCTGCCCGGGGACGTGGTCATCGGCACCCTCGACGAGCTGCCGGGCGTGCTGGGGCTCTGAGCGCCGCCGGCCGGTTTGGAGCCCGCCCGTTCCTCCGGTAATGTTCTCGGTCGGCACAGCGTCCACGACGCCGTCCCTCCCACCTGCTCGTCCGGCGCCCCCGCGCACCGGCCGGCGCCGGCCCGGGAAGGCGGAAGAATGGCCGGGATCGCCATTGGGGTATGGTGTAATTGGCAGCACGAGTGATTCTGGTTCACTTAGTCTAGGTTCGAGTCCTGGTACCCCAGCAAGGTTTCCGAGAATGACCCGGGATCGGGTGGTTCGACGAGGCCGAGCAGGATGATGTAGAGTATGACCCGGTCACGCCGCTGCCGCGGTGGGATCGACTAGGCCCCCATCGTCTAGTGGCCTAGGACGCCGCCCTCTCACGGCGGTAACAGGGGTTCGAATCCCCTTGGGGGTACAGAAGAAAGGCCGGTCGCCCACGGGGCGGCCGGCCTTTCGCCATTCCCCACGCCGCCTGCGACCCGGCCGCCTGCGATCCGCGTGACCGCGGACGCCCCGTCGCATCCCGTACGGCCCACTCCGCCGTCCCGCCCGCCTCCGGCCGCCCTGCACCGCCGAGGTCGTCAGCTCGGGCCGAGGTCGTCAGCTCCACGTGACGACCTCAGCCGCACCTGACGACCTCGACCCGCCCGGCCTGCCGTGCCGTGCTGTGCCCCGCGAGGTCATCCCGCGAGGTCGGCAGTTCGGGTGCGAGGTCGGCAGTCCGAGGTGCCGATCTCGCCTGGGACTGCCGAACTCGCGTGCGTGTGCGCCGGCGCACGGCGCCGCGCCGCGCCCGCGTCACTCCGCCGTGCGGCGCAGGACCTCCGTGAGACGGTTCGCGGCGGAGACCACCGCGGCGGCGTGCAGGCGGCCGGGCTGGCGCGAGAGGCGCTCGACGGGGCCGGAGATCGACACGGCCGCGACGACCCGGCCGGACTGCCCGCGCACCGGGGCGCTGACGCTCGCGACGCCGACCTCGCGCTCGGACACCGACTGCGCCCAGCCGCGGCGGCGGACGCCGGACAGGATCGTCGCGGTGAACTTGGCGCCCTGGAGGCCGCGGTGCAGCCGGTCGGGCTCCTCCCACGCGAGCAGGATCTGGGCGGCGGAGCCGGCGGACATCGTGAGGGTCGCGCCGACGGGGATGGAGTCCCGCAGGCCGATGGGGCGCTCGGCGGCGGCCACGCAGATGCGCTGGTCGCCCTGCCGGCGGTAAAGCTGCGCGCTCTCCCCGGTGTGGTCGCGCAGGGCGGCGAGCACCGGGCCGGCCGCGGCGAGCAGCCGGTCCTCGCCGGCGGCGCTGGCGAGCTCGGTCAGCCGCGGCCCCAGGACGAACCTGCCCTGCATGTCGCGCCCCACCAGGCGGTGGTGCTCGAGCGCAACGGCCAGACGGTGGGCCGTCGGACGGGCAAGATGGGTGGCGTTGACCAGCTGCGCGAGGGTGGCGGGTCCGGCCTCGAGGGCGTTGAGGACCGAGGCGGCCTTGTCCAGCACGCCGACTCCGCTAGAGTTGTCCATAGGTCGATATTGGCGTCTCGCTGGCTGAGACGCAAGTGCGACACGGAGAACGGACCCGCGGCGGCCCCCCGCCCGGGCGGACGAGAGGACGGCGACATGGCCGGCACACTGGCGGAGAAGGTGTGGGAGAACCACATCGTGCGGCGCGGCACCGACGGCGCGCCGGACCTGCTCTACATCGACCTGCACCTGGTGCACGAGGTCACCAGCCCGCAGGCGTTCGAGGGCCTGCGGCTCGCCGGCCGGAAGGTCCGCCGCCCGGACCTCACCCTCGCCACCGAGGACCACAACACCCCGACGCTCGACATCGACCTGCCGATCGCCGACCTCACCTCGCGCACGCAGATCGACACGCTGCGCAGCAACGCGAAGGAGTTCGGCGTCCGGCTGCACTCCCTCGGCGACGCGGACCAGGGGATCGTGCACCAGGTCGGCCCGCAGCTCGGCCTGACCATGCCGGGCCTCACCGTCGTGTGCGGCGACTCCCACACGTCGACGCACGGGGCCTTCGGGGCCCTGGCGTTCGGCATCGGCACCTCCGAGGTCGAGCACGTGCTCGCCACCCAGACGCTGCCGCTGGCGCCCTTCAAGACGATGGCGATCACCGTCAACGGCTCCCTGCCGCTCGGCGCCACCGCGAAGGACATCATCCTGGCGGTCATCGCGAAGATCGGGACCGGCGGCGGCCAGGGCTACGTCCTGGAGTACCGCGGCGAGGCCATCCGGAGCCTGTCGATGGAGGGCCGGATGACGATCTGCAACATGTCGATCGAGGCCGGTGCCCGCGCGGGCATGATCGCCCCCGACCGGACCACGTTCGAGTACCTGAAGGGCCGCCCGCACGCCCCCACCGGCGCCGACTGGGACGCCGCCGTCGCGTACTGGGAGACGCTGCGCTCGGACGACGACGCGGTGTTCGACGCCGAGGTCGTCATCGAGGCCGCGGACCTCGAGCCGTTCGTCACCTGGGGCACCAACCCGGGCCAGGGCCTGCCGCTGTCCGGGTCGGTCCCGGTGCCCGAGCAGATCGCGGACGCCAACGAGCGCGTCGCCGCCGAGCGCGCCATCGAGTACATGGGCCTGACGCCCGGCCAGCCGCTGCGCGAGATCGCCGTCGACACGGTGTTCATCGGCTCCTGCACCAACGGCCGCATCGAGGACCTGCGCGCGGCCGCGAAGATCGTGCGCGGGAAGAAGAAGGCCGACTCGGTGCGCGTCCTGGTCGTCCCGTCCTCCGCCCGGGTGCGGCTGCAGGCCGAGGCCGAGGGGCTCGACAGGATCTTCCTCGACTTCGGCGCGGAGTGGCGCAACGCCGGCTGCTCGATGTGCCTGGGCATGAACCCCGACCAGCTCGCGCCGGGGGAGCGGTCCGCGTCGACGTCGAACCGCAACTTCGAGGGCCGGCAGGGCAAGGGCGGCCGGACGCACCTGGTGTCGCCGCTGGTCGCCGCCGCGACCGCCATCCGCGGCACGCTCTCGTCCGTCTCCGACCTCGGCCCCGACGTCGCGGTGCCGGACGGCTCGCCGCTGGACCTCCAGCCGGCCTGAGCCCCGCCGCCCCGACGCCCCCCACGACCCCAGGATCGAGAACCGTCATGGAGAAGTTCACCCAGCACACCGGCGTCGGCGTCCCGCTGCGCCGCAGCAACGTCGACACCGACCAGATCATCCCGGCCGTCTACCTCAAGCGGGTGACCCGCACGGGGTTCGAGGACGCGCTGTTCGCCGCGTGGCGGAACGACCCGGAGTTCCTGCTCAACCAGGACGCGTACAAGGCGGGCTCGGTGCTGGTCGCCGGCCCCGACTTCGGCACCGGGTCCTCCCGCGAGCACGCCGTGTGGGCGCTGAAGGACTACGGATTCCGGGTCGTCCTGTCCGCCCGGTTCGCCGACATCTTCCGCGGCAACTCCGGCAAGCAGGGGCTGCTCGCGGCCCAGGTCGCGCAGGAGGACATCGAGCTGATCTGGAAGATCCTCGAGACCAAGCCGGGCACCGAGGTGACCGTGGACCTCGGCACCCGCACCGTCACGTGCGACGACGTCGTGGTGCCGTTCCAGGTGGACGACTACACGCGCTGGCGCCTCATGGAGGGCTTGGACGACATCGGCCTCACGCTGCAGCACGAGGGCGAGATCACGGCGTTCGAGGCCACCCGGGACGCCTGGCGCCCGAAGACGCTGCCGGCCAAGCACCTGCCCCCGGTCGAGATCAAGGCCGCCCGCCCGGTCGAGGTCGCGATCGGCCGCCGCCCCGGCCTCTGACCCTCCCGCCCCGCCCGCACCCCACCCGCACGCACCCGCACGCACCCGCACCCGCACCCCACCCGCCGAGTTCGGCAGTCCCAGGCGAGGTCGGCACCTGGAGCTGCCGACCTCGCGCCCGGACTGCCGAACTCGCGGGAACGGCGCGGGCGGGTGGGTTGTGGAGGTTTGGGGTACGGGGACGGGCGTGCGCGGCGCGGGGGCGTGATCGCGCGCCGGCGTGCGTCACCATGGGGGGATGACCGATCTGCTGTACGTCCACGGCGGCACGCCCCTGTCGGGCGAGATCACCGTCCGGGGCGCCAAGAACTTCGTCTCGAAGGCGATGGTCGCCTCGCTGCTCGGGGAGACGCCGAGCGAGCTGCGCAACGTCCCGCAGATCCGCGACGTCGCCGTCGTGACCGGCCTGCTGGAGCTGCACGGCGTGCGGGTCGGCGCGGACGCCGAGGCCGGCGTGCTGCGGCTCGACCCGACGGACGTGGAGTCCGCGCACGTGGCCGACATCGACGCGCACGCGGGCTCCAGCCGCATCCCGATCCTGTTCTGCGGGCCGCTGCTGCACCGCCTCGGCGAGGCGTTCATCCCGGACCTGGGCGGCTGCCGGATCGGCGACCGGCCGATCAACTACCACCTCGACATCCTGCGCCAGTTCGGGGCCGTGGTGGACAAGCGCGACAACGGCATCCACATCCGCGCGCCGCGCCGCCTCCAGGGCACGAAGATCACGCTGCCGTACCCCAGCGTCGGGGCCACCGAGCAGCTGCTGCTGACCGCCGTGCGCGCCGAGGGCATCACCGAGCTGACGAACGCCGCCATCGAGCCCGAGATCATGGACCTCATCAACGTCCTGCAGAAGATGGGCGCGATCATCTCGGTCGACACGGACCGGGTCATCCGGATCGAGGGCGTCGACCGGCTCGTCGGGTTCCGGCACACCGCGCTCGCGGACCGGATCGAGGCCGCGTCCTGGGCCTCGGCGGCGCTCGCCACGGGTGGCGACATCCTGGTCCGCGGCGCCACCCAGCCCGAGATGACCACGTTCCTCAACACGTTCCGCAAGGTCGGCGGCGAGTTCACGGTCGACGACGACGGCATCCGGTTCTTCCACCCCGGCGGCGACCTGTCCTCGATCGTGCTCGAGACCGACGTCCACCCCGGCTTCATGACCGACTGGCAGCAGCCGCTGGTCGTCGCGCTGACGCAGGCCAAGGGCCTGTCGATCGTGCACGAGACCGTGTACGAGAACCGGTTCGGGTTCACGGACGCGCTGCGGGGCATGGGCGCGACGATCCAGGTCTACAAGGAGTGCCTGGGCGGCCGGCCGTGCCGGTTCGGGCAGCGCAACTTCTACCACTCGGCCGTCGTCTCGGGCCCGACGCCGCTGGCCGCCGCGGACATCGAGGTGCCGGACCTGCGGGGCGGGTTCAGCCACCTGATCGCGGCGCTGGCCGCGAAGGGCACGTCGGCGGTGCGCGGCATCAGCCTGATCGACCGGGGCTACGAGCGCTTCACGGACAAGCTCGCGGCGCTCGGTGCGGAGTTCGACCGGGGCTGACGCCCGGACGGCTCAGCTCCGCGGCCGGTCGCGAAACTCGTGCGGGCTGTGCGCCTGCGTCCCGGACACCTGCGCGACGATCTCGCCGGCGACGTCCCGCATCTTGCTGTTCCGGTGCTGCGACGCCCGCCGCAGGATCGCGAACGCCTCCTCCGGGCCGCAGCGGTTCTGCGCCATCACCACGCCGAGGGCCTGGTCGATGACCGCGCGCGACGCCATCGCCTGGCGCAGGTCGGTGTTGAGGCGGGCCTGCTCCTCGGCGCGCGCGGCGACCACCACGGCCCGCGCGGCGTCGTCGGCGAGGCGCGCGACGTCGTCCAGGACGTCCTCGTCCCACTCGCCGGGCGTGGTCCGGTACAGGTCGATCGCGAGCTCGAGCGCGCTGCGGGGCACGACGGTCGCCGGGAGCGCGGCCGCGGCGAGAAAGCCCACGCGCACCGTCTCGGCGCGCCACGCCGGCCACCGCTGCTCCCCGGCGACGTCCGGGACGGTGAGGCGCCGCCCGACGCGCGCGGCCTCCAGGCACGGGCCGTCGCCCGCGGCCTGCTCCGCCCGGTCGCACGCCGCCGCACGCTCGTCGGCGGCCGCGGCCACGGTCGACTGCCCCTCGAGCCGCACGGTGATCGCGGCGGACGACCCGGGGCCGCCGCGGTCCGCCGCGCGCCGCACGATCGCGTCGAGCAGCGCGTCCACCGGGACCGTGGCGACGAGCAGGCCGTGGAGCTCGTCGAGGATCCCGGTCCGCCACGCCTCGGCGTCCGCGGCCGGGGCGTGCGCGAGCGACCCGCCGGGCGTCGGGACGGTCGGCTCGGCCACCGTCACGCGCCGTCCGGCTCGTCCCCGCCCGTCCGGCCGGGTTCTGCCTCGTAGGCGGCCTCGGGTCCGTCGCCCTCCGAGCCGGGGGTGCTCGCCTCGGCCACGTCGTCGGGGTCCCCGTCGGGCAGCACGCCCTCGGGGCGGTCCGTCGGCTGGTCGCTCACGTCAGTCCTCCTCGGGTGCGGGTGCCTCACATGCTGCTGCGTGCGGCGGGTCCCCGCATCTCGGGACGGCCCCCGGCGGGCGGCAGGATCCGCAGCGCGACGCCCGCGTTGTCGCAGCGCCGGCGCAGGCGCGCCAGGTGCAGGGCGGCGACCGGGCCGAGCCGGCGCAGGTGCGACGCGTCGACGACGAGCATGCCGCGGGGCGGCACGGCCCGCAGGGCGTCCGCGAACCCGGCGACGAGCGCCGGCGCGGTCGCGGCGTCGGCCTCCCCGTCGAGCGCCACAAGCACCGACCGGCCGTCCAGGCGGTGCCGCACGACCAGGGGCGCCGGCGCGTCGGCCGTGCGTCCCGCCCCGTCGGCGTGCGCGCCCGCGTCGACGAGGCTCGCGAGGGCGCCGTCCAGCAGGTCCCGCGGGTCGGTGTCGCGCCGGCGGCCGGGCAGCGCGCTGAGCATCCGCTCCGCCACGGTGCGCACCTTGACGTTCAGGTGCTCGGAGTGCCACCGCAGCAGCTCGAACGCCGCCGGGCCGTCGAGCCCGTAGGCGAGCATCGCGGCGCCCTTGGCCTGGTCGATGACCTCGCGCGACGCGATCGCCGCGGTGAGCATCTCGTCCGCCCGCCGCGCGGCCGTCGCGCCGATCTCAGCGCCCAGGTCGACGAGCAGGCCCAGCAGCTGGAGGCCGCGTCCCTCGCCGGCGGGCGGGCACTCCACCGCGGGCGAGCCGTCGACGCGGGAGTGGTCCTCGGTCCGGATCCCGGCTTGCGCCCGGTGCTCCGCGGGTGCCGCGGACCCGTCGGTCCGCGTCCCGCCGGCCGCGGGGCGGGACCCGCGCGCGTGCCGCTCGTCCAGACCGGGCGCCAACGCCGCCAGCACCACGCGCTCCGTGCCCGACGCGTCGACGAGGCGGTACCGGACGCTGCGTCCCTCGCCGGGCGCGGGGGGCGCGGCGCGCAGCACCGCCTCCAGGGCGGGACGGTCGTCGCGGTGGCAGTGCGCCAGCATCAGCGACGTCGACGGGACCACGTCACCCGGTTCGAACCCGTGGAGGCGGAAGACGGGCTCGGACCAGACGAGGGCGTCGTCGCCGAGCAGGTGGAAGGTGCCGGGTGCCGTGGTGGTGCGGCGCTCCGCGGGGGACGAGGCGCGGGTGGTGAGGGACATGCGTGCTCCGGAGCCGGGGCGCGACGTGCGTGAGGGCGCGACGCGCTGGTGTCCCGTGCGGCTCGCTTCGTCCCAACGACGCCCGGGCGCCCCGCGGCTCGGCCGCGAGGACGGTCCGATAGTGCCAAATGCGCCCGCCGATCGCACGCCGACGCTCCTGCCAGCGGTTGCGCGGTTCGCGGGCGGGCCTACGCTGTGCTGCCGCGTCGGCCACCCGGAGGGGCGCGTGCGGCCGCCCGGGTAGCATCGGCTCCCGTGCACCCGCCCCGCGCCAACCGCGCCTACCGCAACGTCGCCCGTGTGCTGCGACCCGTGCTGTACGCGATCACGCGTCGCGACTGGCGCGGCGCCGAGCACCTCCCGGCGGGCGGGTTCATCGCCGCGGGCAACCACATGACGAACGTCGACCCGGTCACCTTCGCGCACTTCCTGTACGACAACGGGGTCGCGCCGAAGATCCTCGCGAAGTCGTCGCTGTTCTCGGTGCCGGTGGTGGGCTGGGTGCTGCGGACCAGCGGCCAGATCCCGGTGTACCGGAACACCTCCCAGGCCGGCGACTCCCTGCGGGCCGCCGAGCAGGCGCTGCGGGAGGGGGAGTGCGTCGCGGTCTTCCCCGAGGGCACGCTCACGCGCGACCCGGACCTGTGGCCGATGGTGGCGAAGACCGGCGTCGCCCGCCTCGCGCTGACGACCCGCGTCCCCGTCGTGCCGATCGCGCAGTGGGGGCCGCAGCTGCTGCTCGGCCGCTACGCGAAGGTGTTCAAGCCGATCCCCCCGAAGCGCGTGACCGTGCTGGCCGGACCGCCCGTCGACCTCGCGGACCTGTACGACCGCCCGCTGGACGCCGCGACGCTGCGCGAGGCGACCGCCCGGGTGATGGCGGCGATCACCGCGCTGCTGGCCGACGTGCGCGGCGAGACGCCCCCCGAGCGGCCGTACGACATGCGCCGCGCCGGGGGCGGCGCCGGGGCGGCCGGGCCTGCCGCCCCCACGGCGGACGGGGCCGCGTGACGCGCGCTGCCGTCCTCGGCGCCGGCGCGTGGGGCACGACGTTCGCGGCCGTGCTCGCCGACGCGGGCTGCGACGTCACCGTCTGGGGGCGCGACGCCGCCGTGTGCGCCGAGATCGCCGGGTCGCGCCGCAACGAGCGGTACCTGCCGGGGGTCGACCTGCCCGCGCGCGTGACGGCCGACCCGGACCCGGTCGCCGCGGTGGCGGGCGCGGACGTCGTCGCCGTCGCGGTGCCGTCGCAGTCCGCCCGGGCGACGCTCGCCCCGCTGGCCGGCCGCCTCGACCCGGGCGCCGTCGCGGTCTCCCTCATGAAGGGGGTCGAGCTGGCGACGGACCGCCGGATGAGCGAGGTCGTGGCCGAGGCGCTCGACCTGGAGCCGGCCCGGGTGGCGGTGCTGTCGGGCCCGAACCTCGCCTCGGAGATCGCCGCCCGCCAGCCGACGGCCACCGTCGTCGCGTCGTCGGACGCCGGCACCGCCGAGCGCGTCGCCGCCGCGTGCGCGTCCGGGTACTTCCGGCCCTACACCAACGACGACGTGGTGGGCGTCGAGCTGTGCGGGGCGGTGAAGAACGTCATCGCGCTCGCGGTCGGGATCTCCCAGGGCCGCGGCCTGGGCTACAACACGATGGCGACCGTCATCACGCGCGGCCTCGTGGAGATCACGCGTCTCGGCCTGGCGCTCGGTGCGAGGGCGGAGACGTTCCCGGGCCTCGCGGGCATGGGTGACCTCATGGCGACGTGCGCGTCGCCGGACTCCCGCAACCACCGCCTGGGCCTGCGCATCGGCCAGGGGATGACGCTCGACGAGGCGGTCACGGCCACCGGCGGCACCGCGGAGGGCGTGAAGTCCTCGCGCTCGGTGCTGGACCTCGCGGAGCGCGCGGGCGTCGAGATGCCGATCACCGCGGCCGTCGTGCAGGTGCTGCACGAGGGTCTGCCGGTGGACGCCCTGGCGCCGCTGCTGCTGGGACGCCCGCGCAAGGCGGAGGGCCTCTAGGCCGGGGGAGGCCCGACGAGGCCCCGGTCGCCCTCGAGCCGCAGCACACCCGGTGGGTGCGACCGGTCCGGCGACGGGTCGACCTGCGCGCCCCGCACGAGCGTGAGCAGTGCGCCGTCGGTGAGCCCCTCGGCGCGGGCCCTGCGGACGAGCGCGCGCACGTCGTCCAGCAGCGTCGGTGTGCCGTGCGCGCCGTCCCGGCCGTCCGCGGCGTCCCGCCGGTGCGCAGGGGCCGTGCCGGCCTCCGGACCCGCGACGACGGTCCCGACGCGGCGCCGCGACGTCACCACGCCGGCCGCCTCGAGCTCCCGGTAGGCGCGTTGCACGGTGCCGACCGCGATGCCGAGGTCGCGCGCGAGGTCGCGGGAGGCGGGCAGGCGCTCGCCCGGAGTCAGGGTGCCGAGCGCGACGAGGCCCGCGACCTGGGCCCGGATCTGCTCGTAGACGGGCGTCGCGGCGGAGACGTCGACCCGCAGCTCCGTCACGCGGCCACGCCCCGGACCCTGTCGCCGGCTGCCGCGGCCGGGGTGAGCCTGCGGGCGGGC
Organism: Cellulomonas sp. ES6; assembly: GCF_030053835.1. NCBI lineage: Bacteria > Bacillati > Actinomycetota > Actinomycetes > Micrococcales > Cellulomonadaceae > Cellulomonas > Cellulomonas sp. ES6. The sequence goes on along the minus strand of NZ_CP125655.1, from coordinate 1,003,017 downwards.
ACGGCGGAGCCGGCGAGGCCGAGCGAGACGACCAGGAAGGCGGCGCCCGCCGCGGCTGCGGCCGCGCTGCCCGCGGGGTGCTCGGCGTTCGCGAGGGCGGCGGCGGCGACGAGCAGCATGAGGCCGAGGGCGGAGCCGGTCCACGCCTGGACGCCCGCCAGCACCCGCGCGGCAGACGTGCGGCGGATGACGTCGTCGTGGGCGGTGGGCAGCACGGGCAGCGGGGGGCGCCGGGTGATGACGCGCAGCGCGACCAGTGCCGCACCGAGCGCCAGGAGCAGTGCGACCGCGACCGGCACGCCGAAGGGCCAGCCCGGGTACGGCCCGGACGCGCCGGTCCCGACCACCCGGCCCGCGGCGTCGAGGACCGGCGGGTGCGCCACCGAGCGGCCGTCGGGGGCGGCCGTGAGGCCCAGGACCACGACCGCGACCAGCCCCGCCGCGACGGTCCCCAGCAGGGCGACGAGGCGTCGGCCCCCGAGGTCGCGGACCGTCCGGCGCGCGAGCGGCGCGGAGCGGACGGCGCCCCGGGGGCGGGGCCAGGACGTCTCCCCGAGCGCCCGGACGGCCGCGAACACCACCGATGCGAGGAACGGCGCGGTGTACGCGAGGACGCCCGGCGCGGCGGGCAGGGGCTCGTACGTCGACGTCCAGACGACGTCGGAGGAGCCGACGACCGCGAGCGCCACCAGCACGCTGGTCGCGGTGGCGCCGAGGGACACCAGCGTCTCGTGCCGCCGGGCGGCGCGTGTGACGGCCGGGGCGTCCGCGGTCGTGCCGCCCCGTGCCGCCGCGAGCAGCAGCGCCAGGAGCACGCCCACGCACCCGGCGAGCGCCAGCAGGAGCAGGAGGACGAGACCGGCCATGAGGTGCTCCAATGAGTCGATGAGTCAACTCATTGAACACCGCCCGGGCGTGCGGCGGCAAGCCCGGGGTCGGTCCCGGGACGGGCGTCAGCCGCGCCCGGTGCCGACGACGGGCTCCTGCGGCTGCACGACCGCCGCGACCAGCGCCTCGATCGCGAACTCGCTGGTCCGCGCCAGCTCCACGTCGTCGCGGGCCAGCAGCCACTGCACCTGGAGCCCGTCCATGACCGCGAGGATGGCGGCGGCGGCACGGCCAACCGTGTCGGGCTCGGTCACGCCGCGCTCGGCGCAGACCTCCCGGAACGCGTCGGCGATCTCGGCGCGCAGCGTGCGGTAGCGCTCCTCGAAGTACGCGCGCGCGGGGTGGTCGTCGGTCACGGACTCGGCGGACAGCACCGCGTAGGCCTGGACGATGCCGGGCCGCTCCTCGTTGGCGAACGCGGTCCGCACGAGGTGGCGGAACAGCTCGATGCCGCCGGGGATGTGCTGCTCGGCGAGCCCCTCGACGTCGGACTGGTCGCGGAAGCGCAGCACCTCGACGAGGAGCTGGTCCTTGGACCCGAAGTGGTGGAGGATCCCCGCGTGCGTCATGCCGACCTGCTCGGCGATCTCCGTGAGCGGGCCGTTGTTGTAGCCCTTGCTGCCGAACGTCGTCATGGCGGCGGTCAGGATGCGCCGCCGGCGCTCCAGGGTCTCCGGGCGCGGCCGGACGGGCCGCTTCGCCGAGCTCATGGCTGTCTCACTTCCTCTGCCGCCGCGCCCGCCGGCGTGGTCGCGCGCCGATCGTAGCGGCCGGGGCTGCTGCCGACCGGGACCCGCCTGCCGTGACCAACTCGTGATCTCCGGGGCCTGGCGGACACTTACTGACAGTGTAGTAACGTTCCGCGCAGCACGACCGCGAGGACGCGGCGTGACCTCAGACGCCGGCTGCGTCCCGGCGCCGTTTCGAAGGAGAAACCATGAGGGTGAAGTACCCGGCGGTCGCGCTCGGCGTGGCCGCCGCCCTGGCACTGACGGCCTGCTCCGGCGGGTCGGGCGGGGCGGGCGACGAGGGCAGCAGCACCGGCGGCACCGGGGCCCCGCTGACCATCGCCAAGCCGGACGGCGCCATCGCCACCGAGTCGAACAACCCGTGGGTCGGCGACGCCTCGGGCATGAAGCTCGGCTACATCAACGCGATCCTGGAGCCGCTGGGGTTCGTCAACCTCATCGACCCCAGCGACGACGTCACGCCGTGGCTCGCCCAGGAGATCACCTGGAACGACGACTACACCGCGGTCACGCTCGTGGCCCGCGACGGCGTCACCTGGAACGACGGCGAGGACTTCACCGCCGACGACATCGCGTACACGTTCACGCTGCTCAAGGACAAGCCGGAGCTCGACAACGCGGCGCTCGGCATCGAGGACGTCGCGCTCGACGGGGACACCGTCACGATCTCCTTCGCCGCGTCGATGTTCGCCAAGCAGGACAAGGTCCTGCACAAGCTCATCGTCCCGAAGCACATCTGGGAGGACGTCGCCGACCCGGCCACGGACCCGAACCTCGAGCCCGTCGGCACCGGCCCCTACGTGCTGTCGCAGTTCTCCTCGCAGAGCGTCGAGCTCACCGCGCGGGACGACTACTGGGGCGGGGAGCTGGCCGCGCCGACGCTCTACTACGTGTCGTACAACGACAACACCGCGCTCACCACGGCGCTGGCCAACGGCGAGGCCGACTGGGCGCAGGCGTTCATCCCCAACGTGCAGTCCGCGTACCTCGACAAGGACGACGCGAACGTCTACTGGGCGGCCGCGGGCCTCGGCATCGACGCGATGTTCGTCAACACGCAGACCAAGCCGTTCAGCGACGTCGCGTTCCGCCAGGCGATGAACCTCGTCGTCGACCGCACCAAGCACCAGGCGATCGCGCGGGAGGGCGGCGTGCCGGAGCTCACCTCGGTGACCGGCCTGCCCACCCCCGCGGGCGACCCGTTCATCGCCGACGACTTCGCCGGCGAGACGTACGGCGTCGACGTCGACGGCGCGAAGGAGATCCTCACGGACGCCGGCTACACCTGGGACGGCGACGCTCTCGTCGACCCCGACGGCGAGCCCGTCACGTTCGAGCTGAGCGTCCCGCAGGGCTGGAGCGACTACGTCACCGGCATCTCGCTGATCGCCGACTCGGCCAAGGAGCTGGGCGTCGAGGCCACGGTCGACACCCCGGACGCCGACACCTGGTGGGCCATGAAGTCCGAGGGCGACTTCCAGGCGATCCTGCACTGGACCGACACCGGCGCCACGCCGTACGACCTGTACAGCGACATCATGGACGGCCGGTGGCTGAAGCCGCTCGGCGAGGCCGCGGACTACAACTTCGGGCGGTTCGACAGCCCGGAGGCCACGGCCGCGCTCGACACCTACGCCACCGCGACGGACGACGCCGCGCGCGCCGAGGCCCTGGCGGAGGTCCAGGAGATCTTCGTCGAGCAGGTGCCCGCGCTGCCGATCGGCACCCGCCCGTTCATCGGCGAGTACAACACGCGCAGCTACGTCGGCTGGCCGGGCGAGGACGACCCGTACGCCAACCCCGACCCGACGCAGCCCACCGCCGCGCTGATCCTCACCAGCCTGGAGCCGGCGAGCTGACGCGCCGCTGCGGCCGGCCGGCGACGGGACCTCGTCCCCGCCGCCGGCCGGCCGCAGCCGTGCCGGGCAGACGGGCGGGCCACGGGTCCGCGGGAAGACGGGAAGGTTCAGTGACGACGACCAACGACGTGCTGACGGTGTCGGACTTCAGCGTCGTGTACGACGTGGACCCGCCGGTGGAGGCGGTCCGGGAGGTGTCGCTCAGCGTCCGCCGGGGCGAGATCCTCGGCCTCGCGGGCGAGTCCGGGTGCGGCAAGACCACGCTGGCGTACGGCGTGCAGCGCCTGCTGAAGGCGCCCGCGGTGATCGCGGGTGGCTCGGCGACGTTCCACGACGCCTCCGGGGCGGACATCGACCTCGGGGCGCTCAGCGACGCCGAGATGCGGGCGTTCCGGTGGGACAAGGCCTCGATGGTGTTCCAGGGCGCGATGAACGCGCTCAACCCCGTCGTGGCGATCGGCAAGCAGCTCGACGACGTGTTCCGCACCCACCGGCCCGCGATGCCGAAGGCCGAGCGCCGCCGCGAGTGCGGGGACCTGCTCGACATGGTCGGCGTCGGCCGCGAGCGGCTGCGGTCCTTCCCGCACGAGCTCTCCGGCGGCATGCGCCAGCGCGTCATGATCGCGATGGCGCTCGCCCTGCGGCCGCAGCTCATGATCATGGACGAGCCGACCACCGCCCTCGACGTGCTCGTGCAGCGCGAGATCCTGCAGCAGATCTCGGACCTGCGCCGCGAGCTCGGGTTCTCGGTCGTGTTCATCACGCACGACCTGCCGCTGCTGCTCGAGATCAGCGACCGGATCGCCGTCATGCGCGAGGGCCGCATCGTCGAGCTCGACACCGCCGAGAACATCTACCGCCACGCGCAGCACCCCTACACGCAGCGGCTGCTCGGGTCGTTCCCGAGCCTGACCGGCGAGCGCGGGGACTTCGTGCGGACGGGCAGCGCCGAGGAGGCCGCACGATGACCACCAGCACGCTGGAGCTCCGCGGCGTCACCAAGCGCTACCGCGTCCGGGGGGCGGGGGACATGCTCGCGCTCGACGACGTGTCGTTCACGCTCACGTCCGGGCAGACGATCGCCCTGGTCGGGCAGAGCGGCAGCGGCAAGTCCACGATCGCCAAGATCATCACGCAGCTCGAGCGGGAGACCAGCGGCGAGGTGCTGCTGGACGGCGCCCCGATCCCGCGCCGGGGCCGGGCGCTGCGCCGCTACCGGCAGCAGGTGCGGATGGTGTTCCAGGACCCGTTCGCCTCGCTGAACCCGTACCACACCATCCGCCACCACGTGGAGCGCCCCCTGCGGCTGGACCGCGTGGTCCCGCCCGACGAGGTGGACGCGGAGGTGGTGCGGCTGCTCGAGCGCGTCCACCTGGACCCGCCCGCCGTCGTCGACCGCCGCCCGCACGAGCTGTCGGGCGGCCAGCGCCAGCGCGTCGCCATCGCCCGCGCGCTGGCGTCCCGGCCGTCGCTGCTCGTCGCCGACGAGCCGGTGTCGATGCTCGACGTGTCGATCCGGCTCGGCGTGCTCAACCTGCTGGCCGAGCTGCAGCGCGAGTCGGACCTCGGCGTCCTCTACATCACGCACGACCTCGCCACGGCCCGGCACTTCAGCGACGAGATCATGGTCCTGCACCACGGCGTCGTCGTGGAGAGCGGCCCCGCGGACGACGTGATCCTGCGCCCGCAGCACCCCTACACCCGCGCGCTGCGGGACGCCTCGCCCGACCCGGACACGCACTTCGCCGGCCCGGCGACGTCGACTGCCAGGAGCTGACCGCCGTGAGATTCGCCGTGCGCCGCGCCGTGTTCTACCTGTTCACGGCATGGGCGGCCATCACCATCAACTTCTTCCTGCCCCGCATGATGAAGGGCGACCCCGTCTCGGCCTACCTCCAGAAGAACCAGGGCCGCATCAGCCCGGACGCCGCCGACTCGCTGCGGACGCTGTTCGGGCTCGACGACGGGAAGTCGCTGCTGCAGCAGTACGCCGACTACTGGGGGCTGCTGCTGCGCGGGGACCTCGGCCGGTCGTTCTCCAAGGGGCTCGCGCCCGTCACCGACGTCATCGCGACCGCCCTGCCGTGGACCGTCGGGCTGGTGGGCATCGCCACCGTCCTGAGCTTCTTCCTCGGCACCGGGCTGGGGTCGTGGATCGGGTGGCGCCGCGGCAGCCGCGCGGACGCCCTCGTCCCCGTCGCCACGTTCTTCTCGACCGTGCCGTACTTCTGGATGGGCCTCATCGCCATCGCGGTGTTCTCCACCACGCTCGGCTGGTTCCCCGCGTCGCACGCCTACGACAAGGGCAGCACCCCCGCCCTCACGTTCGACTTCGTCGGGCAGGTGGTCCAGCACGGCACCCTGCCGGCGCTGACGATCGTGCTCGCGTCGCTGGGCGGCTGGATCCTCGGGATGCGCAACATGATGGTCACCGTCCTCGACGAGGACTACGTGACGGTCGCCGAGGCCAAGGGCCTGTCCCCGCGGCGCGTGATGGTGAACTACGCCGCCCGCAACGCGGTGCTCCCGCAGCTGTCGTCGTTCGCGCTGTCGCTCGGGTTCATCGTCGGCGGCACGCTCGTCATGGAGCTGGTGTTCTCCTACCCCGGCGTGGGCAAGCTGCTGCTCGACGCCACGACCGCGAAGGACTACCCGCTCATGCAGGGGCTGTTCCTCGTCATCACGCTGACCGTGCTGGTCGCGAACATCCTGGCGGACGTCGCGTACGCCGTCCTCGACCCGCGCACCCGCCAGACGGAGGGCTGAGCCATGACGTTCCCCACCACCACCGCCACCGAGGAGGCCGCGGTCCCCGTCGCCCCCGGGCCGGCCGGACCGGCGTCCCGCGGCACGGGCGCCGCGGCGCGGCTCGGGCGGGCGTTCGCGATGTTCCGCAACGGCAAGTCCCTGACCGGGCTCGCGATCCTCGGGTTCTTCGTCCTGCTGGCCGTCTTCGGTGACCTCATCGCCCCGTACGGCCCGCTCGACAAGGACTTCGACGCGCTCCGGCAGCCGCCGTCCGCCCAGCACTGGCTCGGCACCACGCACATGGGCGAGGACGTCTTCAGCCAGATCGTCCTGGGCACCCGCGGCGTGCTCGTCGTCGGGTTCAGCGCCGGCGTCATCGCGACCCTCGTCGCGGTGGCCGTGGGCGTGACCGCCGGCTACGTCGCCGGGTGGCGCAGCGAGTCGCTGTCCGCGCTGACCAACGTGTTCCTCGTGCTGCCCGGCCTGCCGCTGATGATCATCGTGGCCTCCCAGTACGACAACCCGAGCCTGCTGCTCATCTCCGCGGTGCTCGCCATCACCGGCTGGGCGTGGGGCGGGCGCGTGCTGCGCGCGCAGACGATGTCGCTGCGCAACCGGGACTTCGTGCAGGCCGCGCGGGCCAACGGCGAGCCGCTCCACCGCATCATCGCGGTCGAGATGCTCCCGAACCTGACGGCGATCATCGCCTCGTCGTTCGTCGGGACCGTGACCGCCGCGGTGCTGGGCCTCACGACGCTGGCGTTCATCGGGGTCATCCCCATCACGAACCTCAACTGGGGCACGATCCTGTACTGGGCGCAGCAGAACGGCGCGTTCCCCGACTTCTGGTGGTGGTACGTGCCGGCCGGGCTGTGCATCGCGCTGCTCGGCATGGCGCTGTCGCTCATCAACTTCGGCATCGACGAGTACGTGAACCCGCGGCTGCGGTCCGCCGGGGAGCGGGCCCGCGCGATGCGCAAGCGCGGCCTGCGCCCCACCAGCGGCGTCACCGCCGTGCGCCCCGCCCCGCACCACCCGCCGCACCCGCGGCAGCACTCCGAGCAGAAGGACCCCTCGTGACCGAGACCACCACCGCCGCCTACCTCGACGCCGCCCTGCCCGTGGCCGACCGGGTCCGGGACCTGCTGGACCGCATGACCGTCGAGGAGAAGGTCGGGCAGATGCTGCAGCTCGACGCCCGCGACGACGTGGCCGACCACGTGCTGCGGCGGCTCGCCGGGTCGCTGCTGCACGCCTCGCCGGAGCGGCTGGCGCTCGCGCACGAGCTCGTCGACTCCACGCGGCTGCGCATCCCGCTGCTGGTCGGCGAGGACTGCATCCACGGGCACTCGTTCTGGGTGGGGGCGACGATCTTCCCCACGCAGCTCGGGATGGCCGCGAGCTGGGACCCGGCGCTGGTCGAGCAGGTCGCCCGGGCCACCGCGCGGGAGGTCGCCCCCACCGGCGTGCACTGGACGTTCAGCCCGGTGCTCTGCATCACCCGCGACCTGCGCTGGGGCCGCGTCGACGAGACGTTCGGCGAGGACCCGCACCTCATCGGGGAGCTCGCCTCCGCGATGGTCCGCGGCTACCAGGGTGACGGCCTGGCCGACCCGACCGCGATCCTCGCCACCGCGAAGCACTTCGCCGGGTACTCCGAGACGCAGGGCGGCCGGGACGCCTCCGAGGCGGACATCTCGCGGCGCAAGCTGCGGTCGTGGTTCCTGCCCCCGTTCGAGCGGGTGGCCCGGGAGGGCTGCGCGACGTTCATGCTCGGCTACCAGACCACCGACGGCGTGCCGATCACCGTCAACGACTGGCTGCTCAACGAGGTGCTGCGCGGCGAGTGGGGCTACACCGGCACGCTCGTCACCGACTGGGACAACGTCGGGCGCATGGTCTGGGAGCAGAAGGTGCAGCCCGACTACGCGCACGCCGCCGCCGCCGCGGTGAAGGCCGGCAACGACATGGTCATGACGACGCCGCGGTTCTTCGAGGGCGCGCTGGAGGCGATCGAGCGGGGCCTGCTGACGGAGGCGGACCTCGAGCCCGCGGTCGCCCGCATCCTCACGCTGAAGTTCCGGCTCGGGCTGTTCGAGGACCCGCGCCGCCCCGACCCGGCCACCCAGGCCGCCGTCATCGGCCGCGCCGACCACGCCGCGCTCAACCTCGAGGTCGCGAGGCGCTCGCTGGTGCTGCTGCGCAACGAGGGCGCCGTGCTGCCGCTGGCCGGCGGCTGCACGCCCGGGACCGCTGCGGCGCCCGGAGCGCCCGTCCCGCCGGGCGGCGCCGCCGCGGTCCGTTCGGTGGCTCCGACGGGCGCCGGCAGCCGGCGGATCGCCGTCGTCGGGCCGCTCGCCGACGACGCGCAGACGCAGCTCGGCGACTGGGCGGGCTCGTCCGGCCAGGCCGACTGGCTGCCCGACGGCCAGCCGCGCGACATGATCACGACGGTGCTGGACGGGCTGCGGGCCGCCGCGCCCGAGGGCTGGGTGGTCGACCACGCCCGCGGTGCGGAGATCCTCACGCTGGAGCCCGACCCGGAGGGGGCGACGTTCCCCGACGGGCAGCCGCGCCCGCCGGTCGTCGTGCCCGCCGAGCCGGACGAGGCGATGATCGCCGAGGCGGTCGCGGCGGCGCGCGACGCGGACTACGTGGTCGCCGTCGTGGGGGACCGCATCGAGCTGGTCGGGGAGGGGCGCTCCACCGCGACCCTCGAGCTCGTCGGCGGGCAGGTCGCCCTGCTCGACGCCCTCGCCGCGACCGGGACGCCGCTCGTCGTGGTGCTGCTGGCCTCGAAGCCGCTGGTGCTGCCCGAGTCGGCGCTCGGCGCGGACGCCCTCGTGTGGGCCGCGAACCCCGGCATGCAGGGCGGCCGGGCGCTCGCGGAGCTGCTGCTCGGGCTCGCCGAGCCGTCCGGCCGCCTGCCCGTGTCGTTCGCGCGGCACGTCGGCCAGCAGCCGACGTACTACAACCAGATCCGCGGCCAGCACGGCGACCGCTACGCCGACCTCACCCAGCGGCCGGCGTTCGCGTTCGGGGAGGGCCTCACGTACTCCACCGTCGAGTACGCCGACCTCGCGCTCGCGGCCACCGACCTGGGCGCCGGCGACGTGGTCCGGGCCGAGATCACGGTCCGCAACACCGGCGCGCGGCCCGTGCGGGAGACCGTGCAGGTCTACGTCTCGGACCGCGTGACGTCGGTCTCGTGGGCCGACAAGGAGCTCAAGGCGTTCCGGCAGGTCGACGTCGCCCCCGGCGAGTCGGTGCGCGTCGCGCTGGAGGTGCCGGTCGCGGACTGCACGATCGTCGACGCCGCCGGCCGCCGCGTCATCGAGCCCGGCGAGTTCGACCTCCTGGTCGGCCCGAGCTCCCGCGACGCCGCGCTCCTGCGCGCCCCGTTCACGATCCGCTGACGCGCGAGGTCGTCAGCTCGAGCCGAGGTCGTCAGGCCGGGCTGACGACCTCGGCCGGACGTGACGACCTCGCAGGTCCGCAGGTCGCACAGGAGGACCGGGCGGGAGGGTCAGGAGGGGAGCGCCTGGGCGAGGTCGCGCCAGAGGTCCTCGACGTCCTCGATGCCGACCGAGAGGCGGAGCAGGTCCTCCGGGACCGTGGGGGACTCCGTCGCGAACCGGCGGCGGCGCTCGATGCTGGACTCCACCCCGCCGAGGCTGGTGGCCGGCACCCACAGCCGCAGCCGCTCGACGACCGCGTCCGCCCCGGCCGCGCCGCCCGCCGGGCGCAGCCCGATGATCGAGCCGTAGCCGGCCATCTGCGCGGTCGCGCGGGCGTGGCCCGGGTCGCCCGGCAGGCCCGGGTGGCGCACCTCGACGACGCCGGGGTGGGCGGCGAGGCGGTGCGCGAGGTCGAGCGCGGTGCGCTGCGAGCGCTCGACCCGCAGCGCGAGCGTCCGGACGCCGCGCAGCGCCAGGTACACCTCGAACGGGCCGGCGATCGCGCCGTGCACCGTCCGGTAGGTGTGCAGCCGCTCCCGCAGCGCCGCGTCGTCCGTGAGCACCGCGCCGAGCACGACGTCGCTGTGGCCCGCGAGGTACTTCGTCACGGAGTGCACGACGACGTCGGCCCCGTGCTCGAGCGGCCGCTGCACGAGCGGCGTCGCGAACGTGTTGTCGACCGCGACCAGCGCGCCGGCGGCGTGGCCGGCCGCGACCAGGGCCGGGAGGTCCGCCACCTCGAGCATCGGGTTCGTGGGGGACTCGACCCACAGCAGCGACGTCGGCCTGCCCGTGGGGGAGGTGGACGGGTCGAGGGCCGCGACGACCGCCGCGGTGTCCGCGACGTCGACGTGGTCCACCTCGACGTCCGAGCGCTCGGCGAGGTCGCGCGCGTACCCCAGCGTCACCTGGTAGGCGTGCCGCGGCAGCACCAGGCGCCCGCCGTGCGGGACCAGCGAGAGCGCCGCGGCGATCGCCGCCATGCCGGAGCCGTACACGAGCGCCGGGTGGGTCGAGCCCTCCAGCGCGCCGAGCGTCTGCTCGAACGGCCCCCACGTCTCGGTGTCGCCGCGCGCGTACATCAGCTCGCCCGGCTGCGGCACGCCCTGCGACACGTACGTCGAGGACAGCACGACGGGCGGGTTGACCGGGGCGCCCTGGGCGCGCGGCGGGCGTCCGGCGGTCACGGCGAGCGTCTCGCGGGCGAGGGCGGTGGGGTCGGGGTGCGTCACGCAGCGCAGGGTACGCCGCGACCGCGTGCCGCCCTCGCGCGTCCCACGCTGCGACTAGGCTCGCGGGCGATGTCCAGCACCGAGCAGTCCCCGTCCGCCCGTCCGCGCGTCCTCGTCCTGTTCGGCGGGCGCTCCAGCGAGCACGCGATCTCGTGCGCCACCGCCGGCGCCGTGCTGCGTGCGATCGACCGCGACCGGTACGACGTGCTGCCCATCGGCATCACCCCGCAGGGCCGCTGGGTGCGCGTCGCCGACGACCCGGACCGGTGGGCGATCGTCGACGGGCGGCTGCCGGAGGTCGAGGCGGCGCCGGAGCAGGTGCTGCTGCCGCAGGAGGCCGGGTCGCGCGAGCTCCAGGTCATCGAGCCGGGCGTGCCCGCGGCCGCCCTGGGCGCCGTCGACGTGGTGCTCCCGCTGCTGCACGGGCCGTTCGGCGAGGACGGCACGCTCCAGGGCATGCTCGAGCTCGCGGACGTGCGCTACGTCGGCGCCGGCGTCCTCGCGTCGGCGGTCGGCATGGACAAGCACTTCATGAAGGTCGTGCTCGCGGGCGCGGGCCTGCCCGTGGGCCCCTACGTCACGCTGCGGGGCGACGACCTGGCCACCGACCGCGACGGCGTGCGGGCGCGCGTCGAGGCGCTCGGGCTGCCGCTGTTCGTCAAGCCCGCCCGCGCCGGCTCCAGCATCGGCATCACCCGCGTGACCGACCTGGCCGACCTGCCCGCCGCCGTCGCGGAGGCGCAGCGGCACGACCCGAAGGTCGTCGTCGAGGCCGCGATCGTCGGGCGCGAGATCGAGTGCGCCGTGCTCGGGGGCCGCGGCGGCTCCCGACCGCGCGCGTCGCTGCCGGGCGAGATCGTCGTCACCGACGACCGCCACGGGTTCTACGACTTCGAGGCGAAGTACCTCGACGAGGCCGCCGTCGAGCTGTCCTGCCCCGCCGACCTGCCGGCGGACGTGATCGCGCGGGTGCAGGACGTCGCCGTCCGCACGTTCGAGGCGGTGGACGGCGAGGGCCTGGCCCGCGTCGACGTGTTCGTCACGCCCGACGGCGACGTGGTGGTGAACGAGATCAACACCATGCCGGGGTTCACGCCGTTCTCGATGTACCCGCGCATGTGGCAGCAGAGCGGCCTGTCCTACCCCGACCTGCTGGACGAGCTGCTGCGGCTGGCGCTCGAGCGCCCCACCGGGCTGCGCTGAGCGGTCAGACGCAGGAGCGCGTCGCCTCGACCTGCGCGATCGCCGGGCTGAGGGCGTCGAGGAACGACGTCGACCGCTCCGCCACGACGGCGGCCGGCACGTGGACCTCCACCGCGGGGTCGCGCCCGTAGGTCACGAAGGTCCAGTCGGACGAGCCCGGGTTCTCGGCGGGGTCCGCGGGCGCGTTCGCGCCGTCCGCCGCCTCCGCCTCGGCGCGCACGAGCCAGTCGATGCCCGGCCCGCTCGCGGTCTCCATCGTCACGCACTGCTCGGTGGTCGGGCCGGGCACCTCCACGCCGCAGCGCAGCGTCACCGGGTCGGACGGGTCGCCCCACGCCGCGGTCGCCTGGCTGGTGGTGCGGACCTCGTCCAGGCCGTCGCCCAGCGAGTCGGGCAGCGTGAGCACGACGCGGGCGCAGGCGGGGTCCGTCGCGTGCGGGGCGACGGTGACGCCGACCTGCGGTGCGCACCCCGCCAGCGCGGCCCCGGCGAGGGCGACGGCCGCGACCACCCCCGCCCGGGCCGCCGCGCGGTGCCGCGGCGCCGTGCCGGAGCGGGAGCCCGCGGGGTGCGGGCCGGCGGGCGCGGACGTGGTGCGGGCGGTCACCCCGTCACGGTAACCCGGCCGGCGGGCGCTACCGTGACGGGCGTGACCGACGCCGCAGCCCCCGACGCCGCTGTGACCCCGGGGGACGGCGGCCGCGCCCCGGTGGTCGCCGACGTGTCCGAGGACGACCTGCTGGCCCGGATCTTCCCGCACCTGCCCGCGGGTGACCGCACCCTGCTCGGCCCGGGCGACGACGCCGCCGTGCTGGGGGCGCCCGACGGCCGGTTCGTGGTCTCCACGGACGTCCTGGTGGAGGACCGGCACTTCCGGCTCGGGTGGTCGAGCGGCGAGGACGTCGGCTGGCGGGCGGCGATGCAGAACCTGGCCGACGTCGCCGCGATGGGCGCGCGTCCCACGGCGCTCGTCGTGTCCCTCGTCGCACCGGGGGACCTGCCGGTGGCGTGGGTCGAGGGGCTCGCGCGCGGGCTCGGCGAGGCCTGCCGCACGGTCGGCGCGGGCGTCGTCGGCGGCGACCTGTCGGGCGGCGGCGCCGTGGTCGTCGCGGTCACCGTGCACGGGGACCTGGGTGGCCGTGAGCCGGTGCTGCGCTCGGGTGCGCGGCCCGGCGACGTGCTCGCGCTCGCGGGCACGGTCGGCAGGTCCGCCGCGGGGCTCGCGCTGCTGGACGCCGGGCGCCCGGAGGCGGGGCCCGACGCGGTGCGGGTCTACCGACGCCCGCAGCCGCCGCTCGCCGCCGGCCCCGAGGCCGCGCGCGCGGGTGCCACCGCGATGCTCGACGTCTCCGACGGGCTGCTGCGCGACGCCGCCCGGATCGCCGCGGCGAGCCGGGTCGTGCTCGACCTCGACGACCCGCGGAGCGCGCTGGCGGACGACCTGGCGGCGCTCCGGGGCGCGGCCGCGGCGCTCGGGGCCGACCCTGTCGCGTGGGCGCTCGGCGGCGGGGAGGACCACGGGCTGCTCGCGTCGTTCCCGCCCGGCGCGGTGCCGGCGGGCTTCCGGGTGGTCGGCCGTGTCCGGGAGCCCGACGCGGGTGCTCCCGCCGGCACCGTCCTCGTCGCCGGCCGGCCGCCGCACGCCGTGCCCGGCTGGGAGCACTTCCACCGCTGACGGGCCGGCGGGCCGGACCCGGGGAGGTCCGCGCCGGCCGAGGGGGTCGGCGCCGGGCGAGGGTCAGCGCCGGCGGTACCGGACCTCCAGCAGGTCCGTCCCGCCCAGCTCCTCGGTGCGCTCGGTGCCGTCCGGCTGGAACCCGTGCCGCCGGTAGAAGTGCCGGGCGCGCTCGTTCTCCGCGAACACCCACAGCGTCACGGCCGTGCGCGGGGGCACGTCGGCGAGCGCGGTCCGCAGCAGCTCGCGGGCGGCGCCCGAGCCCCACAGGCCCGGTTCGAGGTAGATCGCGTAGACCTGCAGCGTGCCCCGCTCGGCGTCCTCGTCCTGCGACGGGCCCAGCGAGATGAAGCCGACCACCTCGTCGTCCACCGTCGCGACCCACGCGCGGACGCGGCTCCCGGGCGCGAGGTACCGCTGCCAGGCCTCGGTGCGGCTGTCGACGTCGAGCGACGCCAGGTAGGAGCCCGGCACCATGCCCGCGTACGCGTGGCGCCACGTCTCGACGTGCACCCGCGCGATGCCCGCGGCGTCGGCGGGCTCCGCGGGACGGACCGAGTGCTCGCGACGCTGCTCGCTCATGCGACCAGCGTGCCACACGGTCCGGCGCGCCGGGGGCCGTCCGTCGTGACGTCCCCGGGCAGCACGAGGGCCCGCGCGGATCGCTCCGCGCGGGCCCTCGTCGAGCCTGGTGCGCTCAGACGGCGCGCTGCACCTTGCCGGCCTTGAGGCACGAGGTGCAGACGTTCATCCGCTTCGGGGTGCCCGCCACGACGACGCGCACACGCTGGATGTTCGGGTTCCAGCGACGCTTCGTGCGCACGTGCGAGTGCGAGATGCTGTGCCCGAAGCTCGGGCCCTTGGCGCAGACGTCGCAGTTGGCAGCCACGGTCTTCTCCTGATCCGGTCATTGCACGCCGCTCGGGGGGTGCCCCGGGCGGCAAGTCCTGGTGGGTCGGCGGGCCCGCACCAGCGGTCCGAGGACCGGCCGGGGGGCGCACCCGTGCCCGGCAGAGGCCAGGCAACCGGACAAGACTAGCCCACGAGCGCCGTGCGCCTCAAAACGACGTCCGTCACACCGGGCCCCGGCGCGTGCCGCGCGTCCCCGGTCCGGTGTTCCCGGCGGGTGCACGGGCCCGGGGTGCCCGGGGACGACGCGTGGGCTGTCACCGCGGTGGGGCAGAGTAAGGGGGTGCGGGTCAGCGGGTCCGCACGGACGACGGAAGGACTGCGCGCGGACGTGGCTGGGCGACCCGGGACCGGACGGCTGGACGACGGCGCCGTGCTGCGCGACTGGCTCGACCGCGCGGTACCCGCCCTCGAGGCGGCGCAGCAGCGGATCGACTCGGTGAACGTCTTCCCGGTCCCCGACGGCGACACCGGCACCAACGTGCTGCTCACGGTGCGCGGCGCCGCCGAGGAGGTGGCGGCCGTCCCCGCCGGGGCCGGCGACGGGCCGCAGGTGCTGCGGGCGCTCGCCCGGGGCGCGCTGCTGTCCGCCCGCGGCAACTCCGGGGTGATCCTCAGCCGCTACCTGGGCGGCCTGGCCGGCGCGGCGTCCGGCACGCTGCCCGAGGCGCTCCGCGTGGCGGCGCAGGCCGCCCGGGAGGCGGTGCCGGTGCCCGAGGACGGGACGGTGCTGACCGTCGCGGCGGGCGTCGCGGACGCCGCCCGTGAGGCCGCGGACGCCGGGGCGGACGACGCCTCGGCGCTCGCCGCCGGCGTGGCGACGGGACGGGACGGGCTGGCACGGGTGAGCGCCACGCACCCGGTGCTGCGCTCCGCGCGGGTCGTCGACGCCGGCGCGTGCGCGCTGCTGGTGCTGCTCGACGTCCTGGCGGCGGCGCTGGCCGGCCGCGCCGGGGCGGTCGACGTCGGCTGGCTGACCGAGCACGCGCGCCCGGCCGGGCCGGCGCCGGAGGTCGACGGCCCGGAGCGCGCCCGGCCGGGCGGCGGCGTCCCCGCCGGCCCGGCCGCCTACGAGGTGGTCGCGCTGCTCGGCACCGCCGACGCGGTGGCCGTGGCCGGCGCGCTGGCCGGGGCGCTCGGGTCCGCGGGCGACGCCGTGGCGGTGGTCCCGGGCGACGGGCTGGTCACGGCCCACGTGCACACGCCCGCGCCCGTCGGGGCGGCCGCCGTGCTCGACGCGTCGGGCGCGGCCTGGACCGCCACGGTGCGCGCGCTGCTCGGCGGGGTCCGGCCCGTCGTCGCGTGCACGGCGTCGGCGGCCGCGTCCGCGTCCCTCGCGGACGCCGGCGCGGTGGTGGCGCTGCTGCCCGCCGGGACCGCCCCCGCGGCCGCGCGCGACGCCGTGCGCCGGGCGGCGGGCGACGCCGCGGCCGGCGGGGGCCCGGTGACGGTCCTGCCGGGGGGACTGCTCGCGCCGGGCGACCTGGACCCCTCGTGGGCGGTCGTCGCGGGCGTGGTGGACGACCGCGCGGTGCGGGCCGCGACGCGCGGGGAGCCTGCGGAGGCCCGGACGACGGGGGCCCGCGCGTGACGGCCCCGGACGACGCGGTCGTGCGGCCGCTGCCCTACCTGGAGCAGGACCTCGGCAGGGTGGTGCCGGGTGTCGCGAAGAAGCTGGCGAAGCTCGACGTGCTCACCGTCGGCGACCTGCTGCGCTACTACCCGCGGCGCTACCACCGCTGGGGCCACCCGACCTCGATCGGCGAGCTGCGCGTCGGCGAGCACGTCACGGTGGACGCCGAGGTCGAGCAGGCCACGATGCGCACGATGCGCTCCCGCGGCGGCGTCATCCTCGAGGCGGTGGTGCGCAACGGGCGCGACCGGCTGCACCTCACCTGGTTCGCCAAGCACCAGGGCGCGCTGCGCCGGTTCGAGCAGGAGCTGCGGCCGGGAGCGGTCGGGCTGTTCTCGGGGACGGTCAAGGACTACCGCGGGCAGATGCAGCTCCTGCACCCCGAGTACGAGCTGCGGGAGACCGACGACGTCGCGGACGAGGCCACCCGGCTGGCGGAGAGCGAGCGGCCCCGGCCGGTCTACGGGCTGACGTCCGGGCTGAAGAACCAGACCGTCGTCGAGGCGGTCAAGGTCGTGCTCACCTCCATGACGGACCGGGACCTGCCCGACCCGCTGCCGGACGACGTGCGCGGCGCGATGCCCGGGCTGCGGGAGGCGCTGCTCGGCGTGCACCGGCCGCACGACCAGGCCGAGCTCGACCGGGCGCTCGGGCGGCTGCGGTTCGAGGAGGCGTTCGTCCTGCAGGCGGAGCTCGCGCGGCGCAAGGCGCGGTTCGCCGCCCAGGGCGCCGTCGCCCGTCCGCGGCGGGCCGGGGGCCTGCTGGACGCGTTCGACGCGCGGCTGCCGTTCGCGCTCACCGCGGGGCAGCGCGCGACCGGGGAGGAGATCGCCCGGCAGCTCGCCGCGGACAGCCCGATGCAGCGCCTGCTGCAGGGCGAGGTGGGCTCCGGCAAGACCGTGGTCGCCGCCCGGGCGATGCTCCAGGTGATCGACGCCGGCGGTCAGGCGGCGCTGCTGGCGCCGACCGAGGTGCTGGCCGCCCAGCACGCCCGGACGCTCCAGGCCCTGCTCGGCGACCTCGCGGAGGGCGGCATGCTCGGCGGCGCGGACGGGGCGACCCGGGTGGCGCTGCTGACCGGCTCGCAGGGCTCGGCGGCCCGCCGGCGCGCGCTCGCGGACATCGCGGGCGGCGCGGCGGGGATCGTGGTCGGCACCCACGCGCTGCTGTCCGAGCACGTGCAGTTCGCGGACCTCGGCCTGGTCGTCGTGGACGAGCAGCACCGGTTCGGCGTCGAGCAGCGCGACGTCCTGCGCGCCAAGGCCGGCGGGGTGCCGCACCTGCTGGTGATGACCGCGACGCCCATCCCGCGCACGGTCGCGATGACGGTGTTCGGGGACCTCGAGACGTCGACGCTGCGCGAGGTGCCGGCGGGTCGCGCGGAGGTCGTCACGCACCTGGTCCCGGCCGCGCGGCCGGCCTGGCTGGACCGCGCCTGGCAGCGGGTGCGCGAGGAGGTCGAGCGTGGCGGGCGGGCGTACGTGGTGTGCGCGCGCATCGACGGGGACGCGAAGCGTGAGGACGTCGACGGCGCGGACCTCGTGACGGACCTGCCGGACGGGCCCGGGGACGACGCCCCCGCGCCGCGGCCGCTGCGCGCCGTCACCGAGGTCGCGGCCGAGCTGCGCGGGACGCCGGCCCTGCGGGGCGTCCGGGTCGGCGAGCTGCACGGCCGGATGGGCCCGGAGGACAAGGACCGGGCGCTCGCCGACTTCGCCTCGGGCGCGGTGCCGGTGCTCGTCTCGACCACGGTGATCGAGGTCGGCGTGGACGTGCCCGACGCGACCGTCATGGTGGTGCTCGACGCCGACCGGTTCGGGATCTCCCAGCTCCACCAGCTCCGCGGGCGCATCGGCCGGGGGAGCCGGCCCGGGGTGTGCCTGCTGGTGGCGGACGTCGCCGAGGGCACGCCCGCCGCCGTCCGGCTCGGTCGGCTCGCGGCCACGCGGGACGGCTTCGAGCTCGCGGACGTCGACCTGGAGCTGCGGCGCGAGGGCGACGTGCTGGGGGCCGCCCAGTCCGGCCGGGGGTCCTCGCTGCGGCTGCTGCAGGTCACGCGGCACGCGGACGTGATCGAGCGCGCCCGGGTCGCCGCGCGCGCCCTGGTGGAGGGCGACCCGGACCTCGCGGGCCACCCGGCGCTCGCGGCCGCGATCCAGGGCGTGCTGGCGGGCGAGCGCGAGGAGTTCCTCGACCGCACGTGACCGGACCGGACGCGGGCCGACGGTCCCGCCGGGACGCCCCGCGGCGGTGCGTACGCTGCTGCCGTGTCGAAGCAGCCCGTGATCCGTGCCGTCGACCTGCTCGTCGGCTACGGCGGGGAGCCCGTGTGCGCCCCCGTGTCCTTCACCCTCCCACCGGGCCGCGCGCTCGCCCTCGTCGGCGCGAACGGCTCCGGCAAGTCGACCGTCCTGCGCGCCGTGCTCGGTCTGCTCGAGCCCGTCGGCGGCCGGGTGGAGGTGCTGGGACGACCGGTCGACGAGCGCGAGGTCGGCTTCCGGACGCGGGTGGCGAGCGTGCTGGACGACGACGCGTACTTCCCGGCGCTGACCGTCGCCGAGCACCTGTACCTCACGGCCCGGGCGCACGGCGTCCAGGGCGCGGACGCCGTGGTGGACGGGCTGCTGGACGAGTTCGGGCTGACCGAGCACGCGGCGGCGCTGCCGGTCGCCCTGTCGTCGGGCCAGCGGCGGCGCCTGCTGCTGGCCGCCGGGCTCGTGCGTCCGCGGTCGCTGCTCGTGCTGGACGAGCCCGAGCAGCGCCTGGACGTCGCGATGCGCGACCACCTGGCGGAGCGCCTGGTCGCCGAGAAGCGCGCGGGCGGCTCGGTGCTGCTCGCGACGCACGACCCGGAGCTGCTGCGCGCCGTCGCGGACCGCGCGGTGCTCGTGGGCGACGAGAGCTCCCGGCTGCTCGGCGTCGCGGACGCCGTCGAGGCGCTGCGCCCGGGCGTGCTGTGACCGCGCAGCGGCCCGGCGCGGAGTCGGTCGACGAGTTCGCCACGCGGGACGGTGCGACGGGCGACGCCACCTGGGAGGACGCGCCCGCGCCGGCGGTGTCGCCGAGCGAGGGGGTGACCCCGGTCCCCGCCGCGCGGTCCATCCGCCGGTACACCGCGCAGGTCGCGCGCCGCCGGTCGGGGGCTGGCCTCGGCGAGGTGCTGGGCGACGTGTACTACGCCGCGGTCACGACGGCGATCGGCCTCGGTGTCGCGCTCGGGGTCGCCGGCCAGCTCCGCACCGCGCTGCCCCACGTCCCCGACCAGGCGCTGTCCACCGGCATCAGCCTGCCCACCGTGGTCGCCGTCGTGGCGGTGCTGGTGGGCGGGGCCGTGCTCTCCCTCGGCGCGCGGCTCGGGCCGGTCGGTGCGGGCGGCGCCGAGGCCACGTGGTGGCTCGGGTCCCCGGTGGACCGCCGCGGGCTGCTGCGGCCGACGGCCCGGCGCCTCCCGGTCGCCGCCGGCGTGGTGGGCGCGGTCGTGGTGGCCCTGCTCGACGGCGGCCTGCTCGCGGACCACGGCGTCGGGCACGTGCTGCGCATCGGCGCGGCCGCCGGGCTGTCCTGCGCGGCGCTGGTGCTGCTCGCGGGCCTCGCGCAGTCCCGCGGGGTGCCGCGCAGGACCACGGCGGTCGTGGGGGACCTCGTCGTCGCCGCCGCCCCGGTGCTGGCGCTGGTCGCCGCGCTCGCGGGCTGGCGGGTGACGGCGCTGCCGGACGTCCCGGCGGCGGTCCTCGGCGTCCTCCTCCTGGCCGTCGGCGGCCTGGCCTGGTGGCTGGACACCCGGCTCGGCCGGATCCGCGGCCGGCACCTGCGGGAGAGCGGCTCCGTCGCGACCCAGGCGGCCGGCGCCGTGGTGTCGCTCGACTCGCGCGAGCTCGGCCGCGCGCTGTCCGACTCGGCGGCCCGGCCCCGCCGGCGCTCCGTGCGGCGCATGCGGCTGGTGCGCGGACCGGTGTCCGCGGTCGTGGTCGCCGACACCACGGTGCTGCTGCGCTCCCCGCGGCACCTCGTGCAGCTCGTGGTGTCCGCGCTCGTGCCCGTGGTCGTCGTCGTCACGCCGCAGCTCGCCGGGGTGCTGGGCGTCGTGGTCGCGGTGCTGGTCAGCGGCTACGTCGGCATGCTCGCGACCGCCGAGGGCGCGCGCCGCGCGGAGATGGCGCCCGTGGTGGACCGGCTGCTGCCGCTGTCCGCCGCGCGGGTCCGGCGGGCGCGGCTCGTCGTGCCCGGTGTCGCGATGCTGCTGTGGTCGGGGGTCGCGTTCGCCGCGATCGGCCGCTGGGAGGGCGACCTCGTGGCCTGGCTGCTGCTCGGCGTCGTCTCGGCACCCGTGTGGGCGGGCGCGGCCGTGCGCGGCGCGTACCGCCCGGCGCCGAACTGGCAGGGGCCGCTGGTCTCGACCCCGATGGGTGCGCTGCCCGGCGGCGTGGCCGGCGTGCTGTCGCGGGGCCCGGACGTCGCCGTGCTCGGCATGGTCCCGGTCGTCATCTGCGTGGCGCTCGGCACCGTCGTGCCGACGCTCGTGGTGGTGCAGGCGGTGGCCTCGGCGATCGCGCTGGCGTTCGGGTCCAGCACCAGCACGAAGACGATGATGGACCGGCTGGCGGAGGCGACGGAGCCGGAGAAGGGCGGTGGGCGGTGACGCGGATCGTGGCGGGCTCGGTCGGCGGGCGGACGCTGGCCGTGCCGCCCCGGGGCACGCGCCCCACGAGCGAGCGCGTCCGCGAGGCGCTGTTCTCGCGGCTCGAGCACCTCGACGCGGTCGAGGGCGCCCGGGTGCTCGACGGCTACGCGGGCTCCGGGGCGCTCGGCCTGGAGGCGGCGAGCCGCGGGGCCGCGCGCGTGGTGCTGGTCGAGTGGGGCCGCGCCGCGGCGGACGTCTGCCGCCGCAACGCCGCCGCGCTGGGCCTCGCGGACCGCGTCGCCGTGGTCCGCGACCGTGTCGAGGCGTACACCGCCCGCCCGCCGGCCGAGCCGTGGGACCTGGTGCTGCTCGACCCGCCGTACGACGTGCCCGACGCGACGCTGGCCGAGGTCCTCGCCGCGCTGGTGCCGGCCCTGACGGTCGAGTCCGTGGTGGTGGTCGAGCGGTCCGCCCGGAGCGCGGCGCCCCCGTGGCCCGCGGGGATGCACGGCTTCGACACCCGGACCTACGGCGAGACGGCCGTGCACCTCGGCGCGCGCAGCCCCGTCCCGGACGACGAGCCGGCCCGGAGGTAGATTCGCTGGCGTGACGCTCGCGGTCTGCCCTGGCTCGTTCGACCCGTTCACGCTCGGCCACCTCGACGTGGTGCGCCGCGCGGCGCGGCTCGCCGACGAGGTCGTCGTGCTCGTCGCCCACAACGCCGCGAAGCGCCCGCTGCTGGACGTCGGCACCCGGGTCGCGCTGATCGAGGACGCCGTGGCGGACCTGCCGGGTGTCCGCGTGGCGTCGTCGGACGGCCTGCTCGCCGACGAGCTGCGCGCCCTCGGCGCCACGGTCGTGGTCAAGGGCCTGCGGGGCGGCGCGGACTTCGACGCGGAGCTGCCGATGGCGCTGATGAACCGGCACCTGTCGGGGGTCGAGACCGCGTTCGTCGTCGGCGACCCGGCGCTGTCCCACGTCGCGTCGTCGCTCGTCAAGGACGTCGCCCGGCACGGCGGACCGGTGGACGACCTGGTGACGCCCGCCGTCGCGGCCGCCGTGCGTGCCGCGCTGGCCCCTGCGCCCGGACCCGAGGGGAGCCCCGCATGACCGAGCCGACCGCCGCCGCCCGCCACGGCCTCACCGCCGTCCTCGACGCGCTCGAGGAGGCGCTCCAGGCCGCGCGCGCGATGCCGATGTCGTCGTCCGTCCTCGTCAGCCGCGCGGAGCTGCTGGACCTCGTCGCGCAGGCCCGCGAGGCCCTGCCGACCCAGCTCGGCCGGGCGGACGAGGTGCTGTCCGCCGCGGACGCCGAGCGGGCGGCCGCGCGCGCCGACGCGGAGCGCATCGAGGCGGCCGCGCGGCGCCGTGCCGCGGAGCTCGTCGAGCAGGAGGCGGTCGTGGCGCAGGCCGGCGAGCGCGCCGCCGAGATCGTGCGCGAGGCGGAGGAGACCGCCCGCGCCCTGCGCCGTGACGCCGACGACTACTGCGACCGCCGGCTGGCGGAGTTCGAGATCGACCTGGGCAAGGTGCTGAGCCAGGTCCAGGCCGGGCGGGCGAAGCTCGCGGGACGGCTCGAGGACGACCCGGCGTAGCGCGCCCGGGCGCCGGCAGCGGCCGGATTGGGCGCACGCCCCCGCCGTGCCGTAGGATCGACCGTTGGTCCTGCCGGTCACCGCAGGCACCGAGACCCCTCACGACAGGAACGTGGACCGTGGAGCGCCCGACTCACCTCGATCCCCGCTCGCCGCTCGTGCTCGACACCCACGAGCTCGGGCGACGTCCGGGATCGATGCGGCGGGTGCAGCGCACGGTTCCCGCGCCCGAGGACCTCGGTACCGACGTGATCGGCGTCCCCACCGGCGACGACCTCGAGCTGGATCTGCGGCTCGAGGCGGTCATGGAGGGGGTCCTGGTCTCCGGAACCGTTGGTGCCCGGGTGGTCGGGGAGTGCGTCCGCTGCCTGGACGAGGTCGTCGACCACGTCGACGTCCCGGTGCAGGAGCTGTACGTGTATCCCGGTCGCGCCGAGGTGGCGGCGGAGAACGGCGACGACGAGGAGGACGTGCGCGAGCTGGACGGCGACCTGGCCGACGTCGAGCCCGCGCTGCGGGACGCGCTGGTGACTGCGCTACCGTTCCAGCCGTTGTGCCGGGACGACTGCCCGGGTCTGTGCTCCGAGTGCGGAGCGCGCCTGGCGGACGAGCCGGGACACTCGCATGACACCATTGACCCTCGGTGGGCGGCCCTCGGCGGCCTGCAGAGCACGCTTGACGAGAAGAGAGAGAGCTAGCCGTGGCTGTTCCGAAGCGCAAGATGTCGCGCAGCAACACCCGTGCGCGTCGGTCGCAGTGGAAGACCACTGCCACGACGCTCAGCACCTGCCCGCAGTGCAAGTCGGACATGCGCCCGCACCAGGCGTGCCCGACCTGCGGTGCCTACGCCGGTCGCCGCTACGCCGAGGCGATGCGGACCGAGCACGCCGGCTGAGCCGACGCGCCACCCGTCCGCCCGAGCCGCCGACGCGCCGCCCGGGCGGATGACCGCACCATGAGCACAGCAGCAGCAGAGCTCGCCCAGCAGCTCGGGGTCCACCTGGACCCCGAGCTGCTGGTGCTGGCACTCACCCACCGGTCGTTCGCCCACGAGGCGGGCGGCATCCCGACGAACGAGCGCCTGGAGTTCCTGGGGGACACCGTGCTCGGGCTCGTCGTCACCGAGGAGCTCTACCGGCGGCACCCCGCGCAGTCGGAGGGCGAGCTCGCGAAGATGCGGGCCGCGACCGTGTCCCAGCGGGCGCTGGCGGAGGTCGCGCGGACGCTCGACCTCGGCTCGTACGTGCTGCTCGGCAAGGGCGAGCTCGCGACGGGCGGCCGGGACAAGGACTCGATCCTGTCGGACACGCTCGAGGCCCTGTTCGGCGCGGTGTACCTGTCGCACGGGCTCGAGGTCTCGCGCGGGGTCGTCATGGGGCTGGTCGGTCCCACGCTCACCGCCGCGGCGGACCTCGGCGCCGGCCTGGACTGGAAGACCAGCCTCCAGGAGCTCACGGCCACGCTCGGCCTCGGTGCGCCCGCCTACGCGGTGACGAGCGACGGGCCGGACCACGCGCGGACGTTCACCGCCGAGGCGGTCGTGGCCGGCGTCGTGCGCGGCACCGGGACGGGCACCGCGAAGAAGCTCGCCGAGCAGCGGGCCGCCGCCCTGGCGTACGCCGCGCTCGAGGGCGAGGCCGGGGCCGGCGACGACGGCCGCTCGGCCGGCTGACGGCCCCGTGCCCGAGCTCCCCGAGGTCGAGACCGTCCGCGACGGCCTCGAGCGGCACGTCGTCGGTCGCACGGTGCGCGCCGTCGAGGTGCGTCGCCCGTACAGCGTCCGCCGGCACGTCGCGGGTCCGGACGACCTCGCGGGACGGCTCGTCGGGCGCACCCCGGTGGCGGCCGTCCGGCGCGGCAAGTTCCTGTGGCTGCCGCTGGACCGCCCCGCCGGCGAGCACCCGGACGACGCCCTGCTGGCGCACCTCGGGATGAGCGGGCAGCTGCTCGTGCGCGGGTCCGCGGCCGACGTCGAGTCGGGGGACGCCCACCCGCACCTGCGCGTGCGGCTGCTGCTGGAGGACGGCGGCGCGCTGGACTTCGTCGACCAGCGGACCTTCGGGCACGTGTCGGTCGCCGACCTGGTGCCCACCGCCGACGGCGGTCCGGGCGGCGCGGGCTCCGCGCTGTCGCTGCTGCCCGCCCCGGTCGCGCACATCGGGCGCGACCTCCTGGACCCGGCTCTCGACGCGGAGGCCGTCGCCCGCGCGGTGCGGCGCCGGCGCACGGAGGTCAAGCGCGCGCTGCTCGACCAGGGCCTGGTGTCGGGCGTGGGCAACATCTACGCCGACGAGGGGCTGTGGCGGGCGCGGGTGCACCCCGCGGCGCCGACGTCGTCGCTCGACCAGGGCACGGCGCTGCGCGTGCTCGACGGGGCCGCCTCCGTGATGCGGGACGCGCTCGCGCAGGGCGGCACGAGCTTCGACGCGCTGTACGTGAACGTCAACGGGGCGTCCGGGTACTTCGACCGCTCGCTGGCGGTCTACGGGCAGCAGGGCCGGCCGTGCCCGCGGTGCGGGGCACCCGTGGTGCGGGTCGCGTTCGCGAACCGGTCGTCGCACTACTGCCCGGTCTGCCAGACGCCCTGACCCCGGCAGGCCCTGCCGGGATCCGCCGGGCCCCGGCAGGCCCCGCCGGTCAGCGGCGCACGAGGTTGCGCAGCGGCTCGTCCCGGACGAACGCCGCGATGTTGTCGGTGAGCAGGGTGTCCGCACCGACCGGCCGACCGCCGGCGGCGTGCGGCGTGATGAGGATGCGGGGCTCGTCCCACAGCGGTGACGACGCGGGCAGCGGCTCGGTCTCGAAGACGTCGAGCGCGGCCCCGGCGAGGCGACCCTCCCGGACGGCGGTCAGCAGCGCCTCCTCGTCGAGCGTGGACCCGCGGCCCACGTTCACCACCCAGGCGTGCCGGGGCAGGCGCCCGAGCACCCGCGCGTCGAGCACCCGGCGGGTGGCGGGCGTCGAGGGCAGGATGCCGATGAGCACGTCCGTGCCGGGCAGCGCCTCGTGCACCTCGGCCGCGGTGATCACCGGGTAGCCCGCCCGGGTCCCCGCCGTCGACGCGACCCCGACGACCTGGGCGCCCAGGACGGTCAGCAGCGGTGCCAGCCGGGTCGCGATGGACCCGAAGCCCCACACGAGCACCCGTGCGCCCGCGAGCGAGCGGAAGTCCCCGCCCTCGTGGGGGAGGCGCTGGACGCCGCCGAGCTCGGCGGCCCACCGGTGCTCGTCCTGCGCGCGCACCAGCTCCGGCAACCGGCGTGCGACCGCGAGCACCAGGGCCAGCGTGTGCTCGGCGACCGGCCCGTCGTGCAGGCCGCGCCCCGAGGTCACCCGGACGTGCGGCGCGAACCCGGCGGACAGCACGGAGTCGGGGCCGGCGGCCAGCGTCTGCACCCAGCGCAGCCGTCCCATGCGGCGGGCGGCGTCCGCGAGCTGGTCGGTCGGGTTCCCCCACGCCACGAGGGCGTCGGCGTCCAGCAGCGCGTCGGGCAGCGGCTCCCGCACGTCGTACGCAGCGGTGCGCACGCCGTCCGGCAGCGTGGGGGAGAGCGCGATCGAGGAGGGCAGCAGGACGGTGGTCGTCATGCGGGCAGGCTCCCGTACCGGACGGGAGGGCGCCAGGCGACGCACCGGCGGGGCGTCGGAGCGCCGGTGCGTCGCCTGGCGCCCGCGTGTCGTTACGATGCCATCGTGTCCGCCACGAACAGCGCAGTCCCGCCGGCCCGCACCGGGCCGATCTCGGTCATGATCGTCGACGACCACGAGGTCGTCCGGCGCGGCATCGCCGAGGTCGTCGAGCGAGCCGACGGCATGAAGGTCGTCGCCGAGGCGGGGTCGGTCGCCGACGGCGTCCGGCGCGCGGGCCTCGTGCACCCGGACGTGCTCCTGGTCGACCTCCAGCTCCCCGACGGCACGGGCATCGACCTCATGACCCAGGTCAAGGTCACCCTGCCGACGGCGCGGGCGATCGTGCTCACGTCGTTCGACGACGACGACGCCCTGGCCGCGGCCCTGGACGCCGGGGCCGCCGCGTACCTCCTCAAGAGCGTGCGCGGTGCCGAGATCACGGACGTCATCCGTGCCGTCGCCGCGGGCCGGACGCTGCTGGACGAGCGGACGGTCACCCGGCGCCGGGCCGGGCACGAGGACCCGACCGAGAACCTCACGCCGAGCGAGCTGAAGGTGCTCGACCTCATCGGCGACGGCCTGTCGAACCGGGAGATCGCCGAGCGCCTGGGCGTCGCGGAGAAGACGGTCAAGAACCACATCACGTCGCTGCTCGCCAAGATGGGCCTGCAGCGCCGCACGCAGGTCGCGGCCTGGGTGGCCGCGCGGCGTCACAGCGGGTGGCGCGCGGAGACCGGCCACTCCTGATCCGGCTCAGCCGAGCGGGACCTCCCACGACAGCAGCGTCCCCGTCCCCCCGGGCGCGACGCCGAGCGAGAAGGTCCCGCCGTGCTGGCGCGCGCGGGCGGCGAGGTTGCCGGTGCCGGACCGGCGGTCCCGCGTCGCCGGCAGACCCGCGCCGTCGTCCTCCACCTCCACGCGCACCGCGCCCGTCGGGCCCGCGCCGCGCACCCCGATGCGCACGCTGACCGAGGACGCGTGGGCGTGCCGGGCGGCGTTCGCGAGCCCCTCGCGGACCACCGCGACGACGTCGTCCGTCCGGTCGGGACCGATGCGCTCGTCCACGAGGTCCGCGACGATGTAGTCGCCGTCCGGCACGGCCTCCCCGTCGAGCAGCACCACCAGCGAGGGCGCGAACCCCAGGCCCGTGCGCGCGAGCGACGCCTCGCGCCGCAGCCGCTCGACGATGCCGGTCGCGGCGTCCGGGTCCCGCAGCGCGTACACGATCTGGCGGATCTGCCGCACGGAGGCGTCGACGTTGTCGAGGGCCTCCTCGACGATGCTCGTCAGCTCGGAGGGGTCGACGCCGCGGGAGGACCGCCGCCGGACGGTCTCGAGCTGCATGCCCGTGGCGAAGAGCTGCTGGATCGCGAGGTCGTGCAGGTCGCGTGCGATGCGCTCCCGCTCGTCGAGCAGCGCGGCCTGGTCCTGGGCGTGGCGGGCCTCCGCCAGCACGAAGGCCAGGGCCGCCTGGGAGGCGAACGACTCGGCCGTGGCGAGGTCGTTCGCGTCGAACGCGGGCGAGCCGATGCGGCGCAGCAGGATGAGCACGCCCACGCCGCGCCCCGAGGTCTGCAGCGGGGCGAACAGGGCGGACCCGAACGACCGCATCGCGGGCACGGTGATGCGCCGCGACTTGGCGAGCGAGTCGATGACGAGCCCGGTGCCCTCCTGCATGACCGACCAGGTCGGCCCGCCGGGGGTGAGCTGGGCGCCGACCAGGGTCTCGGCGTTGTGCCCGTCCGCCAGCTCGATGAGCAGCTCGCCGCCGACGCCCGGCAGCGCCAGCGCGGCGGCGTCCGCGTCGGCGACGTCCCGCGCGGTCGCGGCGATGTGGGCGAGCGCCTCCTCCTCGTCCGCGCCGGACAGCAGCATCGTCGTGATGTCCTGGCCGGCGCGCAGCCAGTGCTCGCGGCGGGCCGCGTCCGCGTAGAGCTGGGCGTTGGAGACGGCCACGCCCGCGGTCGCGGCGAGCGCGATGACGGTGGTGGCATCCTTGTCGGTGAACCCGCCGTCCTTCTCGGACAGGTACAGGTACCCGTACACCTGGTCGCGCACCCGGACGGACGCGCCGAGGAACGAGCCCATCGGCGGGTGGCCGGCGGGCCAGCCGCGGAACGCGGGGTGCTGCGTGAGGTCGTCGAGCTTGAGCACGCCCTGCGCGGGGATCCGGCCGAGCACGCCCTGCGCGTGCGGCGGGTGGCCCATGAGCGCCGCGGTCGCCGCGGGGACGCCGGTCTGGACGAACGTGGTCGACTCGCCGCGGGAGTCCAGCACGTTGATCGCGCCGTAGCGGGCGCCGGTCAGCTCCACGGACACCCGCACGAACCGCTCGAGCACCCCGGGCAGCTCCAGCCCGGACGCCACGGACAGGACCGCGTCGAGCAGGTCGGCGAGCTCGTCACCGGTCTCGGCGGCGGTGCCGAGCTCCAGGTGGGAGCGGCCACCGGGCTCGCGGACGTGGATCGTGGTCGTCACGCCCGGGCCGGACCCGGGCGCGCCGGCACCGGGACCGGGTGTGGTGTCCGGTGCCCTCAGGTGGTCCGCCATGTCTGTGCCCCACTGTCGTGCTGCTCGGTCGCGTGGGCCACACGGTAGTCGGCGTCGGTGTCCAGCAGGTGCGCGTGCGTCCCGCGCGCCGCGACCCGGCCGTCCCGGAGGACGACGACCTCGTCCGCGGCGCCCAGGGGCGCGAGCCGGTGCGTGACGACCAGCACGCCGCGACCGCCGCCGGCCGTGCGCGGCGTGCCGAGCAGGTCGCCGACCAGCCGGTCCGCCGTCACGGGATCGAGGTGCTCCGCGGGCTCGTCCACGAGCAGCAGCGGGGCGGTCGCCAGCAGGGAGCGGGCCAGCAGGAGCCGGCGCCGCTCGCCGCCGGAGACGCTGCGCGCGTCGGGCCCCAGCGCGGTGTCGATGCCGTCCGGCAGGCCCGCGAGCCACTCGCCGAGGCCGGCCCGCTCCAGCGCCGCGACGGCGTCCTGCGCGGTGGCGTCCCCGCGGGCGACGCGCAGGTTCTCCAGCACGGTGGTCTCGAAGACGTGGGCGTCCTCGGTGGTGAGCGCCAGGCGCGAGAGCCGCAGGGCCGGGTCGACGGCGGCCAGCGGCACCCCGTCGAGCAGGAGCTCGCCGCCGCGGACCGGCAGCATCCCGGCGAGGGTCAGCAGCAGCGTCGTCTTGCCGACGCCGGACGGTCCGACCACGGCGACGCTGCGCCCGGGGGCCAGGTCGAGGTCCAGGCCGGTCACCACCGACTCCCGCCCGGGCCAGCCGACGGCGAGGCCGCGCGCGGCGAGGTGGGGGCCGCCGGCGGAGGGCGACGCGGAGCGGGGGGACGCCGCCACCGGAGCCGGGGCGGCACCCGCCCCGTCCGCGGCGGGATCCGGCTGCGCCGCGTCGTCCAGCAGCGCGACGAGCCGCTGCGCGGCCGCCCGCGAGCGGTGCACCTGGATCGCGGCCGCCGGGAGCACGCTCGTCGCTTCGAACGCGGCGAGCGGGGTGAGGACCACCACCGCGAGCTCCACGGGGGCGAGCGTCCCCGCCGTCACGGCCGGCACGCCGACCAGCAGGGCGGCGACGACGGCGAGCCCGACGGCGAGCGTGCCGAGGGCGGCGGCGAGCGCCGCGGGACCGGCGCCGGAGTCCGTCGCCGCCGCGAGGTCGGAGTCGGCGGCGCGGAGCCGGGACAGCTCGGCACCGGTGCGGCCCTGGACGGCGAGCGGCCCGGCGTCCTCGAGCAGACCCAGGGCGGTGGCGGCCATCTCGGCCCGGGCCGTGGCGGCGCGCTGCTCGGTGGTCCGCGCGGCGCGCTGGGCCAGCCAGGGGGCGACGACGCCCGCGAGGAGGAGGCACACGGCGAGCGTGAGGCCGGCGGCCGGGAGGAGCAGGCCCATCGCGACGACCGTCCCGAGGCCCAGGACCGCCGCGACGGCGGCCGGCAGGAGCCCCCGGACGACGACGTCGCCCACGGCGTCGACGTCCGCGCCCACCCGGGCGAGCAGGTCGCCGCGGCGCAGGCCCAGGGTGGCCTCCGCGCGCCCCTCCGCGAGGCGGCGGTAGAGCGTCGTCCGCAGCCGGCTCATGCCGCGCAGCGCGACGTCGTGCGACACCAGCCGCTCGAGGTAGCGGAACAGGCCGCGGCCGATGCCGAAGGCGCGCACCGCGACCGTGGCGACCGAGAGCTCGAGCACCGGCGGCATCTGCGCGGCGCGTGTGATGAGCCAGGCGGACACCGCGGCGAGCGCGACCGCCGACCCGAGCGCCGCCACCCCGAGCAGCACCGCGAGCGCGGCGCGCCGGGGGTTCACGTCCAGCAGCCGCACGGCGCGCCACAGCGGGTCGCCGGAGAGGCGGTGCCGGAGCCCGCGCGGGCGGCGGTCCGGGCCGGAGTCGGCGGACGCGGCACGGATGGGTGCGCCACCGACGGGCGCGGCGGCCGCGGGGTGCGCGGCCGGGAGGCGGCCTGCCGCTGCTCCCGGAGGCGTCGGCGAGGTGCTCATCGTGCGCCCTCCGCCCGTCCGGAGGCTCCGGTGCCGCCTGCCGCGACGCCGCCGCCCGCGACCCCGGCGCCCGCGACGACGCCGTCAGGGGCGGACGCGGGAAGCGGCGCGGACCGCACGGTCACGACCTCGTCGGCGAGCGCGACCAGCGACGGCCGGTGCGCCACCAGCACCACGGTCCGGTTCGCGGCGCGCAGGGCGCGGACCGTGTCGAGGACCACCTGCTCCCCGGCGGCGTCCAGGTGCGCCGTCGGCTCGTCCAGGACGACGAGCGGCGCCTCGGACAGCAGCGCCCGGGTGAGCGCCACCCGCTGCCGCTGCCCGACGGACAGCCCCGCCCCGCCCCGTCCGAGCTCCGTGCGCCACCCGTCCGGCAGGCCCGCGACGACGGCGTCGAGCCCCGTCAGGGCGGCAGCCCGGTCGCGGTCCGCGCGGGCGGCGGGCGTGAGCTCCGCGTCCTCGGCGCCGGCGACAAGGCGGCCCACCGAGCCGGGCTCCAGGACGGGCCGCTGGGGGAGCCAGGCGACCTGCCGCCAGTAGGTCTGCGGGTCGAGGTCCGCGAGCGGCGTCGCGCGGCCGTCGGGGTCGACCACCTCCACCGCGCCCCGGTCGGGACGCAGGAGGCCGAGCAGCAGGTCCACGGTGGTCGACTTGCCGGCACCGCTCGGGCCGGTCACGGCGACGGTGCGCCCCGGGGCGACGGTCAGGTCCAGCCCGGCGGGCGCGAGCAGGTCGCGTCCGGGTGCCCGCACGCTCACGTCCCGGAGGCGCACCGCGGCGGCGCGCAGGTCCGGAGCGGGCTGCTCGCCACGCCCGGGGACGGGCGTCTCGAGCACGGCGAAGACCTGGTCGGCGGCGGCGACGCCGTCCGTGGACGCGTGGAACTGCGCCCCGACCTGCCGCAGGGGCAGGTAGACCTCGGGAGCGAGCACGAGGACGGCCAGACCGGTCTCGAGGTCGAGCTGGCCGTAGACGAGCCGCAGGCCGATGCCCACGGCGATCAGCGCGACGGACAGGGTGGTGAGCAGCTCCAGCACCATGCCGGACAGGAACGCGATCCGCAGGGTGCCCATCGTGGCGCGGCGGTGCGCGTCGCCCAGCGCCTGCACGCGGGCCGCCGGGCCGCGCTCGCGCCCGAAGGCACGCAGCGTGGTCAGGCCCGCGACCAGGTCGAGCACCTGCGACCCGAGGCGCTGCATCACGCGCAGCCCGCGGTCGGAGCGCCCCTGCGTGAGCTGGCCGATCAGCACCATGAAGATCGGGACCAGCGGCAGCGTGCCGGCGGCGATCGCGGCGGAGACCCAGTCGAGCCCGAGGATCACCACGAGCGTCGCCGGGGTGACGGTCGCGGAGAGCACGAGCTGGGGGAGGTACCGCACGAAGTACGGCTCGAGCGCCTCGAGCCCGCGGGTGGCGAGGGTGACGACGCGCGCGCCCTCACCCTCCGCCAGCCACCGCGGGCCGAGCTCGGCGGCCCGCGCGACGACCTGCTCGCGCAGCTCCGCGACGGCCCGGGTCGCCGCGCGGTGCGCGAAGCGCTCCTGCACGGCCGTCACGACCGTGCGCGCCGCGACGACGGCCGCCAGCCACCCGACCCGCGGGAGCAGGTCGGGCAGGCCGGCGCCGTCGTGCGCGGCCGCCGCGAGCACCTGCGCCAGCAGCACCGCCTGGGCGATGACGAGCCCTGCCGTGACGATCCCCAGGGAGGCCGTCAGGGCCAGGTACCCCCGGGCGGCACGGGCGTGGCGGAGCAGGCGCGGGTCGAGCGGCTTCACGCGGCTGGGCGGTCCTCAGGCCCGGGTCGAGCCGTCGGGGAGGTGCCGCCGTGACCGGTGCCGGCACCGACCTTCGACGTCACCTCGGCGAACGTCAGCCCGGTGTGCTCCGGGATGTGGTCCGTCGAGATCCGCTTGCGGAACACCCAGTACGTCCAGCCCTGGTAGAGCAGCACGATCGGGGTGAGGATCACGGCGACCCACGTCATGACGGTGAGCGTGTAGTGCGTGGACGACGCGTTGTCGACGGTCAGCGAGTTCGCCGGGTCGAACGCCGGCATCACGTCCGGGTACATCGACCCGAAGATCAGCACCACGGCCGCGACGATCGCCACGGCGGAGGCGATGAACGCCCAGCCCTCGCGCCGCGCGCGGGTCGTCAGGACCAGGGCCACGAGCGCGCCGGCCGCGACGACGACCGCCGCCCACGTCCAGGCCACCGAGTAGGCGAGCTGCGCCCACACGGCCCAGCCGCCCGCGACCACGAGGGTGACGACCGAGAGCCGGGCGGCCACCGCGCCGGCCCGCTCGCGGATGTCGCCGGAGGTCTTGAGCGCCAGGAACACGGCGCCGTGCGTGAGGAAGATCAGCAGCGTCGTGGCGCCGCCCAGCAGGGCGAACGGGTTCAGGAGGGCGAAGAACCCGCCGACGTACTGGTGGTTCGCGTCGAGCTCGACGCCGCGCACCAGGTTGCCGAACGCCACGCCCCACAGCAGGGCCGGGACGTAGGAGCCGATGATGATGCCGCGGTCGGACCACGCCCGCCACGCGTCCGTGTTGATCTTCCCGCGCCACTCGAACGCCACGATCCGCATGATCAGCGCGAGCAGGATCAGCAGCAGGGCGAGGTAGAACCCGGAGAACATCGTGGCGTACCACTCGGGGAACGCCGCGAACGTCGCGCCGCCGGCGGTGAGCAGCCACACCTCGTTGCCGTCCCAGACCGGGCCGATCGTGTTGATCATCACCCGGCGGTCCTTGTCCTTGCGGCCGAGGAACGGCAGCAGCATGCCGACGCCGAAGTCGAACCCCTCGAGGACCAGGTAACCGGTCCACAGGACGGCGATGAGCAGGAACCAGAGAGTCGAGAGCTCCATGTCGGTCAGTCCCTCCGTCCGTCAGTAGGCGAACGACAGCGGGCGGTCCGCGGCGTCCGGGGAGTTGTCGGGCTTGTTGTCCGGGTTGTCGGGGCTGACGTCCTTCTCGGTATCCGCGACGCCCTCGACGGCGTAGCGCTTCATCAGCTTGAACCAGACCACGGCGAGCGCCCCGTACAGCAGGGTGAACGCGGCCATCGAGATGACCACCGTGGTGGGGAGACCACCTCGGAGACGCCGCGCTGCGTGAGCAGCCAGACGCCGTCGACGCCCGTCGGGTTCGGGTAGACGACCCAGGGCTGGCGGCCCATCTCGGTGAAGATCCACCCGAACGCGGACGCGAGGAACGGCGTCGGGATCGCGATGAGCGCGATCCGGGCGAGCCACTTGTTGTCCGAGACCCGGCCCTTGCGGGTGAGCCACAGCGCCGACAGCGCGAGCGCGACGGAGCCGAGCGCGAAGCCGATCATGAGGCGGAACGACCAGTACGTCACCGTGAGGTCGGGGATGTAGTTCACGCCCTCGCCGAACTGCTCCTCGTACCGCGCCTGGAGGTCGTCCACGCCCTCGATCGTCGAGTTGAAGTCGTTGTTCGCGAGGAACGACAGCAGGCCCGGGATCTGCAGGTAGTGCGTCACGCCCTCGCAGTTGTTGGTGAGGTCGCCCACCGCGAACAGCGAGAACGCCGCGCCGTCCTCGGTGACGCACACCGCCTCGGCCGCCGCCATCTTGGTGGGCTGCTGCTCGAACATGAGCTGGCCCTGGGCGTGACCGGTGATCGCGAGGCCGACGCCCGAGATGAGCATGGTCACGACGCCGAGCATCACGGCTGGGCGGTAGACGGTGCGCGCCTTCTCGGCGTGGCCCTGGCGCACCAGGCGCACCATCCACCAGGCGGCGATGCCGGCGACGAAGGTGCCCGCGGTGAGGAACGCCGCGGTGATGGTGTGCGGGAAGGCCGCGAGCAGCGTGTTGTTGGTGAGGACGGCGCCGATGTCGTTCATCTCGGCGCGACCGGTCTCCGTGTTGAAGATCGCGCCCACGGGGTGCTGCATCCACGAGTTGGCCGCGAGGATGAAGTAGGCCGACAGGTTCGTCGCGATCGCGACCGCCCAGATGCACGCCAGGTGGATCTTCTTGGGGAGCTTGTCCCAGCCGAAGATCCACAGGCCGAGGAACGTGGACTCCACGAAGAAGGCGGCGAGGGCCTCCATGGCGAGCGGCGCGCCGAACACGTCGCCGACGAAGCGGGAGTACTCGGACCAGTTCATCCCGAACTGGAACTCCTGCACGATGCCCGTCGCCACGCCGATGGCGAAGTTGATGAGCAGGAGCTTGCCGAAGAACTTGGTCAGGCGCAGCCAGGCCTCGTTGCCGGTGCGCACCCAGATGGTCTGCATGATCGCGACGAGCGGCGCGAGCCCGATCGTCAGCGGGACGAAGATGAAGTGGTAGACGGTGGTGACACCGAACTGCCAGCGAGCCAGATCGAGGGCTTCCATGGGCGATCCGTCCAGGAGCAGGTGCGAGTTGGGGGCCGTACGGCCTAGGTGCCGGCCGCTCTCCGAAGGTATTGCGCGCGGCTTCACAAGGGTAGGACGAAGGTCCCGCGATCTGACGCCGTGTCGTCTCATCGTGACGCGCTTCACGAGCGTGATCTAGGGCACTGTGCGATACTGACGGCGGACTCCCGGGATCCACACACCCCGGGCGCCCACCGTGCTCGCCGCACCAGCGCATCGCGCTCGCCAGGCGCCGCCGGCCGCGGACGGTCCACCCGGACTGCCGCGCCAGGCAGGCGATGGCGCCGAACGCCCGTGCAGCGGCCGACACCGACGACTTCCGTCGCCGCGGGGACGCGAGCGACGACCGACCGCCCGAGGGCGCCGCGCGTGTGGCCGGCGTACCCGGGCTTGCAGGAGCACCACGCGTGACGCTCGACAACACCTCGGACACCACCCCGCAGCAGCACCGGGGGTGAGCAGGCCGAGGCGACCGCCCGGCCGCGTCGCACCCCCGCAAGCGCGTGACGAAGGCCGCCGGGTCGCCCGGCGCCCCGGCCGCCGAGCCCGCCGCCGACGCGCCCGCCTTGGCCGCGCCGGCCGCGGACGCCGCGCCGGCCGCCGACGAGGCGCCGGCGAAGCCCGTCCGGCGCCGCACGCCCCGCAAGACCAAGGCGCAGCTCGCCACCGAGGCCGCCGTGCAGGACGAGGCCCAGGCGGACGAGTCCGCCGCGGGCGCCACGGCCCCGGCGGAGCCCGTGGCCGTCGCCGAGCCGGAGCCCGCCCCGCGTCGGCGCCGGTCCACCCGCAAGGCCGCGCCTGCCGCGGACGCCGCCGCCGTCGAGGCCGCGGACGCCCAGCCCGCCGCCGATGCCGCGCCGCCCGCTGCCGCGCCGCCCGCCGCCGAGCAGCCCGCCCCCGCGGCGGAGCAGCCCGCCGAGCCGGCCGCCTCCCGGCCGCGCCGGTCCCGCCGTGCCACCCGCCCCGCCGCGGCACCGGTCGATCCCGTCGAGCCGGCCGCCGTGCTGCGGAGCCGGTCGCGCCGGTCGACGAGCCGCTGGTCGAGGACCCCGAGGACGAGCAGATCGCCGAGACGGTCGAGCAGGCCGAGCAGACGTCCGCCGCGGCGCCGGAGTCGCGCCTCGACGTGCTGGCCGAGCTGGGGCGCACCACGCCGTCCGCCCCCGCGGCGCCGGCGTCCACCACGCCCTCCACGTCGTCCGCCCCGAGCGGCGACCAGGACCGCACCGCCGCCCGTCTCGCGACCACCGCGCTGCTGTTCCAGGCGCCCGAGGCCCCGCGTCGCCGCCGGCGCGCGCAGGCGCCGTCCGGGTCGCCCGAGACGATCTCCGCCGCCGCCCAGGCCGCCGAGGCCCAGGCCGCCGAGGCGCGGCCCGAGGCCGCCGGGCCCGCCGCGGCCGCTCCCGCCGAGGAGCAGACGGCGCCGTCCCGTCGCCGTGGTCGCCGCGGCCGCACCCGTGCCGAGGAGGCCCCGGAGGCCGTCGAGCCCGCCGAGGCCGACGCCGTCGAGGTCCCCCTCGAGCAGGACGCGGAGCCGGCGGACGCCGAGGAGCAGGCCGCCGGTGCCGCCGAGGCCGCGGACGGCGAGCAGGACGGCGACGAGGGCACCCCGCGCCGCCGTCGCCGTCGCGGTGGCCGCGGTCGGCGTTCCCGCGGGACGTCGGACGGTGACGCCGAGGCCGCCGACGGCCCGGAGGACGCCGCCGACGACCAGCAGGACGCCACGGAGGACGCGGACGGCGCCGAGGGCGCGGACGACGCGGACGACGCGGACGACCGGTCCGAGGGCGACGAGCAGGGTGGCGGCAGCCGTCGTCGCCGTCGTCGCCGCCGCTCGGGCCGCGGCAGCGAGGCGGCCGAGAGCGAGCCGCGCCGGTCGGGGACCCGCAGCGACGAGGTCACCGCGCTGCGCGGCTCGACCCGCCTGGAGGCGAAGCGCCAGCGCCGCCGCGAGGGCCGTGACGCGGGCCGCCGCCGCCAGATCATCACGGAGGCCGAGTTCCTGGCCCGCCGCGAGTCGGTCGAGCGCTCGATGATCGTGCGCGAGGCGCACGGCAAGACGCAGATCGCGGTGCTCGAGGACGGCGTGCTCGTCGAGCACTACGTGTCCCGGCAGGCGCAGGTCTCGATGGCCGGCAACGTCTACCTCGGTCGCGTCCAGAACGTGCTGCCCAGCATGGAGGCCGCGTTCGTCGACGTCGGCAAGGGCCGCAACGCGGTGCTGTACGCCGGCGAGGTCAACTGGGACGCCGCGGGCCTCGAGGGCGGCCAGCCGCGCCGCATCGAGCAGGCGCTGAAGTCCGGCGACTCGGTGCTGGTGCAGGTCACCAAGGACCCGATCGGCCACAAGGGCGCCCGCCTGACGTCGCAGATCACGCTCGCCGGCCGGTACCTCGTGTACGTCCCGGGCGGCGGCATGACCGGCATCAGCCGCAAGCTGCCGGAGCCCGAGCGCGCGCGCCTGAAGAAGATCCTGCGCGAGGTCGTCCCGGACTCCGCCGGCGTCATCGTGCGCACGGCCGCCGAGGGGGCGAGCGAGGAGGAGCTGCGCGCCGACATCGCCCGGCTGCAGTCGCAGTGGGAGGCGATCGAGAAGAAGGCGAAGACCGCGTCCGCGCCGGCGCTGCTCCAGGGCGAGCCGGACCTGGCGATCCGCGTGGTCCGCGACATCTTCAACGACGACTTCTCGTCGCTGGTCGTCCAGGGCGACGGCGCGTGGTCGACGATCTCGTCGTACATCGGGGAGCTCGCGCCGGACCTCGCGCAGAAGGTGTCGAAGTACACCGGCGCGGGCGACGTGTTCCACGACCACCGCGTCGACGAGCAGCTCGCCAAGGGCATGGACCGCAAGGTCTGGCTGCCGTCGGGCGGCTCGCTGGTCATCGACCGCACCGAGGCCATGACGGTCGTGGACGTCAACACCGGCAAGTTCACGGGTGCGGGCGGCACGCTCGAGGAGACGGTCACCCGCAACAACCTGGAGGCCGCGGAGGAGATCGTCCGCCAGCTCCGGCTGCGGGACATCGGCGGCATCATCGTCATCGACTTCATCGACATGGTGCTGGAGTCCAACCGCGACCTCGTGCTGCGCCGGCTCGTGGAGTGCCTGGGGCGGGACCGCACGAAGCACCAGGTGGCCGAGGTCACCTCGCTCGGCCTGGTCCAGATGACCCGCAAGCGGGTGGGTCAGGGGCTCGTCGAGGCGTTCTCGGAGACCTGCGAGCACTGCAACGGCCGCGGGTTCATCGTGCACACGGAGCCGGTCGAGAAGGGCAACGGCCGCCCCGACGCGGGCGCCCCGCAGCAGGCGCCCGAGGGCGGCGAGGCCAAGAAGTCCCGCCGCAAGCGCGGTGGCGCCAAGGAGCAGCCGGCGGCCGGCGCGCCCACGGCGTCCGTCCGGTGCTGCCGGAGGCGCGCGAGGCCGTCAAGGCGACGCTCGCGACGATCGCCGCCGCCGCGGCCCACGCGCACGCCCACGACGACGAGCCGCAGCACGACCACGTCGCCGACGCGGAGGCGGACGGCACGACCGTGCCGCAGCCCGCGACCGCGGAGCAGGCCGAGGGCCGGGACGCCGCCGGCGACCGGGCGCCCGAGCCGGAGCAGCACCCCGTCGTGCTGGACGTCTTCGCCGCGCTCGGCGACCTGGCCACCCGCGCCGGCACGTCCGGCGAGGGCGCGAGGTCGACCGGGGAGCGGCCGCCACCGCGGACGACGCGCCGGACCGGCTCGAGCTGACCCCGGTGGACCCCGGCCTGTTCGAGCTCCCCGAGGCGGACGAGCCCGACGAGGCCTGAGGTGCGGGGCCCGGTGCACCGGCACCGGGCCCCGCACCCACCCCGGGATACCGGTACGGTTTGACCCTCGGGGACGGGCTTGCGTATCCTTGAACGTCGGTGCGTTCTGACGAGAGCCGCTCGTGCGGTCCTCGCCGGAGAGCACCGTTCGCGCGTACCGCCCCTGCGGTGCCGACGCTCCCGAGTCCCGCTGCCACCGCGGTGGCGCGCCGGGACGCGGCCCGGGTCGGGACGCCCCCAGAACCTGTAGTTCGACGAGCAGAGATGAGCAGCAACGTGGTGTACGCGATCGTGAAGGCCGGCGGCCGTCAGGAGAAGGTCGCCGTCGGCGACGTCGTCGTCGTGGACCGCATCGCGGCCGAGGCCGGCTCGACGGTCCAGCTGCCGGCGCTGCTGCTGGTCGACGGGGAGGCCGTGACGTCGGACGCCGCGGCGCTCGCCAAGGTCACCGTCACCGCGGAGGTCGTCCGGGACGAGAAGGGCCCGAAGATCGACATCCTGCGGTACAAGAACAAGACCGGCTACCGCCGCCGCCAGGGCCACCGCCAGGCGCTCACCCGCCTCAAGGTCACCGGCATCAAGTGACCCCGCGGGCCGCGCGCGCCGTGACCGACCTCCCGTAGACAGCACCGCAGGAAAGCAGGCCTGAGATGGCACACAAGAAGGGCGCGAGCTCCTCGCGCAACGGTCGCGACTCCAACGCCCAGCGCCTCGGCGTCAAGCGCTTCGGCGGCCAGGTCGTCAACGCCGGCGAGATCATCGTCCGCCAGCGCGGCACGCACTTCCACCCCGGCGTGAACGTCGGCCGTGGCGGCGACGACACGCTGTTCGCCCTCGCCGCCGGTGCGGTGCAGTTCGGCACCCGTCGTGGCCGCAAGGTCATCGACATCGTGACGGCGGGCTGACGCCGCCGCACCCCAGCACGCAGGCCGGAGGGGCGCACCGCACGACGCGGTGCGCCCCTTCGTCCATGAGGAAGGAACCACCCGCACATGGCCGCGTTCGTCGACCGAGTCGTCCTCCACGCCAGCGGCGGTGACGGCGGCCACGGCTGCGCGTCCATCCACCGCGAGAAGTTCAAGCCGCTCGCCGGCCCCGACGGGGGCAACGGGGGCAACGGGGGCAGCGTCGTCCTGGTCGTCGACCCGCAGGTGACGACGCTCCTGGACTACCACCACGCCCCGCACCGCCACGCCCCGTCCGGCACCCAGGGGATGGGTGACCACCGGCAGGGCTCCACGGGCCAGGACCTGGTGCTGCCCGTGCCGGACGGCACCGTCGTGAAGTCGGCCGACGGCGAGGTGCTGGCCGACCTCGTGGGCGCCGGCGCGCAGTTCGTCGTCGCCGAGGGCGGTCACGGCGGTCTGGGCAACGCCGCGCTGTCCTCCCCGCGGCGCAAGGCCCCCGGCTTCGCGCTGCTCGGCGAGCCGGGCGAGGCGCGCGACGTCGTGCTGGAGCTCAAGACGATCGCCGACGTCGCCCTCGTCGGCTTCCCGAGCGCCGGCAAGTCGTCGCTGGTCGCGGCGATGTCCGCCGCCCGGCCCAAGATCGCCGACTACCCGTTCACGACCCTGGTGCCGAACCTCGGTGTCGTGCAGGCGGGCGACGCGCGCTACACGGTCGCGGACGTGCCGGGCCTCATCCCCGGTGCGAGCGAGGGCAAGGGCCTGGGCCTGGAGTTCCTGCGGCACGTGGAGCGCTGCGCGGTGCTCGTGCACGTGCTCGACTGCGCGACCCTGGAGCCGGGGCGCGACCCGCTGACCGACCTCGAGGTCATCGAGGCCGAGCTCGCCGCGTACGCCGGGGACCTCGGCATCGAGGGCGGCCGGGTGCCGCTGACGGAGCGCCCGCGGCTGGTCGTGCTCAACAAGATCGACGTGCCGGAGGCCCGCGAGCTCGCGGACCTCGTGCGGCCGGACCTCGAGGCGCGCGGGCTGCGCGTGTTCGCGGTCTCGACGGCGAGCCACGAGGGCCTGCGCCCGCTGACGTTCGCGCTGGCCGAGCTGGTCGAGCAGGCCCGCCGGGAGGCCCCGGCGCCCGAGGCCACGCGCGTGGTGCTGCGTCCGCGCGCCGTCAACGAGTCGGGGTTCACCGTCACGCGCCGGGCCGAGGGCGACCACGAGTACTTCCAGGTCCGCGGCTCGAAGCCCGAGCGGTGGGTGCGCCAGACGGACTTCGCGAACGACGAGGCGGTCGGCTACCTGGCGGACCGGCTGGCGCGGCTGGGGGTCGAGGACGCCCTGCTGAAGGCCGGTGCCGTCGCTGGCGCCGAGGTCGTCATCGGCGACGGGCCGTCCGCGGTGGTGTTCGACTGGGAGCCCACGCTGCTGACCGGCGCGGAGCTGCTCGGCGGCCCGCGCGGCTCGGACGTGCGGCTGGAGGACCACAACCGGCCCACCCGCGGCCAGAAGCGCCAGGAGTACAAGGAGCGCATGGACGCCAAGGCCGAGGCCCGGGCCGAGCTGTGGACCGAGCGCGAGGCCGGTCTCTGGACCGAGGACTGAGGCGTCCGGCCCGCGGAATCCCGTGGGGCCGCCGCCGTCCCCGGGGCAGAATGCCCGCGTGAGTGCCGCCGCGCTGTCCGACCGCCGCCTGCTGCCCCAGGTCCACCGCGTGGTGGTGAAGGTCGGCTCCTCGTCGCTGACGGACGCGGACGGCCGCCTCGACCCCGAGCGGCTGCGGGCGCTGGTGGACGTGCTGGCGTCCCGCGT
Organism: Cellulomonas sp. ES6; assembly: GCF_030053835.1. Lineage (NCBI taxonomy): Bacteria > Bacillati > Actinomycetota > Actinomycetes > Micrococcales > Cellulomonadaceae > Cellulomonas > Cellulomonas sp. ES6. The sequence goes on along the minus strand of NZ_CP125655.1, from coordinate 961,418 downwards.
CGCGGACGGCCGTCAGGTCGTGCTCGTGTCCTCCGGGGCCATCGCGACCGGCATGGACCCCCTGGGTCTCGCTCGGCGCCCGCGGGACCTCGCGACGCAGCAGGCCGCCGCGTCGGTGGGCCAGGGGCTGCTCGTCGCGCACTACACGCGGGCGTTCCACGCGCACGGCCTGCGGGTGGGGCAGGTGCTGCTCACGGCCGACGACACGATGCGGCGCGGGCAGTACCGCAACGCGCAGCGTGCCCTGGACCGGCTGCTCGACCTGGGCATCGTGCCGATCGTCAACGAGAACGACACCGTGGCGACCGACGAGATCCGGTTCGGCGACAACGACCGGCTCGCCGCCCTCGTGTCGCACCTGGTCCACGCGGACGCGATGGTCCTGCTCACCGACGTCGACGGGCTCTACACGGGCCCGCCGTCCCGGCCGGGCTCGCGCCGCATCCCGGAGGTCCGCGGGCCGCGCGACCTGGAGGGCGTCGACGTGTCGGCGCGCGGCAGCCACGTCGGCACCGGCGGCATGGTGACCAAGCTCGAGTCCGTGGCCATCGCGACGGCGTCGGGCGTGCCCGTGGTGCTGACCTCGGCCGCGCAGGTCGCGGCGGCGCTGGCGGGCCAGGACGTGGGCACGTGGTTCGCGGCGACCGGGCGCCGCACGTCGACGCGGCTGCTGTGGCTCGCGTACGCGGCCCGGACCCGGGGTCGGCTCGTCCTCGACGACGGGGCGGTGCGGGCCGTCGTCGAGCGCGGCACGTCGCTGCTCCCGGCGGGCGTCACCGCGGTCGAGGGCGACTTCGAGGCCGGCGACCCCGTGGAGCTCGCGGGGCCGGACGGCACGGTGGTCGCCCGCGGCCTCGTCGCGTACTCCGCGCAGGAGGCGCCGGGGCTGCTCGGGCGCTCGACGCAGGACCTGCGTGCCGACCTCGGGGAGGGGTACGACCGGGAGCTCGTGCACCGGGACGACCTCGTGCTGGTGCGCCGGCGGCGCTGAGCGCGGAGCGGGGCGCCGGGGCGGGCGCGGTGGGCCGGGCGCGTCGGCGGCCGCCCGACCAGCCCCCGGACGGCTCCGGGGCGTGTCCGGCGCCCGGGACTACCCTGGTGCGATGACGACCTCCCTCGACGCCCCGGCCACCGACGGGGCGCAGCACCTCGACGCGGCCCCGGCACCGGGGAGCGGCACGCAGCCCGACGTCACCGAGCAGGTGCTCGCCGTGGCCCGGCGCGCGCAGGTCGCCGCCCGCGCGCTCGCCGTGGCCACCCGGGCCACGAAGGACGCCGCGCTCGGGGCGCTCGCGGACGCGCTCGTCGCGGACGCCGACGCGATCGTGACGGCGAACGCCGAGGACGTGGCCCGCGGTCGCGAGCAGGGCACGTCCGTCCGCCGGCCTGCTCGACCGGCTCACGCTCACGCCCGAGCGGATCGCCGGCATCGCGGACGCCCTGCGGGAGGTCGCGGCGCTGCCCGACCCGGTCGGGGAGGTCGTGCGCGGCTCCACGCTGCCGAACGGCCTGCGGATGCGCCAGCTCCGGGTCCCGATGGGCGTGGTCGGCATGATCTACGAGGCGCGGCCCAACGTCACCGTCGACGCCGTCGGGCTCGCGCTGAAGAGCGGCAACGCGGTGGTGCTCCGGGGCGGGTCGGCCGCCGCGCGCAGCAACGAGCGGATCGTCGCGGTGCTGCGGGCCGCCCTCGAGGCCCGCGGGCTGCCCGCCGACCTCGTCCAGTCGATCGACGCGTACGGCCGCGCGGGCGGCGTCGCGCTCATGCACGCCCGCGGCCTGGTGGACGTGCTGGTGCCGCGCGGCGGCGCCGACCTGATCCGGACCGTCGTGCGCGAGGCCACCGTGCCGGTCATCGAGACCGGCGTCGGCAACGTGCACGTGTACGTCGACGCCACGGCCGACCCCGCGGTCGCCCTGCCGATCCTGCTCAACGCGAAGACGCAGCGCGTCGGCGTCTGCAACGCGGCGGAGACGCTGCTGGTCCACCGTGACGCCGCCGCGGGGTTCCTGCCGTCGGCGCTGACCGCGCTCGCGGACGCCGGGGTCACGGTGCACGGCGACGCCGCGACCGCGGGCCTCGCGCCCGCGGGGTTGGACGTCGTGCCGGCCACCGACGAGGACTGGGCGACCGAGTACCTGTCGCTCGACCTCGCCGTGCGGGTGGTCGACGACCTCGACGCCGCGCTGGAGCACATCCGCACCTGGTCGTCGGGGCACACCGAGGCGATCGTCACGCGCGACCTCGCCGCGTCCGAGCGGTTCGTGGCCGAGGTCGACTCCGCGGCCGTCATGGTCAACGCGTCCACCCGGTTCACGGACGGCGGCCAGCTCGGCCTCGGCGCCGAGATCGGCATCTCCACCCAGAAGCTGCACGCCCGCGGCCCCATGGGGCTCGCCGAGCTGACCACCACCAAGTGGGTGGTGCACGGCGACGGGCACGTCCGTCCCTGACGGGGACCCGCCGGACGTGCGACACTGGACCCTCACTTCGACCCCTCCCGGGAGGACCACGTGAACGCTGCGCTGCGCGCCGCCGAGGCCGCCGCCGAGCAGACCGTCGAGCTGCCCTTCGAGCCCGTCGTCTTCGGCATCGCCGGCTTCGGCGTCCTCATCGCCCTGCTGCTCGTGACGTTCGCCTTCCGGAGCGTCGGCACCCGCCACGACTGACCGGCCGCGAGGGACCCGCCACCGATGACGCAGCGACGATCCCGGCTCGGGGTGATGGGCGGCACGTTCGACCCGATCCACCACGGCCACCTCGTCGCCGCCAGCGAGGTCGCCGCGCAGTTCGACCTGGACGAGGTCGTGTTCGTCCCGACGGGCGCCCCGTCGTTCAAGCAGGACGTCGAGGTCACGCCCGCCGAGCACCGCTACCTGATGACGGTGATCGCGACCGCGTCGAACCCGCGGTTCACGGTCAGCCGCGTCGACATCGACCGGCCCGGCCTGACCTACACGGTCGACACGCTGCGGGACCTGGCGCACGAGCGGCCCGACACCGACCTGTACTTCATCACCGGCGCCGACGCCATCGAGCAGATCCTCACCTGGAAGGACTCCCCGGAGCTCTTCGAGCGCGCCCAGTTCGTCGCGGTCACCCGGCCCGGCCACGCCCTGTCCACGGACGGCCTGCCGTCCGACCGGGTCAGCCAGTGGGAGATCCCGGCGCTGGCCATCTCGTCCACCGACGTGCGCGCCGCGCGCGCGCCGGGAAGCCCGTCTGGTACCTCGTCCCGGACGGGGTCGTCCAGTACATCGCCAAGCACGGTCTGTACCGAGGAAGTCAGTCATGAGCACACCCGGCATGCCGCTGACCCGTCGGGAGCTGCGGGAGCGCGAGGCCGCACGGCGCGCGGCGGAGCAGGCGGCCGCAGCAGGCGGGACGCCGGCCGACGCCGGGCGCCCCGGTTCCCCGTGCAGCCCGCCGCCGGTGCCGCCCGCGCCGCGGCGGCGTCCGGTTCCCCGCTCCCGCGGTGCGCCCCGACGTGCCGGCGGGAGCCGGTGCGGCGGGCGGTGGTGAGGCGACGCCCGCCCGCGGCACGAGCCGGGCCGGCGAGGCGCCGTCGACGGGGAGCGCCCCCGGCGCACCCGGTGCCCCGGGTGCCGCGGCGACCGGCGGGGCGGGTGCAGCAGCCGTGGCCTCGCGCCGCGCCCTGCGCAACCGCCCGGTCTCCGCGGTCGGCCCCGACGGCCGCCCGGGCGGGTCGACGCCCTACCAGGTGCCGGGCCTGCAGCCGGAGGCACCCGCGCGCACGCGCCGTTCGATCCGCACCGCCTCGGCCCCTGACGCGACCGCGGGCCCGGGGACGGCGCCCGGCGGGACGGAGCCGCGGGCCGCTGCGTCCGGCGGCCGGGACGCCGCCCCCACGGCCGCACCACGGCCTGCTGCGCCTGCCGCGCCTGCCGCGCCTCGGCCGGAGGCACCGGCCGCCGGATCGCGTCCGGCCGCCCCGACGCCCGCGCGCCCCGACCCCGCCGGGCGTCCCGGGGTGGCCGCCGGCCCCTCGGCCGCAGGTGCCCCGGCGCCTGGCGCTACCCCCGCGGGTGCCGTGCCGCCCCGACCCGACCGCGCCGCCCGCTGGGCCGACCGGCCCGCACCCGTCGCCCCCGCGCAGGGGAGCCGCGCCGGGAGCGGACCCGCGGGGCAGGAGCGCGCGTGGGTGCCGTCCGGCGGCGTCGCGCCGGCTGCACCCCCGACCGCCGTCACCCCCGCCGCACCGGTCTCCGGCGCGCCGCAGGGTCCCGGGCAGCCCGGGTCCCGGACGTCCGCACCCGACGCCGCGGCGGGGAGCCGGCCGGGACCCCGGTCGTGGTCGCCCGCCCCGCAGCCCGGCGCGCCGTCCGCGTCCGGGGCGCCGGTTGCCGGGACGCGTCCGGCGAGCCCCGCCGGCCCCGCGGCCACGGGCGCCGCCGCTCCGCCGTCCGCAGGTGCCGCGCCCGGCGCACCGGCTCCGGCCCCGTCGCCGTGGGCGTCGCTCCCTCCCGCCGCCGCGAGCCCCGCCCCGGCCGCGGAGCAGGCGTCGGACGAGGACGACGTCCCGGTGCCGCAGTGGCAGAGCCTGCTCAAGGCGATGGCTCCCGCGCCGGTCCCCGAGGCCGAGCAGACCGACCCGACCGGCACCCTGGTGCCCGCGTCGGTCACCGAGGACGCCGACGACGAGCCGGAGCAGCCCGAGCGCCTGCGCCGGCCGCTGCCGTTCACGTGGCTGCAGTGGATCATCCTGGCGGTCGTGGCGTTCGTGCTCGGCTTCCTCATCATCTTCGTCGCCAACACGGCGTCGGACAGCGCCACGGCCGCCGGGCCGTCGGTCCCCGCCGTCGCGCTCGCGGCCACCAGCGCCGCACCCTGACCTGCCCCACCCCATCGAACCGAGGAGTGCCGTGCCGGCATCCGACCGCGCCGTCGAGCTCACCGTCGCAGCAGCCCGTGCTGCCGCCGACCTCAAGGCCCAGGAGATCATCGCCCTCGACGTGAGCGGCCAGCTCGTGCTGACCGACGCGTTCGTCATCGCGTCGGGCACCAACGAGCGGCAGGTCGGCGCGATCGTCGACGCCGTCGAGGAGTCCCTGCACAAGCTCGGCGCCAAGCCGCTGCGCCGCGAGGGCAAGCAGGAGGGCCGCTGGGTCCTCATCGACTTCGGCGACGTCGTCGTGCACGTGCAGCACGCCGAGGACCGCGTCTACTACGCGCTCGAGCGGCTCTGGAAGGACTGCCCGGTCATCGAGCTCCCGGCGGACGTGCACGGGACGCCCGAGGGAGCCGAGGCGGGGGAGTGACCGCCGGGCGCGTCGTCCTCTGGCGCCACGGCCGCACCGCCCACAACGCGAGCGCGCGGCTGCAGGGCCAGTCCGACATCCCGCTGGACGACGTCGGCCGGTGGCAGGCGGAGACCGCCGCGGCGGCGCTCGCGAGCCGGTACGCCCCGACCCGCATCGTGTCGTCCGACCTCGGGCGCGCGCGGGAGACGGCGCAGGCGCTCGCCGACCGCACGGGCCTGCCCGTCCACACCGACACGCGGGTGCGTGAGCGGTCCTTCGGGGAGTGGGAGGGCATGACGTCCGCGGAGATCGCGGAGCGCTGGCCCGAGCAGCACGCCGCGTGGGTGTCGGGCCGTGAGCCGGAGCGGGTCGGCGCGGAGACGCGCGCGGACGTGCTCGCCCGCATGGTCGAGGGCGTCACGGAGCTGGCCGGCGCGCTGGAGCGAGACGACACGCTCGTCGTCGTGTCGCACGGCGCGGCGATCACCCTCGGCGTCGTGGGGATGCTCGGGCTGCCTCCGACGTGGAAGGGCATCTCCGGCATGTCGAACGCCCACTGGACGGAGCTGCAGCCCGGGCGCCCCGGGTCCGGCCTGGCGTGGCGCCTGGAGGCCCTGAACGTCGGCCCGGTGCACGCGTCGTCGGACTGGAACGCCGGCCCCGACCGCCCCGCGCCGACGATGGACGAAGAGGTGCGAGACCCCGCGTGACCTGCCGATTCGCGTCCGGGCGAGGCGTCGAGTAGAGTTCAGGTCGCCCGCTCAGCGGGTGGTGTGACGGTCTACGGGCCTGATCACGGGGCTGTGGCGCAGCTGGTAGCGCACCTGCATGGCATGCAGGGGGTCAGGGGTTCGAGTCCCCTCAGCTCCACCGACGTAGCAGGTCAGAGGCCACGCCGGCATCCTGGAGACAGGGCCCGGACGTGGCCTCTTGGCATGTGATGACACGTGAGGACCGCGACGTGCCGTCGTGCGCTGCGACCTGGATCGGCGTGGTCCCGGGGCGCGCGGAGGTGCCCAGGAGCACCTCGCGGATGTCACAGATCCCGTCGTCCGGCGTCGGCCGGGCCCCCTTCAGGCCGACCCACGCCCGACGTCAGGCCTTTCCGTGCGCCAGCATCCAGTCGGTCACGTCAGGGGCGAACGCGTCCGACCACGTCGGACCGTGCTTGCCGCCCACGATCGTCCAGAGACCGACCTCGGTGCCCTGGGAGCAGGACCAGCTGCTCGTCACGGTCTCGGGGCCGGCGAGCGTCGAGTCGTAGTCCGCGGTGCCCTGTGTCGCGCTGTCCTCGCACTCGTCGATCGCTCGCCAGTCCGCGACCGTCTGCTCAGCCCCCGGATAAGGATCCCCCGGGCCGACACTGCCGCCCGTGTAGCTGATGACCTCGTCGGTGTCGGCCTGCACCTGCAGGACGCTGACGGGTTGGCCCGGGGCGCACGCCGACGGGTCGACGTCGTTCTCTCCGGCGACCGACACGGCCGCAGCGATCAGGTCGGGGTGGTGGCACGCCATGCGCAGCGCCATGAACGCGCCGTTCGAGTGGCCGATGACGAAGACCCGCTTCGCGTCCACCGCGTACTGCGCCCGGATCGTCTCGATGACGCTGGTCAGGAAGCCGTCGTCGTCCGGGTCGACACCGTCGAAGGAGCAGCAGGCGCCTGTCGCGTTCCAGTACTGCTTGCCCGCCCTGTCGACGAGGCCCTCCGGGTAGGCGAGCAGGTAGCCCTTCGCCTCCGACTGGTCCCGCAGGCCGAGGTAGGTGGCCGTGCTCTCTCCGACCTCCGAGTAGCCGTGCAGCGACACGACCAGGGGCGCAGGTTCGGCGGCGTCATAGCCGGAGGGGACGTCGAGGGTGAACGTGCGGTCGTCGAGGTCGATGGTGCCCGAGCCACCCGGTGCGACCAGGGTGGGCGTCGGCGTCGGCGCAGCGGCGTCCGAGCCGCCGGTGCACGCAGCCAGCACGAGCAGCAGGGCAGCGGCCCATGCACCGGTCTTCCGCGCGGACGTCATCGTCATGGGCGGATGATTGCGCAGGTCAGAGCGATTGAGCAAATGGCTCCTGCGTCGATTCCTGCGCGGTGACCGACCAGACGGGCGAAGGAATTCGCCCCGGGTTCCAGGGGACACTCCGTCCCCGGAGGGTGGGCATCATGGCTGCGCCGAGGACGCACCTCGACGCGCCGGGTGTGCGCGCATTCAGGCTCGTTGAACGCGAAGAGAGCCACGATGACGCCCGGTGGCGTCCCGGCGGATAGGGGACCGGTCGGGCGCGGAGGGCGCGCAGTGGATCGAGCGTCAGGGCGGAGATCGCGCACGGGAGGAACCTGATTCCCCACTGATCGTCGTTCTCGGCGTTCACTCGAACGGGGTGGCGTGGGGACCAGGAACGGCAGGACCAGCCCGACCGGCCGGCGTCGCCTCGTGATCCGCGGGCGGGTGTCCGGGGTGGGACACCCGTGCGCGTCCCGGAGCTCGCCCCTACCCTCGGGGCCGTGACCCGACCCGTCCGCGCCGCCGTCGCGCTGTCCGCCGTCCTGCTGCTCGCGTCCTGCGGTGGGGGAACCGCGTCGCCGGAGCCGGGCGCCTCGACCGCCTCCCCGTCGTCGCCCCCCGCAGCCCCGAGCAGTGCGCCGCCGGCCGCAGCGGCCCCCGGCGTCGTGGCCCCGTCGGAGTGCGACGACGTCGACCTCTCACCCGGCGCCGCCGTGCCGGGCGATGTGCTCGCGGCGTGCGTGGTCGCGTTCTCGACCGCCGCGGGGACCGGGCACGAGCACCTGGAGTCCGGGTCGGACTCGGCGGAGGTCGACTTCGTCTACGGCGAGCGGCCCGAGATGGCGGGGACGATGACGACCAGCGAGGGCCCGCGGCAGTTCGTGCTCACGCAGGACGAGGCGTGGGTCACGTTCGACGGCGTCTGGGTCCGCGGGGACCTGACCAGCAGCGACCCGCAGGCCCTGCTCGCCGCGACGGTCGGGGAGGCGTACCGCGCCGCCGCGGACCCGTCGATGACCGCGGCCATGATCGGCTCGGTCGGCTGGGAGGTGCAGCCCGACCAGGACGTCCTCACCCAGGAGGACGGCACCGGGCTGCACGCCTGGCGGCTGGAGGCGACCGAGCCGTTCGACGCGCTCGGCGCCCGGGTCGTCGAGATGGTCGTCTGGCTGGGGTCGGACCACACGGTCGCGGGCAACCAGGCGACGGTCGACGTCGGCGGCATCCAGACGACGACGGTGCAGCGGTACAGCCGCTGGGGTCTCCCGGTGACGATCGAGCCGCCCCGCCCCTGACGGGCCCCGCGCGCCCGGCCCTCGCCCTGTCTCACTCGTCCCGCGCGCCCCCGATCGAGCCCGCGCGCCCCGGACTCTCGCCCCTTCCGCGCTGCCCTCGCACGTCCGCGCGGCGTCGCCGAGAGACCAGGACACGCCCGGGATGAGCACGCGCACGCGGCGTGTCCTGGACTCTCGGCGCGGGGGCGCGAGTGCGGAGTGCGGGTGGTGGGCGCGCGCGTGAGTGCGCGCGTCCGTGCTGGCCTCGCACGCCCGCGGGGCATCACCGAGAGTCCAGGACATGCCCGGGACGAGCGTGCACACACGGCGTGTCCTGGACTCTCGGCGCGGGGGTACGGGTGCGAGTGCGGGTGGTGGGCACGGGTGCGGGGCTGGGTGAGGTGCGCGGGGGTGGGTGCGGGGTGCGGGGGTGGGCACGGGTGCGAGGTGGGTGCGGGGTTGGGTGAGGGGTGCGGGCGCGGATGCGGGTCCGCGAGGGGTCCGGCGCGGTAACCTCGCTGGTCGTGGAGCTGGACCCGGAGTTCGTCGACGCACCCCCGCAGCCCGACCCGTCGGCGCCGCCCGAGACGTTCCCGAGCGGGACGCACGCCGAGCGCGTGACGACCGCCCGGCGGATGCGCGCGGCGGACACCGGGCAGTTCGGGCCCGTGCCGGCGCCGGGGGTCGAGCGCTCGGAGCTGTCCGTGCCGACCCGGGCCGGCTCGATCGCCGCCCGCCTCTACCGGCCGCACAGCGTCTCCGCCCCCGGCGCGGGGTTCGCGGTCTGGGTGCACGGTGGCGGCTTCGTGCTCGGTGACCTCGACACGGCCGAGCACACGGCGGCCGAGCTCGCCCGGTGCTCGGGGCTGCCGGTCATCAGCCTCGACTACCGGCGCGCGCCCGAGCACCCGTTCCCGGCGGCCGTGGAGGACGCGCAGGACGCCGTGACCTGGCTGACGGGAGAGGGTGGCGCCGGCCTGGGTCTGCGCG